>JAVLBR010000003.1:0-36792 GCA_031581125.1 Schleiferiaceae bacterium | reverse complement strand
GTCGAAAATCAAATTCTGGCCCAGGCTTTTGAGATGTTTACCCGCTTCGGACTCCGATCGGTAACCATGGACGACCTGGCAACCGAGCTGGGCGTAAGCAAGAAAACGCTCTACAACCACATCAGCAATAAAAAAGAGCTGGTGCAGCGCACGGTGCAGTTTATCTTCCACCAGATAGAAGAGCACCTGGATGAAGCCATGGGCGCGGGGGAAAACGCCATTGAAGTAGCCTTTCGGGTAGATAAAATGATGTGCCACCACGCCGAGCAGCACAACCACAGCATGCAGTTTCAGCTCCAGAAGTACTATCCCGAGATACTGCAGTGGCTCAACGAAAAGCGGCGGGCGTCCATCTTTGAACGGATGCGCCGCAACATAAAGCGGGGCAAGGCGGAAGGGCTTTACCGGCCGGAGCTCGATGAAGAGATCATCATTACCTTTTATTACGTGCGCATGACCCACTTGGCGCAGCACCGCGATCCCATTTTTGAGCAGTACAGCTTCCGGGAAATTACCCGCGAAATTCTCATTTATCACCTCCGGGGCATGGCCACTCCGCGGGGTTTAGCCGTGATGGAAGCCATCCTCGAAAACGAAAAACAAACCCAAGCATGAGACATATCCTCGGTCTGATGACCCTCCTTTGGGCGACAGCCCTCACCGCCCAGCCCGTGGAAAAGGAAGCACGGCCTTTTTCGCTCCAGCAGGCGCAAGACTACGCCGCCCAGCATGCCTACTCGGTGCAGCAGGCCCAGCTGGAGGTGCAAAAAGCGCGGCAAACCATCCGCCAAACGGCCGCCCGCGGACTGCCCCAAATAGCCGGCTCCTTTGGGTATAGCTACAATGCGCAGATCCGCGAGCAGCCCGTGCCGGCCCAGTTTGTAGACCCCACGGCGCCCGAAGACGAATTCGTGACGCTGGCCTTTGGGGTGGCCCACCAGAATACGGCCAATCTGCAGCTCAACCAGCTGCTGGTGGATGCTTCTTACTTTGTGGCGCTGCAGGCCACCCGGGTGCTGAAAGAAACGCGCCGCCTGGAAAAAGAAAGCACCGAAATAGATGCCCGCAAGAACGCCGCCCAGTCTTATTACGGCGTGCTGATAGCCCAGGAAACGGAGAAAGTGCTGGAAGACAACTTGGAAAATCTCCGTAAAAACCTGCGGGAAACCCGCCAACTCTACGAAAAAGGCTTCGTGGAAGAGCAAGACGCCGACCAACTGGAATTGCTGGTAAACAACCTCCAAAACAGCCTTCAAAATGCCCGGCGCCAAACCCGCCTGGCCCGGCAGCTCCTCAAGTTTAACCTGGGCCTGCCGCTGACCACCCCCCTGCGCCTCACCGACGACCTGGCCACCGTGGTAAACCCCGGCAACAACAAAGCCTTGCTGCTGGCCGATACTTTTCGCTACCAAGACCACATAGACTACCGTGCGCTGCGCTCCCAGGAAAGGGGCGCTATCCTGCAGGTAAAAAACCAAAAAGCCAAGTGGTACCCCACGCTCAACGGGGTGATCAACCACGGGCAATCCCGCTTTAGCAATGACTTTGAGGAGACCTTCAACTTTGACGCCCGCTGGATCCCCAATACCACCTTCGGGGTATCGCTCAACTGGAACATCCTGCAGGGCCTCTCCCGGCCGGCGCTGGTGCAAGAGGCCAAACTGGACCTGGAACGGGTGGCCGTGGCCAAAGAGCAAACCACCAGCCAACTTAAGCTGCAGTACCAACAAGCCCTTTCGGACTACCGGCAGGCGCTGGACAACTACCGCAACCAGCAGCAAAACGTGAACCTGAGCCGCAGCATTCGCGATAAAACCCTCCGCAAATACCAAGAAGGCATCAGCAGCAGCCTGGAGCTTACCCAGGCCCAAAACCAGTTTTTAGAAACCCAGCGCTCTTATCTCAATGCCACCCGGGCGCTGCTCAACGCCAAAGAAGAACTCGAAAACGCCTTAGGCAAATAACCATGAAAATAGCCTCCCTCATGCCCTCCGCCCTATACGCCCCGTTCCCAAAAGCATTGCTCCTCCTGGCCCTAATCGGCTTCCTGGGCGCCTGCAATTCTGCCGGACAAAACGATGGGCTCTCCGCCAAAAAAGAGACCCTGGCCGAAAAGGAACAGACCCTCAAGGATTTAAAAAAAGAAATAAGCGATCTCCGGGCCGATATCAAACGACTGGATACGGTGGCGCGCCAGCAAAAGGTTATCCCCGTTCAGACCAAAACGGTGCGGCCGCAGCCCTTTGATCACTTCGTGAAGCTTACGGGAACCATTAAAAGCGAAGAAAATGTACTCCTGAGCGCGGAGAGTACCGGCCGGGTAGAAGCCATCCCCGCTGAGGAAGGACAAATGGTGCAAAAAGGCGACGTGCTGGTGCAGCTCAAAAACGATGCGCTGCGCAACCAGCTGCAGGAAGCCCAGGCGGCTTTTGAGCTGGCCAAAACCACTTATGAACGCCGCGCCAGCCTCTGGAAAGACAGCATAGGTTCCGAGATTCAGTATCTCCAGTCCAAAACCAACTACCAGAGCGCCCAAAGCCGCCTGGAACAGCTGCGCTCCCGCTACGGGAACACCTTCATCAAAGCGCCCGTAACCGGGAAGGTAGATAATATTCAGGTAAACGTGGGCGAATTCCTCGCCATGGGACAGCCCGTGGTAAGGGTGATAGACCTGGCCCACCTCTACGTGGAAGCAGAACTCTCCGAGGGCTACCTGGAAGACGTGGATGTAGGCGATACCGTAGCAGTAAGCGTACCCGCGCTGGGCATTACTCAGCGCCAGCCGGTCACCTTTGTGAGCCAGTACATCAATCCGGCCAACCGCAGCTTTATGGTGCGGGTAAACCTGGCCACCAATAGTCAGCGGCTTAAGCCCAATCTGCTGGCGCAGATGAAAGTGCGGGATTATCGCAATCCCCAAGCCCTGGTGGTGCCCGCCATGGCCGTACAACGCGATTTGAAAGGCCCCTACCTCTTCGCCGTGCAGCAAAGGGACGGTAAACCCGTAGCCGAAAAGGTGTACGTGGAAAGAGGCCGCTCTTTTGGCAATAAATCTGAGATCCTCAGTGGCCTTAAGCCTGGTACCCAGGTGGTGAGCTCCGGCTTTAACCAATTATCAAACGGGGACCTCGTAGCTCTTCCGGGCCGCTAAAACCTACTCTTCTCCTTAAAAGCAGCACCCATGGCTTCTTCTAAAACCCGCGATTTTTTCCTCACTACGCTGGCCCTGCGCAATAAGATCAGCGTATTTATCCTTTCCGGCCTGCTCATCCTCTTTGGGGTGTACTCCTACCAGACCATGCCCAAGGAAAGCTTCCCGGAGATCGTGTTTCCCCTTATCTACGTGCAAACGCCTTACGCCGGAAACACGCCTACCGACATCGAGAACCTCATTACCCGGCCCCTGGAAAATGAGATCGAAAGCATCGATGGCATCAAAGAGCTCCGCTCGGAGTCCGTTCAGGACGTGTCCATTATCAATGTGGAATTCAACATCGATGTCGATACCCAGAAGGCACTCCAGGATGTAAAAGACGCCGTGGACCGCGCCCAAAGCGAACTGCCCGATGACCTGGAAAACGACCCCCGGGTGCAGGACATTGACCTGAGCCGCATCCCCATCCTCAACATCAACCTCTCCGGCGATTATTCCATCGATGAGCTGGTAGATTACTCCGAGAAGCTCCAGGAAAATATAGAAGAGCTCTCTGAAATTTCCGATGTCACCCTCACCGGCGATAAGGAAAAAGAGGTGCAGATCAACGTGAAGCTGCCCGCCCTCAAGGCCAATCAGCTCAGTTTTAATGATATTCAACGGGCCGTGGCCCAGGAAAATGTCAACATAGGCGCTGGCGAGATCCTCCTGGGTAAAACCCGCCGCTCCATCCGTACCGATGCGGAATTCGAGTCCATGGATGAGATCCGCAACATCGTGGTGAAGCACGAAAACGACAATATCGTGTACCTCAAAGACGTGGCCCAGGTTAAATTTGCCTACAAAGAGGTAGAGAGCTTTGCCCGGCTGGACAATGAACAGGTGGTATCGCTCAACGTGATCAAAAAAGGGGGCGAAAACCTCCTCGAGGCCACCGATAAGATCAATGCCATCCTCCAGGAATCCCAGGGCGATTACCTACCCCAGGACCTCCGGGTTACCATTACCAACGACCAAAGCGAGCAAACCCGCAGCCAGATAGCCAACCTGGAAAACTCCATTATTTCCGGGGTGATCCTCGTTACCCTGGTACTACTTTTTTTCCTGGGCATTCGCAACGCCACCTTCGTGGGGCTGAGCATCCCCTTCTCCATGTTCATCAGCTTTTTGCTGCTCAGTGCCTTTGGCATTACCCTTAACTTCATCGTCCTCTTTGCCCTCATCCTGGCCCTGGGGATGCTGGTAGATAATGCCATCGTGACCATCGAAAACATCTACCGGCTTTACGCGGAGGAGCAAAAGTCCGCCTGGGAGGCGGCCCGCCAGGGTGCCGGCGAAATAGCCGTGCCCATCATTAGCTCCACCGCTACCACCCTGGCGGCCTTTTTCCCGCTTATATTCTGGGATAGCACCATCGGAGAGTTTATGGGCTACCTCCCGCGTACCCTCATCACCGTGCTGGCTTCTTCCCTCTTCGTGGCCCTGGTGATCAATCCCGTCATTGCCTCCCAGTTTGTCCGTAAGCAAGAGCTGGATAAAAAGCGCAACCACCGCAAGACCTTCATCTGGGCGGGCGTGCTGGCCGTCCTGGGCACGGGCTTGCTGGCCCTGGGGCAGTTCTTTGGCGGCAACTTACTGTTGGTTATCGCCCTGGGCATTCTCCTCTTTGTTTTTGCCCTGGAACCCCTCAGCGTGCGTTTTCAGAAAAAAGCCCTGCCCCGGCTGGAGCGGGTTTACAAGCGCAGCCTGCACTGGGCGCTCGGGGGCATCCGGCCTTATCTTCTGGCCATTGGTACCGTGCTGCTGGTCTTTGTTTCCATCGCCTTTTATTTCAGTACCAATCCCAAGGTGGTGTTCTTCCCCGTCAATGAGCCCAATTACATCAACGTGTTCGTGGAGCTCCCCATCGGTACCGATGTAAAAGCTACCGACAGCGTAGCCCGCCGGGTGGAAGGCCGGGTCAATGAATTGCTCGAGCCTTACGACTACATGGTGGAAAGCATCGCTACCAATGTGGGGGCCGAAACGGCCAGCCAAAACGACTTTGGCGCCGGCGCTCAAAACACCCCCAACCGGGCCCGCATCACCGTAGCCTTTGTAGACTACCAGTTTCGCAAAGGCGTAGCCACCACCGATATCCAGCGCAAAGTAACCGAAGACCTCGTCAATTGGCTCCCCGGAGTGGATATTTCCGTAGAAAAGGAGCGCAACGGACCACCCGTAGGGCGCGATATCAACATCGAAATCGCCGGAGACGAGCTCACCCAGCTCATCTCCCTGGCGGAAGACCTTAAAGCGGATATCCAGGGGGCCAACATTAAAGGCATCGAAGGACTGCAGCTAGACCTGGAGACCAATAAGCCCGAGATGCTTATTCAGATAGACCGGGAGCGCGCCCGCCGCCTGGGCGTAAGCACCCAGCAAGTGGCCCTCGCCATGCGCACCGCCCTGTACGGCACCGAAGCCAGTAAATACAAGGAAGGAGAAGATGAGTACCCCATCGAGGTACGCCTGGATGAGCAGTACCGCTACGATATCAGTAGCCTCATGAACCAGCTGATCACCTTCCGCTCCCAGGCCACCGGCCGCATCGTACAGGTGCCCATCTCTGCCGTAGCCGATTATGAGTTCCGCAACTCTTACAACAGCATCAAGCGCAAGGACGGCGAGCGCGTCATCACCGTTTATTCCAATGTGGTAGAAGGCTTTAACCCCACCGAGGTCAATAACGCCATCAAGCAGGCCATCACCGATTTTAACCTGCCCGACGGTTACGACCTCGCCTTCACCGGCCAGCAGCAGGAGCAGCAGGAGAGCTTTGAGTTCCTCGTCACCGCCCTGCTCATTGCCGTGGCCCTCATCACCATTATCCTCGTTTCTCAGTTCAATTCGGCCAGCAAGCCCTTCATCATCATCCTCACCGTCTTGCTCAGCACCATCGGGGTATTCCTGGGGCTGGGTATTTTCCAGATGAAGTTTGTGGTCATCATGACCGGTATCGGCATCGTGTCCCTGGCCGGCATCGTGGTCAATAACGGTATCGTCCTCATCGACTTTATCGAGCTCAGCCGGGCCCGGCTTCGCGACAAAAAAGGCCTCGAAAACGACTACCAGATGGACGATGAAGACCTGCGCGCGGCCATCGAAGCCGGCGGTATGACCCGCCTCCGCCCCGTACTCCTCACCGCCATCACCACCGTACTGGGCCTGATGCCCTTGGCCGTGGGGCTTAACATCGACTTCTTTGGCCTGCTCCAGAATTATGATCCCAACATCTTCTTTGGCGGCGATAATGCCATCTTCTGGAGTCCCATGGCCTGGACCGTCATCTTTGGCCTGGTGTTCGCCACCTTCCTTACCCTCATCATCGTACCGGTGCTGTACTTGCTGCTGGAGCGTTTCAATCGCCGCTTCCAGCGCCGCTACGCCCGCGAAGATTAAAGCGGGCGGCCCGTCTCGATCTTGTTCTTAAAGCGTCTCCTTCGGGGGGCGCTTTTTTTTAGGCCTGCCGGCCAAATGTGACCTTCCCGGCCACCGGCGGCGCGCTACCCCATTTGGCCGCCAGGCCGCCTACTATGTCCGGTGTGGGGGGCGTAGCCCATCAGCGCCCCCGGTAAAAAGCGGCCATCAGGACCACGTGGGGCAGGCTTACGCAGGAGATGAAGACAAAGAGGGCGGCCGTGTACTGCGCCAGGGCGCCGCCACTCCAGTACAAGGCCCCGGCCAGGCCCAGCCAAGCGCCCAGGGTGTAGGGCGCGGCCTCGCGCAGAAGCGCCCGGTGGCTGCGCCGGAGCGAGCGGTGCAGGTCGAGCCAACCCTGGACGCTGTGCTGCCCGATAAAATACAAGCCAAAGGCCATGAGTAAGGGCAAACCGTAGCCCAATACCAGCAGGGCGGTAAGCCCCGCCAGGCGTTTTTCGCGCAGGTAAAGCGCCAGCAGCAGGCCACCGCCCGCGGCGCCCCAGGCCAGGGTTTGATAGGGCCCCGCCGGGAGGGAATACCCGGTAAGGGCGGGCCAGAGTGGCGCCAGGGCGTCGGCATGGCCGCTCAGGATCATAAGCAGGAGGAGGCTGCCCCAGAGGAGGTGCCAGCCCCAGTGGTGCGGCCCCATGCTGCGGAGGTCGGTTTCCCCAAAGTGCAGGGCCGAGTAAAGCAAAAAAACCACCAACGCTCCGTAGGCCCATAGCCACCAGAAAAGGGCCATAAGCGCCATCACGCCCAGGTAGAGGCCTATGAAGGCGCCTAAAGGTAGCTGTCGGGCCCGGGCGGTGGTGATCTGGTCCATGGCCCCGTGGCCCAGCCCTACGGTAAGCAGGCCCACGCCCAGCAGGCTGTAGAGCACCGGGCGGCTAAAACCCGGTGCCCACTGCTCGCCCAGCAGGGCCAGTAAGCTGAGCCCCAGCAGAAGCCAAAGGCGCCCCTGAGGGCTTTGTAGAAGAGACCAGCGGGTTTTTGATTTTTCCATTACGGCTTTTTAAAAGGCCAGGAGGCCCAATTGTTTGTAGGGAGGGCGCTGCCCTCCTTTGCTGGGCATGCCTTACTTTTGCTTATATGCAAATCGAAGAACTGCGCCGCCAGCTGGAAGCCTACCGCGACCAGGGCAAAAGCTACTTCACGACCTCCTCTTTTCAGTCGCATAGCCTGGTACTGCTGCACCTGCTCAGCCGGATCGATCCGGACGTACCGGTGTATTTCCTCAATACGGGCTACCACTTTCCGGCCACCATTGGTTTCCGCAATCAGGTAGCCGAGCGCTTTGGGCTACGGCAGGTGCGCGACCTACGGCCTTATGTGCCCAAAAATATGCAAAAAGACCCCCAGGGACGCCTGCTTTTCACTTCAGATCCGGATTACTGCTGCTTCCTCAATAAGACGCAGCCCATGGAAGCCGTCCTTTCCGAGTACGATGTGTGGATTAATGGCGTGCGCCGCGACCAAAGCCGGGCCCGCCAGCAGATGAAGCGCGAGCAGCCCACACCCCAGGGGGCCGTACGCTTTCACCCCATGCTGGAGTGGAGCTCCCGCGATATTCACGCTTACCGCAAGGAATATGATCTGCCGGAACACCCCATGGAACCGGAGGGTTACCTCAGCATAGGCTGCGAGCCCTGCACGCGCAAAATGGACCCCAACATGAGTGAAAGGGAGGCCCGCTGGTACGGTTTACAGAAATCTGAGTGCGGCCTCCATACTGACTTAATCGAAAAATGAAGCAATACCGAATCCTCATTACCGGTGGGGCGGGGTACGTAGGCTCTGCGCTGGTGTCTCAGCTCGCGCCCATGCCCGCCGTAGGCGAAATCGTGGTTTACGACAACCTGTCCCGGGGCGAATACAACTTCTTTCTGGGCAAGCCCTTTCCCGGTCACGAAAAAGTCCGTTTTGTCCCGGGCGATTTGCTAGACTCCCGCACCCTTCGCCAGCAGCTCCAGGGCATAGACCTGGTGTACCATCTTGCGGCCCACGTAACCACCCCTTTTGGGGACGCCGATGCCCACCAGTACGAGCAGGTAAACCACTGGGGTACCGCCGAGCTGGTGTACGCCGCCGAGGAAGTGGGCCTGCCCAGCCTTATTTTCCTGAGCAGTACCTCGGTGTACGGGGCCTCCAGTGAGGCGGTAAACGAAAACAGCCCCCTCCAGCCCAAAACCTTTTACGGCATTTCCAAGCAGCGGGCGGAAGAGCATGTACAGCGCCTGGTGGAGCAAGACCGGGCCCTCATTCTGCGCTGTGGAAACGTGTACGGCTACAACCGCTCCATGCGCTTCGACGCGGTAATCAATCGCTTCATGTTTGACGCTCAGTTTCGCAATCGCCTCTCCATCCAGGGCGATGGCCATCAGCGGCGGGCTTTTATCCACATCGAGCAACTCTGCTCGGTGGTAAGCCAGCTGGTAAGTACCCCGGTTCCCGGTGATGTCTATAACCTGACGGGCCCCGTGTACCAGCTGCTAGACATTGTGGAGGTCCTGGAGGGGCTCTATCCCGGCCTCGAGTTTATCTTCATCAATCAGCACCTTCGCTTGCGGGAGCTAGTGGTAGAACCACCCCATAAGTTGGGCCGTTATCTGGCCCTTCCCGAACCAAGGCCCCTTGAAGAGGAGCTTAAGACTTTTAAGGAGCACTTCAGCTTCGCCCTTTAATTTGCCCGGCCCTATGGCTTCTTACCCGCTGCTTGACCAGATAGAAACGCCCGCCGATCTGCGCCGGCTCCCGCGGGAGCAGCTCCCCGGCCTGTGTGAAGAGCTGCGGGCCTTTATTCCCGCTACCACCGCGGGTAAAGCGGGCCACATTCGCTCCAGCCTGGCCGTCACCGAACTTACGGTGGCCCTGCATTATCAGCTCCGCACCCCTGAAGATATTCTGATCTGGGACGTGGGGCACCAAGCTTACGTACACAAGGTTCTTACCGGGCGAAAAAAGGATTTCCACCTCAACCGCCAACCGGATGGCCCTTCCGGATTCACGCGCCGGGAAGAAAGCCCTTACGATCCCTTTGGGGCCGGGCATTCTTCTACCGCCCTGTCGGCCCTGGCGGGCTTTGCCCAGGCCGACCGGGCCCGGGGGCATGCCCGGAAGCGGGTGGCCGTGGTGGGCGATGGCGCGCTCAATGGCGGCATGGCTTACGAGGCCTTAAATTTTATGGGCCAGGAAGGCTACGACGTGTGCCTGGTGCTCAATGACAACCAAAGCAGCATAGACCCCAATGTGGGCGCGCTCCAGCAGAAAGATAGCTACCAGGACTGGTTTGAGGCCCTCGGCTTTAGCTATCGGCCCTGTCCTGCGGCCGACGTGGAAAGTATCTGCCAGGCCCTGGAAGCCCTGCCTTCCGTGGGCCCTCAGGTACTGCATGTGCGTAGCGAGAAGCCGGCTTTGGCCGCCCAGGCGGCGGTGAGCTCCACCGGAGAAGAAGCGCCTACTTTTCAGGCCGCTTTTGCCAAAGCTACGGAGCGGGCCCTGGCGCAAAATTCGCGCCTCCAAGTGATTAGCCCCGCCATGCTGAGCGGGGCCGGTTTAAGCGCGGCGGCCCAGCGTTTTTCGGACCGGGTATGGGATGTGGGCATCGCGGAGCAGCATGCCGTTACCATGGCTGCTGGCATGGCGGCGGCGGGCGCGCCGGTGCTTTGCCACCTTTACAGCACCTTTGCCCAGCGGGCTTTTGATCAGATCGTGCACGACGTGGTGTTGCAGGGCCTCCCGGTGGTATTTGCCCTCGATCGGGCCGGTTTGGTGGGGGCGGATGGTCCTACGCATCACGGGCTTTTTGACGTAGGGATGCTGCAGACGCTCCCCGCTATCCAAATCTGGGCGCCATCCCATCCGGCTGCCCTGGAAGCCCTGCTCCCTCAGGCGCTGGCCCTGGAGAAGCCGGTTGCTATCCGCTATCCCAAAGACCACGGGCGTCAACCCACGGTGCCCTTTGCCGGCTTGCGCCCTCATTTTTGGCAGCGGGGCCAGGAAAGTTGTATCCTCAGTGTGGGAAGCCTGGCTCCCCTGGCGCAAGCGGCCGTAGCGGGTACGGGGGCCGCCCACCTTCACTTTCCGGTGCTGAAGCCTTTCCCAGAAGCGGAGCTGGAGCAGCTATTAAAACCCTTTTCCCGCTGGCTGCTGTTGGAAGAATTGCCGGAGCAAGGGGGCGTTTACGGTTCCCTTTTAAAATTAAGCCGCCAGCTAAACCCCCGGGAATGCAGCCGCGCCGGCCTTCCTGACCGTTTTCTCGCGCACGGCCCCCGGGACTATTTACTGGCCCAAAGTGGCCTTTCCCTGGAGGAACTGCAGGATTGGTTGGGGAAGCCTTAATCCTTACCCTTCCTGGTTAAATTCTGGCCAAGGACCCGCAAAAATTGATGGGAAGACGTGGACAAAAAGGCTTAGCCCTCTTTTTGAGCGGCTGATTGCTCCAGCTGCAGTAGTTTGGCTACGTACTTGCCTACTACGTCAAATTCCAGGTTCACCAGGTCTCCCGGCTTAAGCTGGTGGAAGTTGGTGTGTTCGTAGGTGTAGGGGATAATGGCTACGGAGAACTCGTTTTGGCCCGAGGCCACCACCGTAAGGCTCACCCCGTTGATGGTGATGGAGCCCTTGGGTACGGTAACATGCGCGGGATCGGGGCGGTAAGCAAACCAGTATTCCCAGCTGCCGTCTTTCTCGTACACGCTGGTAACGTGGGCGGTCGTATCTACATGGCCCTGGACGATGTGTCCATCAAAACGGCCGTTGGCCGGCATGCACCGTTCCAGGTTTACGCCGTCTCCCTCCGCCAGCTGGCCCAAGTTGGTGCGCTGTAAAGTTTCCTCTATGGCGGTTACCCAGAAGCTGTTTTTGCCCCCCTGTACTACCGTGAGGCAAGCCCCGTTATGGGCCACACTCTGGTCTATTTGCAATAGCCGGGCAAAGCTGCAGCTAAGTTCCAGATGCAAGTTACCCCCTTCTTTTTGCAGGCTTTGTACCTGAGCTACTTCTTCAATTATTCCGGTAAACATGGAAACCTATAGTTCTTTAGATCGTGGATTTTCTCTTGGGGCTTAGCGCATCAGATGCAAAAACCCTTTAGTTTGCTGCAGCTGACTTTGGTCCAAGGTTTTGGCTCGATAGCGCGCCAGGTAATAATAAACCCCATCTGGAGCCGGCTGTTCGGTAGCTTTAACCGTGCCATCCCACCCGGGGTTTACAAACGCTTCCAAAGAATTGGCCTCATAAACGCGCGTCCCCCAGCGGTTGTAAATTTCTATGTGGAACTCCCCTACCTGATTGTAACTAAGCGGTAGGAAAAAATCATTGATGCCGTCCCCGTTGGGTGTAAAGACGTTGGGGAATTGAATGGCAAAACAGTTTTCTACACAGGCTTTTTCGCTAAGGGGGCTCTCGTTGGCCGTGCTGCTGCTGTCTTCATCCGCATCGTCCAGCGCGGTAATGGCAAAGCAGCCAAACTTATCGCCATCGTTTACAAAGCGAATGGTGCTATCGCCGGTGGCTTGGATTTGCAGCAGCGGCGCCTCGTCAAAGTCCTGCCCGGGGGGCTGAAAGTAAATGTTGAACTGATCAATGTCGTTTGGGCAGCTGGGGTCCGAGGGCATTTCCCAGGAGAAGTAAAGGGTGTCGGGACATACCGTGCGCAAGGAAAACTTTGGCGTACACGGGGCGATGGTATCGCGGGCCAGGCCACAGGCTATTTGGCTGCGATTTATCAGCGGCGCCGGGAGGCTGTCGCTGGCGGTATAGCGCCCGTAAGAAGTGACCCGGTAGCAGTAGTTTTCGCCATTGGTAAGCCCGGTATCCCGGTAGCGAGCTTGAAAGGTAGTGGCGATGCTGTCAAAATTCCCGCTACCGGTAGGGGTTTCGCGGAATACCACGTAGCGTTCGTTGCGCCAGGGGGTATCGTCGTTGATCAGCAGTTGTACGGCCTTGTCCCGGCTGCGAGGCGCTAGAAACACGCTACTGGCGGCGCTGGCGGCGCCGGCTTTCTCTTGATTAGGTCCGTAATGGAAGTCGAGCCGGTAGCGGTAGCCTTGCGTTTCAGTATCCAGGTTTTGATCTACGCTGGTGGTATCATAAAGGCCGGGGAAGGTACCGATCTGGGTAAAGTTGCTTCCCTGTATCCCCGAAGCGCGGAAAAGGCGGTATTCATAAGGCGGCGGGAAAAGGCTGCTGTCCAGGATAGGAGGGGGAATCCAGGCCAGGTTGATGCGGCCGGTGGCCGGGTCCGTGGCGTCCACGTCTACCCGGGTGAAGAGGGGGAGGGAAAGGGGCAAGGCAGCGCAAAATTCGGTACTGGCAAAACTTTCTGAGCCATCCGGGAAGTAGGCGATTACCATGTAGCAGTATTGAACCCCTACTTCCAGGCCGTTGGTATCCCGGTAAGTGGTATCCAGCCGGCCGGGAATGCTATCCAGGAGCTCGTAACCGGTGTAGGCGGGGACGCCCTCTTCACAGCTATCGGGGATAAAACCATAAGCCGCCTCTCGGCGGTACAGCGCATAGCCCGTGGCCTCTGTACAAACTTCAGGGGACCAACTGAGGTCGATGGCGCTGCCATCGGCGCTGGCTTGGGGATTTTGCGGGGCGGGCGCGATGACCCTTATTTCGGTGGTGTAGATATCACTTAGGGGAATATCAGCCGGATCGTCGGGATCATCGGTGGCTTTGAAGGAAACCTGATAGGGCCGTTTGCGTACGTGTTGGCACTCGGTATCCCAGGAGAAGGTGGTCGTGAGCGGTTCCGGCCCATTTACCCCAATGCTGTCCGCCGGGGCCGGTACGGCGTAGGGGCCACCGAAGGCGGTCAAGGTGAGGGGATCGCCATCGGGATCAGTGGCAGTAACATCAAAGGATAAGTTTTGGCCGGCCTCTACACAGAAGGGCCCTACCGGTTGTATTTCGGGGGGATTATTGCCACAATCTTCAATGTCCACCTGGAAGTCCCGGGTCACATAGCCCACCCGCACCATGCGCCCCTGCCCGTTGCGGCGGTATTCACTTACCCGGATGGCAAAGTTGTATTGCCCCACGTTCCGGGGTGCGTCCCAGATGAAGAGGCCGTTGTTGGCATCTACTTCTACCGAGTCTTCTACGTACTGGGGGTCGTAGATGGTGGGGATGCTTTGGCCGTTGGCGGTGAGCACCTCTACCAGCTCAAAACCGAGGCTGTCTCCGTCGGGATCAAAGGCGCCGGGGCTGTGCTCAAAGCGTTTGTTCAGGCAGCCGCGTTCCACGGGGGGATTGGTAAAAACGGGCGAGGAGTTGGACCCCAAACTGGGGGAGATGAAAAGTTCCGTTTGCACATAAAAGGGCACCAGGTCGCTGTTGATAATATTATTGATGCCCGCATTGCGATTGGGGTCTTCAAAATAGAGCGTGTAAGCGCCAGTGGCCTGGTAAGTGTGGCGGCCTACGTAGATGTTTTTGCGGATCTGGTTGGCGGGGTCAATGATCACGCCATCGCTGGTATTGGGACAGCGGACATTTTGCCCGTTGACCCGGGGCAGATCGCTGGAGGTGCTATCGCCCCAGTTGATAGTAAGCTCGCAACGATCGGCACAGAAGGAACAAGAGCGGGTGTAAGTAGTAATTCGTACTTCGTAGGTGAGCCCGGAAATGTGCCGATAGGTTATTTCGCCTGCCCGGTTGTGCGTGGCCTGGGCCAGGGTGCTCCCCAAAATGGCTAAAAGTAGAAGAACTTTTTTCATAAAAGCAGGGGAAATTAACCGGAGAAAAGCAAACAGACCTCTTCTGGCCTTGTTCGTGTACCTATGGCCATCCTGCCGCGATGCAGGAAGGGGCTGCCGGGTTTTATTAAATACTTTTGCTCAAATTTAAAACAATATCTTACATGCATATACAAGCCGTCGCTTCAGATGAGGCCTCCCGCTATCGTGCGGTGCTTATGAGTGATTTATCGAAACTGGATAAACTTGATCTCAGCGAAGAGGAACGAAATTATGCCCGTAGGCACCTCAAAAATGGTGCCCCGCTGCTGATCAATCGCTACACTGCTTTTCTCTACCTGCTTTGGGTAAACGGCCGGGATACGGAAGCGCAAACGGCGGAAGCGCTGCGCTTGGCCGGAAATGCGCTCGTAGAGCCCTTGCGGCAGGTGCAGGCGGATAAATTATCTATAGAAAGCATTAGCCCCGAGCTGAGTGGGGCACATTTGGCCGAAGGCCTGGCCCTGGGGACCTATAAATTCACCAAGTACTTTAAAGAAGGGAAGAGCAAGCAGCATCCGCTGGCAGAACTCCTCCTGGTAGGGGGGCGTGCTGAAGAGGTGCAGCAACTTAACGCCTCGCTTACCGGTACTTTCCTGGCCCGCGACCTGGTCAACGAGCCATTGAGTTACCTTACCGCCGAACGCCTGGCCCAGGAAGCACAAGAGGCCGGTAAAGCGCATGGCCTGGACGTGGAGGTGCTGAGCAAAAAGAAAATAGAAAGCCTCAAGATGGGTGGGCTGCTGGCGGTAAACCGCGGCAGCGAAGATCCACCTTCCTTTACCATCGTAACCCACAAACCGGAAAAAGCCCTTAACGAGAAGCCCATAATCCTGGTGGGTAAGGGCGTGGTTTATGATACCGGGGGCATGAGTCTTAAGCCCACGGCCAACTCCATGGACGTGATGAAAAGCGACATGGGCGGCGCGGCGGCGGCCCTCGGGGCCATGGTGGCGGCCGCTAAAGCCGAGCTTCCCCTGCACCTGGTAGCCCTCCTGCCCGCTACCGATAACCGGCCCGGAAAAAACGCTTACGTACCGGGCGATGTCATTACCATGTACGATGGCACCACCGTGGAAGTGCTCAACACCGATGCGGAAGGCCGTCTGCTCCTGGCCGATGCCCTCACCTACGCCCAAAAATACGATCCGGAGCTGGTGGTGGACCTGGCCACCCTCACGGGCAATGCGGCCATAGCCGTGGGCAAATACGGCGTGGTGGGCATGGGTTCTGCCGGCGAGGAAACATTTGACCAAATGGCCCGGGCCGGGGAGCGCAGCTACGAGCGGCTAGCGCGTTTCCCCTTTTGGGAGGAATACAGTGAGCTCCTGGAGAGCAGCATTGCCGATCTTAAGAACATTGGCGGCCGCGAGGGAGGTGCTATCACGGCGGGTAAATTCCTGGAACATTTTACCGATTACCCCTGGATACACCTGGACATAGCCGGCCCAGCCTTTTTGAAAAGCGGCCATCATTATCGTCCGGCAGGTGGCACCGGAGTAGGGGTGCGCCTGCTCTTTGAATTTTTAAAGCAAAAGGTATGAGCGCAGCCCCCGAAGAACGCCCCGTACTGGGAATAACCGCCGGCGATCTCAACGGCATCGGGATGGAAGTGATCATCAAGACCCTTTCCGAGCCCGGCATCCTGGAGTTATGTACGCCCGTGGTGCTGGCCAATGCCAAGGTAGCCAGTTACCACCGAAACGCCATTGAGCGGCGTGACTTTAACTTCCACATCGTATCGGAAATAGATAAAATCCAGGCGGGTAAACCCAACTTGCTGAATTGTTGGGAGGAAGAAGTAAACCTTAGCCTGGGGGAGGAGAGTACGGAAGTGGGGGCTTTTGCCGTGCGGATGCTGGACGCCGCCATTCCCCATCTTAAGAGTGGCGTTCTGCAGGGCCTGGTCACCGCCCCCATCCACAAAAAAAGCATCCAGAGCCCTCACTTTCAGTTTACCGGGCATACCGATTACCTGGAAGAACGCTTCGGCAGCCGGGCTACCATGCTGATGGTTAGTGAAGAGATGCGCATGGCCCTTACCACCGTGCACGTGCCGCTGGCAGCGGTTACCGACCTTATCACCCAGGAGCGGGTGTACCAAAAAATAGCCGATCTTCACGACATTATGCAGCGCGATTTTCATCTCAGCAAGCCCCGTATTGCCGTGCTGGCGCTAAACCCCCATGCCGGAGATCACGGGGTAATGGGAGATGAGGACCGCCAGCAGGTAGCGCCGGCCATTAAGCAGGCGTTTGCCGATGGTTACCTCGCTTTTGGTCCCTATCCCGCGGATGGCTTCTTTGGTTCGGCCAAGCACCGGCAGTTTGACGTGGTGCTGGCGCAGTACCACGACCAAGGCCTTATTCCTTTCAAGGCCAGCTCCTTTGGGGCGGGGGTAAACGTCACCGCCGGCCTGCCCATCATACGTACCAGCCCTGATCATGGAACCGCCTTTGATCTGGCGGGTCAAGGCGTAGCCGCTCCCGATAGTTTTCGACAGGCCCTCTACACCGCTATAGACCTCGCCAAGCGCCGGTGGCAAAGCGATGCCGACCGTGCTAATCCGCTCAAGGTGAAGCCAAAAAAATCCAGAAAAGACACGCCCCACCGCTAAATCCAGCTTTCGAGAGTTAGAGGGAGCCTCGGTAACGGCGGTTGGCTGTGGATAAATTTATTGTATCTTTGCGCTCCCCAAAATTGAGCCGGCTATGCAGCACGAAATCAAGGGATTTGAAATTGAATTTGCCGGTCTTAAAGAAGGGATGCACCAGTATCAATTCGAGCTGGGGCCTACGTTCTTTGCGGAATTTGACTACGGCGATTTTCAGGAACCCCTCTTCCAGGCCGAAGTCCAGATGGAAAAAAAGAGTCGCTCCCTGGAATTCCAGTTTAAGGTAAAAGGCGATGCCCTCGTTTATTGTGACATCACCACGGACCCTTTCCGGCTGCCCATGGAGCAAGAAACCCAGCTCCAGGTAAAATTTGGGGCCTCCTTTGACGATACAGACGAGGCCATCCTCTGGCTACCCGAGGCCGCACACCGCCTTAATGTAGCCCAGTACCTCTATGAACTGGCCGTGCTGGCCCGCCCGCTCAAGGTGGTTCACCCCGAAGTAGCTAAAGGCAATCGCGGCCAGGAAGCCCTCCAAAAACTGCAAGAGCTGAGCCCCGAAAATCGTTCCGACCAAAAAGAAGACGAAATAGATCCCCGCTGGGATAAACTTAGAGATCTTTTAAATTAAAAAAACCCATTAATATCCCCTCCTATGGCACATCCTAAACGCCGCCAAAGCACCACCCGCCGCGATAAGCGCCGCACCCATTACAAAGCCAAGATGCCTACCATCGCCAAGGACCCTACCACGGGCGAGCCCCACCTTTATCACCGGGCGCACTGGCACGAAGGCAAGCTCTATTACAAGGGCAAAGTGGTACTCGAAAAGGAAGAAGCTTAGCATAAAAAGCCTCCCGGCCCTGCGGCATAGTGCCGTCACTGAATGTAGAGAAGCCCTTTTGGGGGCTTTTTTCATTTGGGCCTGGCGGCCAAATGTGGGTTCGCACCCCTTTCTTGTCACTTGCGCATATTGGTTACTTTTGGCCCTCTTTTCTGACTGATGGGCCATTAACCCACTTTCCATGGCAAAACACGCAGCGATTACCTCCTTAGGAGCCTACCTGCCGGAGTACCGGCTTACCAATGAGGTTTTGGAAACCATGGTAGAAACCTCCGATGAGTGGATCACCACCCGTACCGGCATCAAGGAAAGGCGCATCCTGCGGGAAAAAGGCCAGGGCGTTTCTTTCATGGGCATTCGGGCTGCCCAAGAAGCCCTGGATCGCCGGGGCCTGGACCCTCGGGAACTAGATGCCATTATTTTTAGTACCGTTACCCCTGATATGCCCGTGGCCAGCTCTGCTGCCTGGGTGGGAAGTGAGCTCGGCGCGGATAGGGCCTTTGCCTACGATCTTCAGGCCGCCTGCAGTGGCTTTCTTTACGGGCTCTTTACCGCTTCCCAGTACATCGAATCGGGCCGGATGGAAAAGGTCCTGCTTATAGGAGGAGACAAAATGTCTTCCATCATCGATTACAGCGACCGCACCACGTGTGTGATCTTTGGTGACGGCTGCGGGGCGGTACTGCTGGAAGCCAATGAGGAGGGCCTGGGCCTGCAGGATGCCCTTCTGCGAAGTGATGGGCGCGGCCGCCAGCATCTGCACATTAAAGCCGGCGGCTCTCAGTTGCCCCCTTCCAAAAGTACCGTGGAGCTGGGCCAGCACTATGTCCACCAAGAAGGCCAGCAGGTCTTTAAATTTGCGGTGAGCAATATGGCCCAGGTCTCAGCCGAGATCATGAACAGAAATCAACTCACCGCGGAAGATGTGCAATGGCTGGTGCCCCACCAGGCCAATAAGCGCATAATAGATGCCACCGCGCGACGCATGGGCCTAGACGCTGATAAAGTGATGCTCAACATTCAGCGCTACGGCAATACCACCAATGGCACCCTTCCCCTCTGTCTATACGATTACCATCAAAAACTCCGGAAGGGCGACAACCTGGTCTTTTCCGCCTTTGGGGGCGGCTTTACCTGGGGCGCCATTTATCTCAAATGGGCGTATGACGCCCCCCATTAATTTTACATAGCTTTGTTTTTAAACCGCAACTAACGACCCCCCGCATGGACTTAAAAGAAATTCAAAACCTCATCAAATTTGTGGCCCGTTCGGGCGCCGCTGAGGTAAACCTGGAAACCGAGGAATTCAAGATCAATATCAAGTCTGAATCGGCGGTCCAAAAAGAGGCCCCTCAGCCCCAAGTGATAAGCATGCCCCAACAGAGCGCTCCGCAGCCTGCCGCCCAGCCGCAGGAAGCGCCGGCGCCGGCCGCGCCCCAGAGCAGTGGCGATAAGGGAGGGGAAAGCCAACCGTCTGAGGATGACGCCCAGTACGTGACCATTAAATCGCCCATGATCGGTACCTTTTACCGCCGTCCCAGCCCGGATAAAGACCTCTTTGTGGAAGTGGGGGATGAAGTGTCTAACGGTACCGTGGTGTGCATCATTGAGGCCATGAAGCTGTTCAACGAGATTGAAAGCGAAGTGAAGGGCAAGATTGTAAAGGTGCTGGTGGAAGACCAATCACCGGTGGAATACGATCAACCGCTTTTCCTGGTGGACCCCGCCTAAATCAAAAACAGCCTTATGTTTAAGAAAATACTGATCGCCAATCGCGGCGAAATTGCCCTACGGGTGATTAGAACCTGCCGCGAAATGGGCATCCATACGGTATCGGTTTATTCCACGGCCGATAAAGAAAGCCTCCACGTGCGCTTTGCGGATGAGGCGGTGTGCATAGGTCCGGCCTCCAGCAATGAATCTTATCTGGACATCCCGAAGATCATCGCCGCAGCGGAGATCACCAACGCCGATGCCATCCATCCCGGCTACGGCTTCTTGAGTGAAAACGCTAAGTTTTCCAAGATTTGTGCCGAGCACGGCATGAAGTTTATCGGTCCCTCGCCGGATATGATAGACCGGATGGGCGATAAGGCCACCGCCAAAGCAACTATGAAAACGGCTGGGGTACCTACCATTCCTGGCTCGGAGGGGCTTCTGGACAGCTACGAGCAGGCAGAGGAACTGGCCGAGGAAATCCAGTACCCCGTTATGCTAAAAGCCACGGCCGGTGGCGGCGGGAAAGGCATGCGGGCGGTATGGAAAAGACAAGACCTCCGCAAAGCCTGGGACTCCGCCCGTCAGGAAGCGGGTGCTTCCTTTGGCAACGACGGCATGTACATGGAAAAGCTGATCGAAGAGCCCCGCCACATCGAAATTCAGGTGGTGGGCGATCAAAAAGGTAAAGCCTGCCACCTCTCGGAAAGGGACTGTTCCATCCAGCGGCGCCACCAAAAGCTTACCGAGGAAACCCCCTCGCCTTTTATGACGCCCGAACTGCGGGAGGAAATGGGCCAGGCGGCCGTTAAGGCCTGCGAACACATCAAGTACGAAGGAGCGGGTACCATCGAGTTTTTGGTAGACAAGCACCGCCATTTCTACTTCATGGAAATGAATACCCGCATCCAGGTGGAGCACCCCATCACCGAGCAGGTGATCGATTACGACCTTATCCGGGAACAGATTAAGGTGGCGGCGGGCATCCCCATAAGCGGGAAAAATTATGTCCCCAAGCTGCACTCCATCGAATGCCGGATCAATGCGGAGGACCCCTACCGCGATTTTAGGCCCTCTCCCGGAAAGATTACCACTTTTCATGCTCCGGGCGGGCACGGAATCCGCCTGGACACCCACGTGTACGCCGGCTATGTGATTCCGCCTTTCTACGATTCCATGATCGCCAAGCTTATCACCACGGCGCAAACCCGGGAAGAGGCCATCGATAAGATGCGCCGGGCGCTCGAGGAGTTTGTGATCGAAGGGGTGCAAACCACCATTCCCTTTCACCGCCAGCTCATGGAGCACCCTGATTACGTGGCGGGCAACTACACCACGAAGTTTATGGAGTCTTTTGAATTGCAGCCGGAGGAGTAAGCCAGAAAACAAAACTAGAGCCTCGGCATCGTGCTGGGGCTTTTTTGTACCGGCTTACTTATCTCTTACCAACCGGTAGTTTTTAACCCCCCCAATGGTGCGGCCCCCCAGCAGTTTTTGTTCGATAAAAGCCAGCAGGCGGTATTTGAGGCGCTCGTGTTTATAAGGGGGGCGCTGCGGGTCGCGAGCGCCGCGGTACTGCAGTTTATCGCCCCAGGAAAAGGCATTTAACCAGTCTTTCATTACGGCCGGATGACTGCCCCGGAAGCGCGGTAGCTTATGAAGGGGGCCGTAGTCCCATTCCTGGGCTTGATGCTGGGCCATGCCGGCTACCTTTTGCGCGCCGTGGTGGATGGTGTCCAGGGCCTTCTGTTTGTGGCGCATCAAATGCGGCGGGCGCACCCAGCCGTAGTGAAATATACGCGCCCGGGCGGGGGCTACCTGCAGCTTGCGAATATTTTCGGTACGGCGGTAGTTTAGGCCGTCAAAATCGGGCATCACCCGGAAACTCTGGGCGGAGCGCCAGCTGTGAATATCCGGCCGGTTGCGGACGATGCGTACCTCCCGGGGGTACCAGTTGTGCGTGCGGTGGACGTGCTCATAATCGCCCCAGAAATGAAGGTAGTCAAAAACAAAGCCCTCTACCTGGGGATCCTCCAGGTATTTACGGCATTGCTGCTCGATGGCGGGCAGGTCGTCTTCATGCACTACTTCGTCTGCCTGGAGATAAAAGAGCCAATCCCCGCTGCAGGCCTGCATGGCCAGATCGGTTTGGTGGGCATTTTCCATACCGCGGGGATACTTTTCCAGGTCCCATTGGGTGGGGATAATGCGGATTTTGGGGGAGCCAATGGCCTCGATCTGGGCCCGGGTGTTATCGTCAGGATCGCCGGCGCCCAGGGCTACCACAAATTCGTCTACCAGGGGCAGAATGGACTCGATGGCTGGCCGCATGGGGTAGTAGAGCTTGCTTACATTCCGGCCCATGGTAAATCCGCTGATCTTCATAGCCGGCAAAGGTAAGGTCAAGGACCTATTTGCGCGGCCGGCCCGCCAGTGGACAAGCGGCCCCCCGCGCCAGGGACAGGAGAGGAGGGCCCGCAGGACGGCGGCCCGGCGGCACCGCCCACGAGGAGGCGACCGTAGGAGCCCCCGCAGGGGCTGGTGCGCCGTGGCCGGCGGGCGAGGACCCGGAACGGATGGCCCGTAGGCGCCCTTTTACTGCTTTTGCAAAATGCGAATGCTCATGGGGGGCAGCGTGATGTTTTTGGCCGAAAAGGGCTGGCCCTGCGGGCGGCTTATAGCGGTGCTGCCCTGGGGCCAGAGCTCGCGAAAGCGGGAGAGGGCTACGCGGCGCTTTTCTTCGGGGTGGCTATTGACCAGTACCAGCACGGTGTCTTGGGGGTGGTGGCGCAGGTAGGTGTAAACGCCATCTTGCGGGATGAAGTGGGTAAACTGCCCCTGGGTAATGGCCGGGCTGGTGCGGCGCCACTGCAGGAGGTCCTGGGTGTAGTTCCAAATGGCTTTTTGGGCGCCGCGGTGCTGGGTGGTGTCAAATAGGTTGAGCGTATCACGGGGCCAGCCGCCGGGGAAGTCTTCTCGAATGAGGCCGTGGTTATCGGTTTTGGCCAGGAGGGCTTCGGTGCCGTAGTAGGTGCAAGGGATGCCCCGGAGGGTGTAGAGCAGGCCCAGGGCTACTTTAAGCTTAGCGGTATCCTGGCCCAGGGCGCCATAAACGCGGGCGAGGTCGTGATTGTCCAGGAAGGTGATGAGGCTGTCGGGGCTTTGGTAGAGGTAATCGGCGGCCAGGCGGTAGTAAAGTTTGGTGATGCCGCCGGTCCAGCTTTGGGGCTGGTTAAGGGCTTCCAGGAGGGCATAGTAGCCGGTGAAATCGGTGACGCCGTCCAGGTGAGAGGGCACGGGGTTATGGGGATGGGGGTGGCTAAAGTAGCTCTGGATCTCGGGCATGTGGACCCACAGCTCCCCAAAGAGGAAAAACCGGGGGCGTTCCTGATGGATGCGCTGGGCCAGGCGGCCCATAAAGGCTTGATCGGGGTAAGCGTAGGTGTCTATGCGAAAGCCGTCGAGGCCGTATTCGAGGATCCACCAGAGGCTCTGCTGGATGAGGTAGCGGGCCAGATGGGGATTGCGCTGGTTAAGGTCCGGCATGTGATGGTCAAACCAGCCCTGGGAAAAGGTGGTCCGGTCGCGCTGGGCGGCGTGGGGATCGGTAAGGGTGGAGGCGCGGTACTGGGTTTTGCGAAACTGCGGGAAAAAGTGAAAAAAGCTGCTGTCGGGCGGGTTTTGGAAGAGCGGGTGCTGGTCGCCCACGTGGTTGTACACCACGTCCATAACCATTTTCATATCCCGCTGGTGGAGTTCGTCCACCAGCGCGCGGTATTGGGCATTGCTGCCAAAGCGGGGATCAATACGGAAGTGATCGGTAATGGCGTAGCCGTGGTAGCTCTCGTGGGGCTGGTCGTTGGTAAGCAGGGGCGAAATCCAGAGGGTGCTAAAGCCCAGGGTATCGATATAATCCAGGTGCTGGCGGATGCCGGCGAGGTCGCCACCGTGGCGGCCAAAGGGCTGTTCTCGTCCGTACCGTTCTTCCTGGAAGCCGGGCAGGCGATCGTTCAGGGTATCGC
Source organism: Schleiferiaceae bacterium (assembly GCA_031581125.1). Taxonomy (GTDB): domain Bacteria; phylum Bacteroidota; class Bacteroidia; order Flavobacteriales; family Schleiferiaceae; genus CAJXMS01. The sequence continues at coordinate 13,238 of JAVLBR010000003.1, read as the reverse complement.
CGTTGGCAAAGCGATCGGGGGTGATGAGGTAGAGGGCATCGGCGGGGCTCAGGCCGGCGGTTTGGTGCGGGTGGGGTTTTTTGAGCTCATAATTTAGGCTGGTGTCGCCTAGCTGGATGCGAAAGCCCTGCCCTTCAAAATCTTGCAGGGAAAGCAGAAGATAGGCGTATTGGTCATTAGGAGCCACCTCGCTACGCAGTAACTGAGGGCCTTCTTCGCTTAGGGTGGGGGCCTGATTTAAGTCCTCTTCATGGTGGAGTAAAAGCGCCAGGGTGTCGTTTTGCAAACCGGTAAACCAGTGTGGAGGGTACACTTTAGCTTGTCCGCTCAGGGCGGGCATGAATCCGATAAACAGCAGGGCGAAGGCTAATGGACCGGGGATAAGAAACTTAATGTGAGCCATGGAGCGGGAAAATCTTGATGCAATAGTAATACTTGAAAACAAATTTTTCGTTACTTTGCGAAGTAATTGTAAAAAATACACTTACTAACTCCTTTAATACTTAAAACCATGATGAAACTTTACACATTCGCAATGGCCTTGCTTATGGGTACTGCTTTGGTAGCACAACGCAACGTGACCTTCCAGGTAGACATGAGCGGCCAAACGGTAAGTGCCAACGGGGTACACATAGCTGGTAACTTCCAGGATACGGCCGGTTTTGCCGGAAACTGGGACCCCTCGGCCACCCAGCTCACCCAGGTAGGCACCTCCAATATCTACGAAGTAACCGTAACCATTCCGGACGGTCAGTACGAATTCAAGTACCTCAACGGCAATGCCTGGGGCGATGACGAAAGCGTACCCGCCGTAAGCCAGGTAAGCCTGGGCAAAGGCTACGATAATAGTAATGGCAACCGCTACGTGAAAATTCACAGCGACACCACCCTGCCGGCTATCGAGTTTGGCGGCAACGCGCCGGCCAACCATGAAAACCTCACCTTCCTGGTGGACATGGAGCAGCAGTCCATGGTGGCCGATACGGTAAGCATAGCGGGTAACTTCCAGGGCTGGACCCCCGGTAAATCGATTGCCTTCGATTATCTCGGAGACAGCCTTTACCGCTACGTAGCCTACATACCTACCGGCGACACCGTAAACTTCAAATACCTCAACGGCGCTGCCTGGGGTACCGATGAAGGCGTGCCCGCCGCCTGTGCCGTGAACAGCAACCGCCAAATTATCGTAAGCGGCGATACCGTAGCCGGCCCTACTTGCTTTGGGCAATGCGGCGCCTGCTTTGTGCCCGATACCTTTAACGTAACTTTCCAGGTAGACATGAGCGCGGTATGCGGCTTTGACCCGGCTACCGATACCGTGAGTCTGGCCGGTCCCTTCAATGGCTGGCCCGGTGGCGTGAGCCCCGATGTAGCCACGGACCCAGACGGCGACATGGTGTACACTTACACCGGCCGTTTCCCCGCGCCCTCGCTGGAATACAAGGCGCGCTTCCACGACACTTCCGGTACCAACTGGGAAGGCGGTGCCAATAACGTCGTAAACTTCAACGGCGACACCACCGTACCCGTACGTTGCTTCGGCTTTGACACGGTAGGTGCCTGCCTGCCCAAGCCCGCCCCCAGCGACATTACTTTCGAAGTGGACCTCAGCCAGGCTACCGTAAGCTTTACCAAAGTATTCTTGATCGGCGATTTCACCACTCCGCCCTGGCAATCTGGCGCAGTAGAAATGACCCCTACCGGTACCCCCGGGGTATTCTCTACCACCATCAGTGGTGTGTGCCCCGGCAAAATAGCCTACAAATACATGGTAGAAGACGGTAGCGCCAATCAAACGGAGGAAGACTTTGCCAACGCAAACGACACCACCTGTCTGGAGCCCAGTGGCACCGGAAGCTTCAACCGCTTCTACATCCGCCCCGATGATCAGCCCAAAACCCTTAGCTCCAAGTGGAACGATTGCGAAACCATCGGACTGGAGGAAGCCGAAGCCCTGCGCTTTAGCGTGTACCCCAACCCTTTCCGCAATGCCACCACGGTAGCGCTGGGCACAGGGGAGCACCACCTCAAGGTGTACAACAGCACCGGTGCCCTGGTACACGAGGTCAATGAAGCCCGCGGGGAAGTAGTCCTCCGCGCCGAAAACCTCGGCACGGGCGTATTCTTACTGCAAGTGCAAGACGAAAAAGGCCAACGCCGCACCCAAAAGATCATGGTGCGCTAAGCACACCTTCTTTTTAAAACAAGAAAGCCCTGCTGGATTTTACCCAGCGGGGCTTTTTTTTAGGGGCCTGCCGGCCAAATGAGCCTCTCCCTGGAGCGGCAATCGTTGCCCCGTAGCCGGTTAGGTATAACGAGGATACGCTCCACTCCATGAGCTTGAATTGTTGAACGGGGTGGTTTAGCTGGTGAGGGGAAGGGCTGTTTTACAGAAGATTGGGGCGGTGAGGTTAAGATAACCCCGAAATGCTTCGGGGCAGGCCCCGCATCTGGTGGGGCAGGCACAGAACCTCGCCTTGGGCGGGGGCACAGAGCCCCGCAATGCTGCGGGGCAGGCACAGAGTCTCGCTGGGAGCGAGACAGGCACAGGAGGTTAATTGGGTTTACGGAAGTTAGGGGCGATGCACCCCCGTTTGCTGGGCTGAGCGGAGTCAAAGCCCTCTCATTTTTAGGTACTTTAATATCTAAATATACCATAAAATTAAATCGGGCCGGGAGGTGACTCCGCTTGGGGGGATTTAGGGGGCTAAGATGAACAAGCCTCTCGCTCCGCAGATAGCCCCAAAACCCCCCAAGGGGGCTTGACATCCGCTACCCCATCAAAAGATTTCAATTACGAGCGGCAAGCTTCCGAGAAACAGAAATCCAGCGGGAAAGACGCTGCCTAAAGTCCCTTTGGAAGGATTTAGGGAGCTAAAAAATTGGAAAATAGGAGGTTAATGAGTGAGCAGCTCCCGAACGTGAATTACTGTCTAAGCAGGGCAAGCGTCTGGCCGCAGGCGAGATTGGACTTTATAGACCGATACGCAATTGGTGAAATTACAACCACCCCTACCCCTCCTTTTTTAAGAAGGGGAGAGCGGGGCTGCAGCCCTTAAAATTCTGGCATTCAATGTTCTGTAGGGCCAACCGAAAACGTAATCCTTCCTACACGGCGATTTTCAGCAGGCCACCGTTAATGAAAACTTACGGCCCATGGGCGAGATTGGACTTTATAGACAGACACTAAGTAGTGTTTGTCCATAGAGTCCGGTGTCTCGTCTAGAAAGTTCAAGAACGAGGCGCGAGAGGACGATAAAACCGCAGTTTACTTTAGTAAATGAGGATTTTGAGGACGATCGTCTCGCCACGGGCGAGAGACTTTATAGACAGACACTAAGTTGGGTCTTCTTCCTGGCCCCGCTGCATCACCTTGGGCACCAGGAAATAGTCCGTATCCCGCTGCGGGGCATTTTTGAGGGCCTCATCTTTGGTTACCGTTTGCGCCACCTGATCAGGGCGCAGGGCATGGTCTTCCTCATTAAGGTACACCAGGGGCGCCACCCCTTCCAGGTCCAGCTGGCCGATTTTATCCACAAACTGCAGGATCTTGTCCATATCGTCCAGCATGGCCTTTTTCTCTTCCGCAGAGAATTCGAGCCGGGCCAGGTGGGCGAGCTTATCTACTTCGGCGGGGGTCAGTTTCATAATGGGGGATTTTGGCGTACAGCGCTTGCGAAATTACATCATAGCTGGCTTCCTTCAGGCGCTTGGCCTCTTGAGCGTCCTGGGACTGGGGGTAAATGGCCTTATGCACAGTAACCCTAAGGCGGCCCGGCCCGGCGCCGGCGATGCCAAAAGGCAAGCGAAAGCGGCTGTCGTAAAAGCTTACCGGAATAATGGGCACTTGGTGCTCCACGGCCAGCCGGAAAGCCCCAATTTTAAAGGGCGCCAGGAGCTTGAAGTCCTGGGCGATGCCCTCCGGATAAATGCACAAGCCTACCCCATCGCGCAGGGCGTGGCCTGCTTTTTCAAAAACTTCCCGGCGGCTGTTTAGGCTCTTGCGGTCTACCAGGAGGTTGGTTTTTTTGTAGAAATAGCCAAAGATGGGCAACTTGGTGAGCTCTTTTTTGCCAATAAAGAGGAAGCGATTATAAAACACCCGCAGGGTAAGGTGAATGTCGATCATGCTGGTATGATTGGCCACGATGATGTACTGCCCGTCCGCGCGGGGGCGTTCTTCCCAGTCTATCACCGCCCACATACCGCAAAAGAAAAGGGAAAGGCGGGCCCACAGGCGTTCCAGCTGAAAGAACCAGGGGTACCACTCCTTGCGCAAAGAGCTAAGGATAAGCAAGGGCAGCAGAAGGAGTATGGCCAGGGCATTGGCTACGTAAAACCAGGGCACATACAGATACGAAAAGAGATAAGTCCAATTTTTCACAGCCGGCAAAAATAGCGAATGCCGCTGTTTGAAACCCCCTTGCTAATTTTGAGCCCCCCGTAGGGGCAGAAGCATAATTTAAACGATCCCCTCCATGGCGCGCATTCTTACCGGTATTCAAAGCAGTGGTGTACCCCACCTGGGCAACGCCCTGGGCGCCATAGAGCCGGCGCTCCAGCGGGCCCAGCAGGCGGAAAATGAATGCTTCTACTTCATCGCGGACCTGCACTCGCTTACTAGCCTTAAAGAAGCTCCCCTGCGCCGCGAAAATGTTCGCGCGGTGGCCGCCGCCTGGATGGCGCTGGGACTGGACGTAGACCGTCATTATTTCTATTTGCAAAGCGATGTACCGGAGGTGACCGAACTCACCTGGTACCTGAGTTGCTACACGCCTTACCCCATGCTGGCCAATGCCCACAGCTTCAAGGACAAACAGGATCAACTGGAAGAGGTCAATGCCGGTCTCTTTACCTATCCGGTGCTTATGGCGGCGGATATATTGCTTTACGACGCGGAGGAAGTACCCGTAGGCAAGGATCAAAAGCAGCACCTGGAAATGACGCGGGACATTGCCGGCGCTTTTAACCATCAGACGGGACAAGAGCTCCTCACCCTGCCCGCGCCCCGGATAGATGACCAGGTGATGACCATTCCCGGCATAGATGGCCGCAAGATGAGCAAGAGTTACGGCAACACCATTGACATTTTTGCGCCGGCTAAAACGCTTAAAAAACAGGTGATGCGCATCGTAACCGACAGCCGCGAGCTGGAGGAACCCAAAGATCCGGACCGCTGCCATGTTTTTGCGCTTTATGCACATTTGGCCGCAGGCCCGGAAATAAAAATCATGCGGGAGCGCTACGAGGCGGGGGGGTATGGCTACGGCCACGCCAAAAAGGAACTGCTGCGGGTGATTCACGAGCGTTACGGCGAGGCCCGCGAACGCTACGAGGCGCTGATGGCCGAGCCCGCGCGGATAGATAAGGCATTGGAAAGGGGCGCCGATAGCGTACGCCCTATCGCCCAGGCTACTCTGGAAAGGGTGCGTTCGGCCCTGGGCTTTGGCAGCCGTTAGTCATTGAGCTGGAGCACCGCCAGAAAGGCCTTTTGGGGGATTTCTACGTTGCCCACCTGCCGCATCTTTTTCTTACCGGCTTTTTGTTTTTCCAGGAGTTTTCGCTTGCGGGAAATATCGCCGCCGTAGCATTTGGCGGTTACGTCTTTGCGCAGGGCACTGAGGGTTTCCCGGGCAATGACCTTGGCCCCGATGGCGGCTTGCAGGGCGATCATAAACTGCTGGCGGGGGATGAGCTCTTTGAGCTTGCTGCAGATTTTTTTGCCGATGTCGTAGGCATTGCTGCGGTGGATGAGGGCGGAGAGGGCATCTACCTGGTCGCCGTTGATGAGCACATCTACCTTTACCATGTCGGTTTCCCGGTAGTCCATGGGGGTGTAATCAAAGGAAGCGTAACCGCGGGAGAGCGACTTGAGGCGATCGTAAAAATCAAAAACGATCTCCGCGAGGGGCATATCAAAGGTAAGCTCTACCCGCTCGGAAGTGAGGTATACCTGGTTTTTGAGATCGCCCCGCTTTTCGATGCAGAGATTCATGACGGGGCCTACGAAGTCTGCTTTGGTAATGATCTGGGCGCGGATGTAGGGCTCTTTGATGTGGTCGAGCTCGGAGGGCTCGGGAAATTCGGTAGGATTGGTAACCAGCACCCGCTTTTCGGGGTCACTTTTTAAATAAGCGTGATAGGACACGTTGGGCACGGTGGTGATCACGCTCATGTTAAACTCCCGTTCCAGCCTTTCCTGGATAATTTCCATGTGCAGCATGCCCAGGAAGCCGCAGCGAAAGCCAAAGCCCAGGGCGGCGGAAGACTCCGGCTCGAAGGTGAGGGAGGCATCGTTGAGCTGCAGCTTTTCGATGGCATTGCGGAGCTCTTCGTACTCATCGGTATCTACGGGAAAAATCCCGGCGAAGACCATGGGTTTCACATCTTCAAAACCGCCGATGGCTTTCTGAGCGGGATTTTCCACGGCCGTGATGGTATCGCCTACTTTTACTTCTTTGGCTTCTTTAATGCCGGAGATGAGGTAGCCCACGTTGCCGGCGTACACCGCGGGCTGCTTGTCTTGCTTAAGCTTGAGCACGCCCAGTTCTTCGGCCTCGTAAGTGTGGCCGGTGTTCATAAAGCGCACCTTTTGGCCTTGTTTGATGGCACCGTTAAACACCCGGAAGAGTACTTCAATGCCCCGGTAGGGGTTAAAAATGGAATCAAACACCATGGCCTGGAGAGGCGCCTCGGGGTCGCCTTCGGGGGCCGGGATCCTTTTTACAATGGCGCTGAGGATATCGGCTACGCCTTTGCCTTCTTTGGCGGAAGCCAGGATGATGTCTTCCTTTTCGCAACCGATCAGGTCAATGATCTGGTCGGTTACTTCCTCTGGCTGGGCACTGGGCAGGTCTATTTTATTGAGCACGGGAATGATTTCCAGGTCGTGCTCCAGGGCCAGATAGAGGTTGGAGATGGTTTGGGCCTGAATGCCCTGGGCAGCGTCCACGATGAGCAGGGCGCCCTCGCAAGCGGCGATGGCCCGGGAGACCTCGTAAGAGAAGTCCACGTGGCCGGGGGTGTCGATGAGGTTGAAGGTATATTCTACGCCGTCTTGATCGTGCAGCATTTGGATGGCGTGGCTTTTAATGGTAATGCCGCGCTCGCGCTCCAGGTCCATATCATCTAGGAGCTGATCTTTCTTTTCTCGATCGGAAATGGTCTTGGTATTTTCCAGCAGCCGGTCCGCCAGGGTGCTTTTGCCATGATCGATGTGGGCGATGATGCAAAAGTTGCGGAGGGTATCCATCTTCTTCATAAAAGGCCAATGCTTAAGAAGGGCAAAATTAGGGAAAAGCCGCCGGTCCCGCCGGGAAAATGCCCCTGCTAGCAGAATAAGTGGAACCGCCCTTTGACTCATCCAAAAGCGGCTTAAGACAATGGCCGATTGCAGAGTTGGCGAATTGATTTACTTTTATCCGCCTAAAATGACGAGCCATGAAAATACGGTTGCCTAATAAACTAACGATTTTGGCGCTGCTGACGCTAGCTTTCGTGCTTCCCAGGGGCGCAAATGCTTCCCACGTGGGAGCCGGCGAAATTTTTTACGAGTGGATCGGTGACGAACCGGGGAAAGGCCTCCTGGATTACCGCATCTACGTGACCATCTTTCGGAATACTACCGGTATTGATTACACGGGGCCGCCAGATGTCTGCGTATACCGGGAGTCCAATCCTTCGGGAACAGCTATTAACCTCAGCATGACCAAGCTGCTTCCGCCCAACTTGCCCCCTAAGCACGATATAACGCTGCCCAACCAAGACGAATATGGTTGGTTTCCGGGTACTGCCTTTCCAGGGGATAATGATGCCTGGGAGATTAATAATGTTAGCGAATGTGCCACGGCCGTGGAACCCCTCTCCGAGTACCGTTTTTTAGGAGAGGTGACGCTTACCGGCGCTTTTACGGACTGGCGCATTGGGGTAGAGCCCCTGTGCTGTCGTGATCAAAATGCCAACCTGAATGGCGGCGGGACCTTCTATCTGGAAGCGGAGCTCAATAACGCCAAAGGTCCCAATAGCTCGCCCCGGATCATCACCCCGCCGGTGAAAAATTTCTGCGTGGTGCAGCCGGGACAGCAGCCCTTTCAATGGTACCAGACCGCTTCTGAGGAAGACGGCGATAGTCTATTTTATCGTTTTCACCCCGATGGTTCGCTGAATGGCAGTTGCCCCGGACAAGGGGTGAGCCAAATTCCCTTTGTTACGCCCTTTACGGCTTCCAGTCCGCTTCCCTCCAACCCCCCGGTGAGCATCAATCAGCAATCCGGTATCTTTACCTTAAGTCCCACGCAATCAGATCCGGAAGGATATATCGTGAAAATTGAAGTGGTGCAGTACCGCCTCGACACCACCAATGGTATTTGGCTCAATGTGGGCAATACGGTGCGAGAGCTGCAGGTACCCATTACGGGCAATTGCTTAACCAACGTGCAGGACGGACCCGAGCTCGACCTCACCCAGCCCAATGTCACGAGCTTCAACTTTACCAAAAACGACATGGATTCCCTGGAGCAAGCCTATCAGCTCCCCATCATAAAAGGACAAGATAGCGTGGGCTCCGCTGGTAATTTCAACAGCTTTGACATGGCCTATTACCAGGGCTATGATTGTTTAAACGAAAGCATTCGGCTTACCTGGGACACCCCCATTCGCTGTAATACCATCACCCCTACGGATTTCCGGGTTACTGGCCCCGATGGCGTTCCCCGGCCCGTGGACAGTGTGGCTACCTTTTGCCAAGTGGATGGGGTAACCAGCGTAACCGAACTTTTCTTTGACCGGGCCATGGACCGCAACGGTAATTACCTGCTCCAAGTAAGAACCGGTACGGATAGCAATACCGTGGAAAACGAGTGCGGTTTTGCCACTTTTCCCTATTATTCCGTCCTGGTAGAAGTCAAGGGCTGCCCCCTGCCCGAATATGACCTGGACGGCCTTACCGTCAATGACGACAAAGACGTGGAAATACGCTGGAGTGGTAATAATGACCTTAACGACACCAACTTCATCGAAAGCTTCCGCCGTTGGAATATTTACAAAAGTGAAATAGGCAAAACGCCCTTAAGCCCATATGCGCAGGTAGATAGCGCTACGGCACGCAGTTTCGTTGATACCATGGCCAACCGCTGGTTTGTAGATCATATCCACTGGAATTACGCCATCACGCTGGAGTACAATGGCCAGGAAGAAGAACTTTCCCGGCTTTGCTCCAATATCCTCCTGCAGCAAGATACCACCCGGAATACGGCTACCAATATGGGCCTCTACTGGGAACCTTATCCCTGTATCCCGGATTCGCTCATTCAGTACAATGTGTACCAAGGCAAGGTGGATACCATCAACCAGACGGTGGGCTGGCAGTATATCGAGTCCGTAACCGATACCTCCTACGACTTGGCCATTCCCGAGGCGGATAGCCTCAACGAAGGCGTGTACGCCACCCGCGTGGTGGGCCGTAATCCCAACGGCGCGGCCTTTAAAGACAGTTCCATTTCCAACTGGCTCTACTACGAGATCATTTGGTACCCCCCGCCCCCCCCGCCAGAACCACTGGGGGAAATAGTGATCCCTAACGTGATCACGCCCAACGGCGACGGCATCAACGATCGCTTCTACATCAAACCCCCCGAAAATGGGGAGCCCTACGAAAAACTCAGTATCTCCGTCTATAACCGGAATGGGGTACTGGTATTTGAAGACCCCGAATTTGAGGACCGCAATACCGCCTCCGAAGGTTGGGCCGGTGTAAGTGAGTCGGGCAACAAGCTGGCCGACGGGGTGTACTACTACATTCTCAAAATGAGTGACCCCCTTCGCGGGGAGGAAACCACCCGTAAGGGCAACATCACCATCATGAGTTCTATTCAATAAGACGGGATAGAACTTAAGCCAAAAAAGGCCCCGCCGGAATCTCCGGCGGGGCCTTTTTGGTTTGGCCCTTTTTAAATCTCTCCGGTGTGCCCCTTAGTTATTTACTTTGCAGCTAGCACTGAACACACAATAAACTGCTACCGGAGCATAAAACCCGCCAGCTATGAGCCACATGGACGATAAAATCAAAGAACTGGAAGCCAAAAGAGCGGAAGCGCTCCAGGGGGGGGGTGAAAAACGCATCGAAGCCCAGCACGATAAGGGCAAGCTTACCGCCCGCGAGCGCATCCATTTCCTGCTGGATGAGGACAGCTTTGAAGAAACGGGCATGCTGGTTACCCACCGCTCCACCGATTTTGACCTGGACAAGCAAAAAGTACTGGGGGATGGGGTAGTAACTGGCTACGGCACCGTGGAAGGGCGCCTGGTTTACGTTTTTGCCCAGGATTTTACCGTCATGGGTGGTTCTCTGGCCGAGGCGCACGCGGAAAAAATCGTTAAGCTCATGGACCTGGCCCTGCAAAACGGAGCCCCCGTACTGGGCCTCAACGACTCCGGCGGGGCCCGTATCCAGGAAGGGGTGGTATCGCTGGGCGGCTATGCCGATATTTTTTACCGCAACACCCGCGCCAGCGGCGTTATCCCGCAAATATCGGCCGTCATGGGCCCCTGTGCCGGCGGCGCCGTGTATTCTCCCGCCCTGACCGATTTCGTGGCCATGGTGGAAAAAAGCAGCTACATGTTTGTGACCGGCCCCAACGTGGTAAAGACCGTCACCCACGAGGAAGTAAGCGCTGAGGAGCTGGGCGGCGCCCAGGCCCACGCCAGCAAGAGCGGCGTGACCCACTTTGCTTTTGAAAACGAAATAGCCTGCCTCAACGGCTTGCGCCAGCTCATCAGCTACCTGCCCCAAAACTGCGAAGAGGAGCCGCCCAAACTAGCGTATGAGCCCAGTGATGAAGCCCGTCCCGCCCTTAATGAGCTCATCCCCGAAAACCCCAATCAGCCCTACGATATCCGCGAAGTGATCAAGGGCACCGTAGACGCGGATTCTTTCCTGGAAGTGCACCGCGATTTTGCCGAAAACATTGTGGTAGGATTTGCCCGCCTGGGAGGGCGCAGCATAGGGGTCCTGGCCAATCAGCCCGCCTTCCTGGCCGGCGTACTGGACATTGATTCCTCCACTAAAGGCGCGCGCTTTGTCCGCTTCTGCGATAGTTTTAACATTCCCCTCCTGGTACTGGAAGACGTACCCGGCTTCCTGCCCGGCACCGATCAGGAGTGGAACGCCATTATCACCAATGGGGCCAAACTGCTCTACGCCTTTAGCGAAGCCACCGTACCCCGCATCACCGTCATCACCCGGAAAGCCTACGGTGGGGCCTACGACGTGATGAATTCCAAGCACATCGGCGCCGATATGAATTACGCCTGGCCCTCCGCCGAAATTGCCGTGATGGGCCCCAAAGGCGCCGCCGAGATCATTTTCCGCAAGGAAATCAAAAACGCCGAAGACCCCGAGGCCAAACTGGCCGAAAAAGAGGCCGAATACGGGGAGCTCTTTGCCAATCCTTACCGGGCGGCGGCGCGGGGCTATGTAGATGAGGTGATCCGGCCGGACCAAACCCGCGAGAAGCTCATCAAAGCCTTCCGCATGCTGGAAAATAAAGTGGATACCCTGCCCCGTAAAAAGCACGGTAATATCCCGCTTTAGACAGCTTCAATAATAGACCTCCCCCCTTTATTTACGCACCAGCTGCCGGGTATCTCCCTATTCTTTAGGCCTGGCGGCCAAATGTGAATTGCGCCGGAATGCCTACCTTTCGTCTCAAATCACGGTAATATGAAGCTACTAAGAAGGGCTAGTGGGGCGCTCGTGGGCGCTGCCCTGCTGCTGAGCGGTTTTCAATCCTCCCCGGAAAAAATGCTCCCCCTGGGGGCCGATATCCCCTTAGCGGAACGGCCCATGCCAGCTACCGATGGCGAAAGCTATTCCTTGCAAGACCTGCAAAAGGACCAAGGCCTGCTGCTTATTTTCTCCTGCAATACCTGTCCTTTTGTGCTGGCTTGGGAAGAGACCTACGGCCCGCTGGGCGATTTTGCCCGGGAAAGCCAAATAGGCATGGTGCTGGTCAATAGCAACGCCGGCAAGCGCCCCGGCGAAGACAGCATGGCCGCCATGAAGGAACATGCCGCTGAGGCGGGGTACCAGATGCCCTATCTGCTCGATGAGAACAGCAAGCTGGCCAATGCCTTTGGGGCCAAAACGACCCCCCACGTGTTCCTCTTTGATCAGGCGGGCAAGCTCGTTTACCGCGGCGCCATTAATGATAAGTTTGAAAACAAAGACAAAACCGCTCGCCAGCCTTATTTGATGCAAGCCCTGCAACAAATGGCAGCGGGAGAAGCCATAGACCCGGCCGATACCCGTGAAATAGGCTGCTCCATCAAGCGTCCCAAGTCCTAAGCCACCGTTTCCGCTATTTTTGCTGCATGGAACTGCCTGCCGGGAAAAAGATTTATTTCGTCTCAGACCTTCACCTGGGCGCGCCCAACCGGGCGCAGAGCCTGCGCCGGGAAAAGCGCTTTGTGCGCTGGCTGGAACAAATTCGCGCCGATGCGGCCGCCCTCTTTATCGTGGGCGATCTTTTTGATTTTTGGTTTGAGTACCGGCATGCGGTGCCCCGCGGCCACGTAAGGGTGCTGGGCAAGCTGGCGGAGCTTACCGATAGTGGCTTACCGGTGCATCTCTTTACCGGCAATCACGACATGTGGATATTCGATTACCTCCCGCGGGAAACGGGCGTGCAGCTCTACCGGGAACCCCAAGAATGGAGCTGGAACGGCCGCCGCTTCCACATAGCCCATGGCGATGGGCTGGGGCCGGGCGACCAAGGTTATAAATTCATCAAGCGGGTATTTGCCAACCCTTTTCTCCAATGGTGTTTTGCCCGCCTGCATCCCAATTTCGGCATCGGGCTGGCAGATTATTTTTCGCGCAGCAGCCGGGCCAAAACGGGTGGCGATGACGCCATTTTCCAGGGCGAAGAATCGGAGTGGTTGGTGCATTACTGCCGGGACGTCTTGCGCCATCAGGCGGTAGATTACTTTCTCTTTGGGCACCGGCATTTACCCCTGGACATAGAGCTGGAAAAATCCGGCGCCCGCTATCTAAATCTGGGCGATTGGATCCAGCACTTCACCTACGCGGTTTTTGACGGGCAGGAGCTCCGCCTCTGGCAAGACCGGGACGGGCGCGCCCCCCGCCCCTATACCGCCGTCAACCAACGGGAAGCAGCTTCTTGAAGGCCCCTTCCCGGTGCCCCTGGTGTAGCCCCTGGAAGGCTTACAGCCTTCGGCGG
>JAVLBR010000123.1:0-6681 GCA_031581125.1 Schleiferiaceae bacterium | reverse complement strand
CCTACATCTCTCCCGCGCAAAAGGCCGGAATACCAGATGCATGCGCCTGGCTTCTTTCAACCTAAAATGCCTCCGGTATATGACCAACCGACGGCCAGAAGATAATGCCTACCCAGTGATGCGTTTTCTTCTTATACCCGGGGAATAGGGGAGTGGCTGGGCTCCTCCGGCGGGGCCATAATTTTTGTAGGTTTATACCATATTATATACCCCCAGACCCTTAATCTGCTATGAAAAACGCGCTTAAACTTCTTTTCCTACTCGCATTCATTACAGGCATCCCTTCCTGTTGCAATCCCCCCGAGCAACCCCACTACGAAGTAGGCATCGGAAACTTTTACATTGAGGAAGTAGCCCGCCTTAATGCCCAGGGGCAAATTGAAACCTACCGCTCCGGTGATACCCTGGAGGCGGAAAAGGAAATGCTATTGAAAATTAGGCTCGTTACCGCGCGCAAGGAGATCGCCCAAGGGTCGCCGGTGATGAGCGGCTTTTTAAGCCCTTCGGCTTATGCCTGCGATGAAGGTTTCCCTAGTTTTGAACTGGCTTACCAAGAGCTGGAGCTTAGCATCGTGAGCCCTTATGATTACGATGAGCGCTATCCGGCCGGGGCAGACCTTAGTGCCCTTTTTCAGGTGTATAAACCCTACGACAGTACTTTTCGCCCGTTGCCGGCGCTTTTTGCAGAAGACCCCCTTCAAGTGATCCAGCAATTCCCCGATCTGCGCATAAGCCAAAGTCCGGCGGAAACTTCCCGGCAGGTTTTTGAAATTCGCCTCCGGACGGCTGATACCACCTTCCGCGCCCGCACCCCCCCAGTAATTTTAAAGTAGAGCCAAACGGGCCATAAACCTTTACGCATGGAAATAACTGAAAACAAACCCCTGCGAAAAGTACAGATCAAATACATCACTTACCGGCAGTTGGGTGCCCTGGCGCCGGTAAGCATTCGGGATGGCCAGGGGCAGCTTTTGGTTTCTATTTAGTGCCTGTCCACAGAGTCGAGTGTCTGTTTTAGAAAGTTGGTCAGCGAGGCTTGCGCAGCTTCAAAAAGCGGAGTTTACTAGGGTAAATGAGTATTTTTGAAGCAAGCGTAACGACGCTGACCGACTTTATAGACAGACACTATTTATGTCAAATTTCGCCGGCACCCCCTCTTAAAATGGTTGGATTTGGGCTTTAGCAATTACCTCCGCATCGCGGCGGTGGATAAGGCGGAATATGAAGCTTTCGGTCCCGAGAGCTATCAGGCGCATGACCTACCCGGGCGTATTAAGCCCGCCTTTAAGCTGCTCTACGCCCTCCTAAGCGCAGCATGGCTTTACGCAGCTTTGTTTCACGTTTCTGACCCAGCCACACGGGAGCTTTTATTCTTACTGGGGCTGGGCAACTTGGTAGGCGCCCTTATTTCAGTTTTTCGCCGCAAGATCATCGTCCAAAACGAGCGCTTTAAATGGATGGCCTCCGGGATTTTGGGCATGCTGAGCGGGCTCCTGCTCCTCAGCACTTCGCCCCTTTGGGGCATGGTGCTGCTTTTAAGCTTTAGCGTGCTCTTTTACTTGGGGTATAGCCGTTCCTTTTTGGTGGAATGAAGTTTAGCTTTTCGTGTAAGCCTAGTTCGCTTGGCTATAGGATATCAAAACGGGCAGCAGAATAACAGTGTTTTACTAAATTAGAATTCTCCAAGCTTTTGGCTCCATTATGTTGCCAAACAGGTATTTCAACCGGTCCCGTAGGATAGTAGGAGGTGCTCTCTCACCTGCCCTTTTCCTGGCTGAAGCTGCCTTACTTCTCCAAAGGGGACTTTAGCCGGCCTATGTCCCGCCGCCGTTCTGGTTGTTGGAGGCTTCCGTCTTGCGATTGGTTGCTTTTGACGGGGTAGCAGGTGTTAAAACCTCCTGGGGGGCTCCGCCAGAGGCGAGGCAAGGGACTTTTAAGGGCGGGCATAAAATGGGATTTGAGAGCTCCCTTAAAATGATCTGCCGCTTCCCAATAGTCCACGAAATTATCAAGCGGGGCAGATTGTTCCTTATCTTGCTGCGGTGGCCGGGGCCCGCTACCACATTTGGCCGGTGAGGCCCACCCGCCCCCATTCAATAGGTGTAAAAGCAAAAATCCCCTAAAATGATAGCGCTCTACGTAATCCTCGCCGTGCTGGCCCTGATGCTGGCCAACGGCATTTTCCTGGTGCGGCAACAGCAAGTGGCCGTGGTACAACGCTTTGGCCGCTTCCTCAGCATGCGCAACCCGGGTATTCAACTCAAAATCCCCTTCGTGGACCGGGTGGCCGGCCGCCTGAGCATCCGCATCCAGCAATTGGACGTGATGGTGGAAACGAAAACCAAGGACGATGTCTTTGTGAAAATCAAGGTCTCCGTACAGTACATGGTGCTACGTGAAAAGATTTACGAGGCTTTTTACCAACTGGAAGATCCCCACGCGCAGATCACTTCCTACGTGTTTGATACCGTGCGGGCCGAAGTGCCCAAGCTCAAACTGGATGACGTTTTTGAGAAGAAAGACGACATCGCCAACGCGGTGAAAAACGAGCTGGAAGAGGCCATGAATACCTATGGCTATGGGATTGTGAAGGCCCTGGTAACCGATATAGACCCGGATGATGAGGTGAAGCAGGCCATGAACCGCATCAATGCTGCGGAACGCAACAAAACGGCCGCCGAGTATGAGGGCGAGGCGGAGCGCATCCGCATCGTGGCCAAGGCGCATGCCGAGGCGGAAAGCAAACGCCTGCAGGGCCAGGGCATAGCGGACCAGCGCCGGGAAATAGCCCGCGGCCTGGAAGAGTCTGTCAATGTGCTCAATAAGGTGGGCATCAATAGCCAGGAAGCTTCCTCGCTGATCGTGATCACCCAGCACTACGATACCCTGGATGCGGTAAGCGAAAACAGCCAGAGCAACCTTATTCTGATGCCCAACAGCCCCGCTACGGCCAGCAATATGCTCAACGAAATGCTCACCAGCTTTGCCGCCTCCAGCAAGCTGGGCGATATGCAAAAACAGACCCAAGACGAAGAGGACAATGCGGAGGAATCCCAGGACCGGGAAACGGATGCCTAAGGCCTGGCAGCGCTACCTGAGCTACCTCTGGCCCTGGACTTTGGAGACCGCCTACAGCCCTCAGGCGGGCCAGCTGGAAGTGCGCCTGGAGGCTGGTGAAAAGGTACTGAACGGCCCCCAGGGCAATTATTCTTACGGGCGCTTGCAGCGGGTGTGGAAGGAGGCGCTCCGTTATTTTGACTGGCGGCCACAGGGAGCGGCCCCGGTCTTATTACTGGGTTTTGGCGCGGGGTCCTGGGTGCCGCTACTGCGACGGCGGGGGCCTTTGCCCGCCCTGCACGCGGTAGAAAATGACCCCACCGTGCTGCGCCTGGGCCAGCGCCATTTTCCCGAAAATTTTAAGGCGGTGCGGAGTTTTGAGCAGGAAGCGCTGGCTTTTTTGGCCTCCGGCCAAATGTGCTATCAGGCCCTTTTTATCGATCTCTTTATCGATGCTACCGTTCCCCAGGCATTCCGCGAAGAGGCTTTCCCGGAACGGGTGTACCAGCGCTTGCTTCCCGGTGGCTGGGCTTTTCACAACGTGATGCTGCCCCAGGCCGCAGAAAACGCTCTCCTAAGGCTTTACGAAAAGCCGTTTGGAAGGGTCCGTACTTTTCGAAAGTTCGGGAGCAATCTGGTCTTAGCGGTGCAGAAGCCGCTTTAGGGCGCTTTTATTGACTGGCTATTTGCATGAGGATACCGGCCAGGTAGGCGCCGTAGGTGCCCACCGCGTAGCCAAAAACGGCCAACAACACCCCCACGGGGGCCAGGCTGGGATGAAAGGCGCTGGCTACTACGGGCGCGGAGGCGGCGCCCCCTACATTGGCCTGGGAGCCCACCGCCGTAAAGAAGAAAGGCGCCTTGATAAGCCGGCCTACCGAAAGCAATAAGGCCACGTGGAAGAGCATCCAAATAAGGCCCACCAGAAAGAGGCCGGGATTATCAAAAATGGCCAGGACATTCATCTTCATACCGATGGTGGCCACCAGCACATATAGCATGGCGCTGCCCAGGCGGGAGGCGCCCGCGCCTTCCAGCTTGCGGGTACGGGTAAAGGAGAGAATGATTCCCAGGGTGGTGGCGGTGACGATGATCCAGAAGAAGGGACTGCTGAGGCTGAATTTTTTGAGGGTGGGATAGTTGTTCTCAATAAACGGGGCAATAGCATCGGCCAGAAGATGCCCTACGGCGGTGGCTCCGAAACCCACGCCCAGGATCACCATCACGTCGCGGAGGCTGGGGATCTTGGCTATGCTGAGCTGATAATTTTCCACTTTTTTGCGCAGGGCGGTCACGGCACTGCCATCGGCTTTAAACCAGCCATCCACGCGGTCGGACATTCCCGCCCCGTAGAGCAGGAAAGCCATCCAGAGATTGGCCACGATCACATCCACGGCGATGGTAGCGGAAAAGAGTTCGCCGGAAGGCTTGAAGACTTCAAACATGGCGGCTTGATTGGCCCCGCCCCCGATCCAGCTGCCGGCAATGGTGCTGAGGCCCCGCCACACTTCATCCGGGCCGGCGCCGCCTACTACCTCCGGGGCGAAGGTGCTCACGATGAGAATCGATAAGGGCCCGCCGATGATGATGCCTACCGTGCCGGTAATGAACATCAGGCCGGCTTTGTGGCGCAGCTTCCAAATTTCTTTGAGGTCTATGCTCAGGGTGAGCAAGACCAGCGAGGTAGGCAGCAAGTAGCGCGAAGCCACGAAGTAGAGTTGGCTCTGCTCCCCATCGATCACGCCCAGGGTATTGAAGACAGAAGGCACAAAATAGCAAAGCAGCAGCGCCGGGACGTAGGTGTAAAACTTTTTCCAAAAAGGCTGTGGGCTCTGCGAGGTATGAAAGATCAGGGCCAGGATCACGGCCAGCAGGCCCAGTACGGCGGCATCGTTGGTCAGCAGGGGCGTATTTTCTTCCATGGGGCAATATTATGATGAGGGCAAAAATGCGATAAAGGCCCAAATGTAAGGGAAAAGGGAGATGAAGGCCGGCCCGCGCGCTTGAACGCATCCCATCCTGGCGCCCTGCACAAGCCACCACGGGCATTGAAGGGAGCGCTATGCCCCCCGATCTTGAAAAAATAACGTTGAAAATTTGAAATGCGAATTCAAATTTTCAACGTTAATTGGGGATACTGTCCGCCGTCCCGGCAAGAGGCATTCCTTGTGGACCGGGCGCCCCTACGGCGAATTTTGGGTGTCCCGCGCTTATTATTCGCCGCTTTCCGGCTATCATAAGCCGCTTAAAAATTCCATAAATGCCGGAAAGGAGATAGCCTCGGCGTTTTCTGAAACCGGAAAGCGATCCGATTGGGGGGTGAGGATAAAATTATGCGGGGTTTTTAAATCCTTAATGCTTTCGTAAAAGCCCCGACTGGTGCGGGGGGCATTGGTAAGCTTTATCTCCAGAGCCACAAGGGGCTTTAGGTTTTCACAAATGACCAGATCGCATTCCGCCCCGCGCTGGGTGCGGTAGAAAAAGAAGTCGAACTGTTCCTGCCCTTTTTTAATGATCTCTTCGATCACGTAACCTTCCCAGGAATGGCCTGCCAGGGGGCGCCCCAAAAGGTCATCTATGCTTTCGATGCGATGGAGGTAGTGCAGGAGGCCACTGTCCCGTATGTACAGCTTGGGGCTGCGCACCAGTCGTTTACGGGTATTGGTAAAGTAGGGCGGCAGCTCTCGGATAAGATAACTGCTGCTCAAAAAATGCAGATAGCGCTTGGCCGTAGCAGCACCCAGGCCCAGGGAACGCCCCACGGCCGAATAATTAAGCAATTCTCCGTGGAGGTGAGATAGCAGCGAAAATAAGCGCGCGGACTCCGTGGGCGTGGTGTTGAGGCCCAGTAATCCCAGGTCGCGCTGCACATAGGTCTGTAGGTAATTTTTGAGCCAGCGCTGGGCCTTTTTGGGCTGGTCGGGCACTA
Source organism: Schleiferiaceae bacterium (assembly GCA_031581125.1). Taxonomy (GTDB): domain Bacteria; phylum Bacteroidota; class Bacteroidia; order Flavobacteriales; family Schleiferiaceae; genus CAJXMS01. The sequence continues at coordinate 695 of JAVLBR010000123.1, read as the reverse complement.
GGGCATCTGGATAACCTCCCCGAAGCCAGTGCTGCTCCATTGATATCTTCGCTTTGATTTCATCCCAGGCCAGGGGGGGCAGTTCCAGATAAGCCACTCGCCCCGCCAGGGAATCAGCCGAATCGCGCAACAAATCTGGAGAAGCACTCCCCAGAATCAAAAAACGGCCTGGAACCCGGTGTTCGTCCACCAGGGAGCGAATCAGGTTAAAAAGCTCCGGACGGTGTTGGATCTCGTCTAAAATGACCAGTTTGTCCTGCTGCCGGGAAAGAAAAAATTCAGCCTCTTCCAGCTTAGCTAAATCCCGCGGATTTTCCAGGTCGAGGTAAAGGCTTTCTCCGGCTACGGCTTTAGTCAGCGCTTTGGCCAGGGTGGTTTTGCCGCTTTGGCGGGAGCCCACTATGCCCAACACCGGAAATTGGGACAAAAGCCCCAAACATTCTGAAAAGGCGTTACGGCTAAACATTAACGTTGAAAAATTGAAATGTCAATGCAAATTTACAACGTTAATTGGTGTCTGTCTATAAAGTCGCCCGGCAATGCATTTAGAACTGCTTGCAGATACTTGCATGCCAGTATTTTGAGGAGCACACCCACGCTCTCCCCTCCTTAAAAAGGAGGGGTAGGGGTGGTTGTAATCTTTGCTATTTAGTGTCTGTCTATAAAGTCCGATAGCTGCGTTATGCTTGCTTTGA
>JAVLBR010000122.1:0-6696 GCA_031581125.1 Schleiferiaceae bacterium | reverse complement strand
GGAAAATTTGGGAAGGGAAGGAGTTTTAATATTTGCGGTTAAGCTCCATGTCGATGTCCACCTCCACTTCATCACCTACTACCGCGGTGGCGGCCCAGTCGCCTACCCCCACGTTGTATTCCGTCCGGTCCAGGACAGTATCAATGCTGAGCCCCAGTATTTTGGTGTTTTCCATCATGGGGTGATCCATAACGCCTTTCACGGTAACGGGCAGCGCCACTTCTTTGGTTACATCGCGGATGGTGAGTTTTCCGTGCACTTTGTATTGGTTCTTACCCGTTTTTTCGATCTCAGAAGAGCGAAAGGTGATGTTGGGGTATTCGCTCACATGGAAGAAATCCTCGCTGCGGAGGTGATTGTCGCGTTTTTCGTTGTCCGTGTCCACACTTTTTACCTGCACCGTGAAGTTGAGAGTACTGGCGGCCATGTTTTCCGGGTCAATCCGAAAATCGCCGGAAAAAGTCTGAAAAGAGCCGGGCACATCCGAGAAGAAGTGGGTAGCCACAAAGTTCACCGAGGTGTGCGAGCGGTCTATTTTCCATTGAGGGGCTTTTTGCGCCTGGAGCGCGGCAGCGCTCAGCAGCAGGGCGGTGAGCATTGAGAAGAATCGTTTCATGTTGTTGTCTTTTTTGGTTTAATGAAGGAACAAAGGTAACATCATTGTTCAAACATTGAATGTCAGCTGCATGACGGCAGCGGGAATAAGCCCTAAGCGCTGCGGCAGGAGCAGGCCTTTCGGCCAAATGAGGCCTTACCGCTCCGGGGGCATTGCCCATTGATCAAAGGGCGGGAGCTCGGGAAGCCATTCCAGTCCGCCGGGGACTGGGCGGGCCAGCCAGTGGTTCTGGCCATTGCTCAAGAGAATGAGCCGGCACTGGAGGCTGCGCTGGTAACGGGCGGCCTGGTCCATGGTGGCCTGGGACAATTTGACCTGCGGCGCTTTACACTCCAGAAGGAGGTAAGGCTGCTGTTTTTTGTACACCAGCAGATCGGTCCGCTGCTGGCGGGTGGCTTTTTCCAGGCCCGTTTCCAGGGCCAGGCTGCCGCGCGGTACCTGCCGGTAGGTTTGCAGAAAATGCACCCAGTGCTGCCGCACCCATTCCTCGGGCGTGAGGACCAGGTACTTGCCCCGGAGGCCGTCCCACACCATTACTTGCCGGCCCCGGCGGGCCAGCTTAAGGGGAGCTTCGGGGAGGTTTAAAGGCGGATAGGGTACAGCAGCCATAGCCCCAAAGGTAAGGGCCGGCAGGCGCTCCGTTTTATTTACTTTTGGCCGGGCAACGCAATTGTGTATTGCGCGTCTCCATTTCAAGTCTTTGTTCCCCCCATGCAGTTTCAGGATATTCTCAAGGAAATCAAGCAGTCGCAGTTTCGCTCCATCTATCTCCTATCCGGCGAGGAACCCTACTTTATTGATAAAATAGCCCAAGCCCTGGAGCAGAAAGTGCTAAAGGAGGAAGAAAAAAGTTTCAATCAGAGCATCCTCTACGGCAGCGAAACTACCATGCAATCGGTGCTGGCCGAGGCCCGGCGCTACCCCATGATGAGCGAGCGCGTGCTGGTGGTGGTCCGGGAAGCGCAGCACCTCAAAAACTGGGAGCTCCTGGAGAGTTATGCGGAAAACCCGCAACCAAGCACGGTGCTGGTGCTGGCCCATAAGCATAAAAAGGTGGACAAGCGCCGCAAGGCCATTAAGCTCATCAAAGACCGCCACCTGCTCTTCGAGGCCAAGCGGGTGTACGACAATCAGATGCCCGACTGGATCCAGCGCAGCCTCAAAAACCGCCGCCTGGAAGTAACCCCCAAGGCCTGCCAAATTCTGGCCGAAAGCCTGGGCACCGATCTGGCCCGGGTAGAAAACGAACTGGATAAGCTCGCCCTCATCGCCGCACCGGGCCAAACCGTAGACGACCAGCTAGTGGAGGCCAACATCGGCATTAGCAAAGATTTCAACAACTTTGAGCTTCAGCGGGCCTTCGTAGAGCGCGACTTTAAAAAGATCATGCGCATTCAGCGCTACTATGCCGCCAACCCCAAAGACCATCCCCTGGTGCTTACCCTGGCGGTGCTGTTCAACTTTGCCAGCAAGCTTATGGTGGCCCACCAGGCCTCCGACAAATCCCCCCGGGGCCTGGCCGCCACCCTTAAGGTAAACCCCTACTTCGTAAAAGATTACACCCAGGCCCTGCGGCATTACGACCTCAAAAAATGCGCCCGCATGATCGGCTACCTGCGCGAGGCCGATTTGCGCAGCAAGGGCGTAAACAATGCCCAAACCCCCGAGCACGAACTGCTCAAAGAGCTGCTCTTTAAAATGTACCACGTCTGACTTCCCCTCTTTTTTATGCATCACTACGCTGCCTCCATGCGCCCTCTTCTTCTGCTGATCTTTACGCTGCTAGCAAGCTTTAGCTTTTCCCTGCACGCACAAAAAAACGCCACCTTGCGGGGCTTCGTTTACAATACGGATGATGGCAAGCCCGTGGCCTACGCCAATGTAGTTCTAAAGGATACCAAGCTGGGTGCCGTAGCCAGCGGAGAAGGTTATTTTACCATCAATGACATACCTCCCGGGGAATATACCCTGGAGGTGAGTTTCGTAGGTTTTAAAACCCACACCCAAACCGTAGAGCTGGCGTCCGGTAAAATCCAGAGCGTTAAAGTGTTTATGGAAGCACAATCCGAGGTGCTGGAAAGCGTAGAAGTCTCGGCCGAGCGGCAGGCCCGCCGCACCAAGGTGCTCACCAGCGTCAGCTCCCTGGATAAGCGTTCCATTCGCCGCTTTTCCGTGGGCGGCGATGCCGATGTGATCAAGGCCGTGCAGGTGCTGCCCGGGGTAGTGACCACCGGCGACCAGGGCGGGCAGCTCTTCATTCGGGGCGGCGCGCCCATTCAAAACCTGATCCTGCTGGATGGCATGGTCATTTACAATCCCTTCCATTCCATTGGTTTCTTCTCGGTTTTTGACAGCGACATTATCCGCTCGGCCGATGTGTACACCGGTGGCTTCAAAGCAGACTACGGTAGCCGCAATAGCGCCGTGATGGATATCAAAACCCGGGCGGGCAACCGCAAACGCCTGGCCGGAAAGCTTAGCGCCAGTACCTACACCAGCAAGCTCCTGGTGGAAGCGCCCCTGGGCAAACCCGACGAGCGCGGCCTGGCCAGCACCTCCTTCCTGCTCTCGGCCAAGACCAGCTACCTGGACCAGACCAGCGACATTTTTTACCCCTACATCGAAACCGAATTTGAAAACGGCCTGCCCTTTTCCTTCACCGATGTGTACGCCAAGCTCACCAGCCAGGCCGATAATGGCTCTAAGCTCAACTTTTTTGGCTTCAATTTTAAAGACGCCGTGGCCTTTGGTGGCAATAACCAGATCGACTGGAACACCGCCGGGGGCGGCTTTAATTTTACCGCCATTCCCCCGTCTTCTACGGTTTTGCTCCAGGGCTCGGCCAATTACTCCCTCTACGACGTCACCGCCATCGAAGGCGATCTGCTGCAGAATAGCAGCATCGGCGGTTTTAACGGGGGGCTGGATTTTACCTACTTCTTCCGCAAGTCCGACGAGCTGCGCCTGGGCATCCAGACCATCACTTATGCCACCGATTTTAGCCTGGACCCGCCCGTGGGCGTCACCGCCTCCCAGGTAGATAATACCACCGAGCTGGGCGGCTACGTGCGCTACAAGTACGCCACCAATAGACTCATAGCCGAGCCCAGCCTGCGCTTGCACTACTACAGCAGCCAGGCCGAGCTAAGCGTAGAACCCCGCCTGGGCCTGAAATTCAATGCTACGGACTGGCTCCGCATCAAAGCCTCCGGTGGCCTGTATTCCCAAAACCTTATGGCCGGCTACAACCAGCGCAACGTAGTGAACCTCTTTTACGGCTTCCTGAGCGGCCCGATTGGCGGCGATCTGCAGGACGAATTCCGCGGCGAAGAAGTGAATACCGCCCTCCAGAAGGCCCGCCACGCGGTAGCGGGCATCGAGGTGGAGCTCAGCAAGGAACTCACCGTAGAGCTGGAAGCCTACGTCAAAGACTTCCGCCAAATCGTAGAGCTTAACCGCAACCAGATCTACGACCCGGACAGTCCCGAGGCCATCGGCGAGCCCGACCGCCTCACCGAGCCCTTCATCCTGGAGCGAGGCCTGGCCCGCGGCATTGACTTGCTTACCAAGTACCAGGGCGAAAACCTCTACGTATGGCTGGCTTACTCCCTGGGCAAGGTAACGCGTAACGATGGCCAGATTAAATATTTCCCAAATTTTGACCGCCGGCACAACCTCAATTTGGTGACCAACTACACCTTTGGCCGGGAAAGCAACTGGGAGGCCAGCCTGCGCTACAATTTTGGCAGTGGCTTTCCCTTCACCCCCGTGCAGTCCTACTACAGCCAGCTCGATTTTCAATCCCCGCAAAACCAGCCCCAATTGCCCTATGACTTCACCACCGCCAATGGGGACCTCGAGGTCATCTATGGCGATATCAATGCCAACCGTTTGCCCAACTACCACCGGGTAGACTTCACCCTCACCCGCACCTGGTCCATCGGCGAACATCAGGAGCTGGAGCTCAGTGGGGGCGCCACCAATTTGCTCAATTACCGCAACGTATTCTACTTCGATCGCACCGAAAACAAGCGAGTAGACCAGCTCCCCATTATGCCCACCGTATCGGCCTCCTACACTTTCTAAAGGGCCGGTCTTATCCCCGCGGCCGGGGGCTCCTTTGGCCGGCAGGCCCAGGGTATAAGCACTGCTGTGAGCGCCCGGCCTCGCGGCCAAATGTACTTCCGGAATCACCGGGTACCGCGCCGTTTTTTCATTTTGGTGGGCGCTTGGGGGAACGGTATCTTTGTGGGGACTTGCTCAACAGAAATAGTGTCTGTCCATACTGTCCAGTGTCTCGTCTAGAAAGTTCAAGAGCGAGGCGCGAGAGGACGATAAAACCGCAGTTTACCACAGTAAATGAGGATTTTGAGGCCGATCGTCTCGCTAGAAGCGAGATTGGACTTTATAGACAGACACTAAATAAACCCTAAAAAGACGATAAAAACAATGGACAAAGGATTTTATGACGTGCCGCATGCCCAGAATGAGCCTGTGCTCACTTATGGCCCCGGAACGCCTGAACGCGCCTCTGTACAGGCCGTGTACGATGAAATGTGGAATAGCCAGTTAGACATCCCCATGGTGATCAATGGCCAGCCCGTAAAAACCGGTAAGCTGGAGCGGGTGCTGCCCCCCCACGATCATAAGCACGACGTGGGTTCTTACCACTGGGGCGAGGCCAAGCACGTGCATGAGGCCATAGAGGCGGCCCTGGGCGCTAAGGAGAAGTGGGAAAATATGAGCTGGAGCAATCGTATAGCCATTTTCCTACGCATAGCGGACCTCATCAGCGACCGCTACCGCGACCGCATCAATGCCGCCACCATGATAGGGCAGGGCAAAACCATCCAGCAGGCCGAGATTGATTCCGCTTGCGAGATCATCGACTTCCTGCGCTTCAATGCCATGTTTGCCGCCCAGCTCTACAGCGAGCAGCCCCACACCCAGTGCGGTAGCAATATGTGGAACCGCGTAGATTACCGTCCGCTGGAAGGCTTTACTTACGCCATTACGCCTTTTAATTTTACCGCCATCGCGGGCAATTTGCCCACCAGCATGGCCATGATGGGCAATACCGTGGTGTGGAAGCCTTCCCTGAGCCAAATCTACAGCGCTCACGTGCTGATGGAGATATTCGAAGAAGCCGGGCTGCCCCCCGGCGTGATTAATATGGTGATTACCGATCCGCAAGAAACAAGCGATATCGTTTTTGATCATCCTGAATTTGCCGGATTGCACTTTACCGGTAGCACCACCGTATTTAAAAACATCTGGAACACCATTGGCACCAATATCCACAAGTACCGCACCTACCCCCGCATAGTAGGGGAGACGGGCGGAAAAGACTTTGTGGTGGTACACAAAAGCGCCCGGGCACCCCAGGTAGCCAATGCCCTTACCCGCGGCTCCTTTGAGTACAGCGGCCAAAAGTGTAGCGCTGCCTCCCGGGCTTACGTGCCCGAAAGCCTCTGGCCCGAGGTGCAGGAAATCATGACCCGCCAGGCCCAGGAGATTAAAATGGGCAGCCCCCGCGACTTCAAAAACTTCCTGGGCGCGGTGATCCACGAGCGCTCCTTTGACAAGCTGGAAGGCTATATCAAAGCTGCTGAGAAAGACAGCGAGGCGGAAGTGATCATCGGCGGTAAATGCGATAAGTCGCAGGGCTGGTTTGTAGAACCCACGGTGATCAAAACCACCGACCCCCAGTACGTAACTATGCGGGAAGAGCTCTTTGGGCCGGTCCTGACGGTGTATGTATATCCCGATGAAGAATTTGAGGCTACCCTGAAGCTTTGCGATGAGACTTCCGCGTACGGCCTTACCGGCAGCATCTTTGCCCAGGACCGCTACGCGGTAGAAATAGCCGAAAATGCCCTGCGCAATGCGGCGGGCAACTTCTACATCAACGATAAGCCCACCGGATCAGTAGTGAATCAGCAGCCCTTTGGCGGGGCGCGCGGCTCCGGTACCAATGACAAGGCCGGCTCCAAGCAGAACCTGATTCGCTGGGTAAGCATGCGCTCCATCAAGGAGACCTTTGATGCGCCTACCGATTTTGGTTATCCCCACATGGAAGA
>JAVLBR010000121.1:0-6753 GCA_031581125.1 Schleiferiaceae bacterium | reverse complement strand
ACCAACTTTCTAGAACAAACACTCGACTGCATGGACAAATACTTTTGTCCCCGGGAGCGATACCTGCTTTGGTGGCGCACCCTTTCCATGTCCATCCCCCTCCTGCTGTCCTGCGGGACGAACTCAAGCTCACGAAAGAGGGGCGGAAGTTACGCAGCGGGCGCTGCCTTAGAAAGCGGCGCCAGCAGGTAAGCCGCCCTGATCGCAAGCCAGAAAAAACCGCTTCCACTGCTAAGCTTCCCGGCCGGCTTCATCGGGGGCTGTTTCCCGCAGGTCTTCCACAAAAGAGCGCAGCACCTTGCCGGTAGTGTGGGGCATGACCACGATTTTCCACCACTGGGGGGAACCGGCAAAGTCATCGGGCACCAAGCGGTACTTCTGGGTGAGGGACAACGGCACACATTTGGCCGCTAAGGCCACTATATTCATGTAGGGATTGCGGTAATAAGCTATGTCCATCTCGTCCAAGGCCTGACATAGCTGCTCGGTGGCATGCATGAGCTCATTGATGCGGTTTTGCCAACCGCGGGGACCGTGCGTTTGCAGGATCATCCAAATACTCACGGCTTGCGCCCCATTTCTGCTGCCTACCAGGGTGTAGTCGGAACCCTGGACGTACCGGGCCTCCGGGGTGGCGGCATAGGGCATCCAGCCCTTGCGGACCAGGAAAATGCCCGTCCCGTAGGGGGCCATGAGCATCTTATGGGCATCGAGGCTGATGGAATTGACGCGGGGATTTTGGAAATCGAGGGGATTGTCCGGATGGGTAAAGGGAAAAAGGAAACCGCCAAAGGCCGCATCTACGTGGAGCTGAAAAGGGACCTGGGCGGCTTCCAGGACATCGGCTATGCGATCTGGCTCATCTACGGAGCCAAACATGGTGGTGCTCATATTGGCCACCGCTATGAAGTACCGCACGCCCTGGCGCTGCGCCTCCGTCACCCTTTGTTGCAGGGTGCCGGCCTCCATTTGCCTATCTTCCCGATTTACGGCAACGGGTATCGCTTGAAGGCTCAAGAGATTGCAGCCCTTGTAAAAGGAATAATGACTGTCTTCACTAAACAATACCCCGATCTCTTCCTGGCGCGCATGGAATGTTTCCTGAAAATAATTACGGTAAATCCAAAGCGCCTGAATATTAGCTTCCGTCCCGCCGGGCGCTACGTAACCATCGGTGCTTTGGGGAGCGGCGCGCAGGATGTCCTCCGCCACCAGGCGCATCAGTTCTATCTCCAGCTTCTGGGTACCGCGAAAGAGGTCTTCTCCTGCTTCTTCGGTAAGGGTGTGGCAACCGATGTGATTGGGGTTGTTGATGAAGGTTTTTAGATAGGGCGCATCGGGCAAAAAATCGGCATCGCGGTAAAACTGCTCGGTATCCAGATAGGTGCCTGGAATGCCCAGGATGATATCTTTATCGTAATTGCGATTTTCATCCAGCGCGGTGAAAACGCGCTCTTTTATGGCTTGACGAGTAAGACTTTTCCAAAACATGGGGCAAAGGTAGGACCTGGCGCTGGCACCCTGCTTAAAAATATACCTTCCGGCCTTGGTGTCGGCCGGCTGTCTTTGTTCTACCAAATAGCCTTTATATTTGCCAGCTAACTCTTAAATTTTAGAAATATGAAGAAGCAAGTACTATTTGCCTTAGGATTTTGCTCTGGTCTGAGCCTCATGGCCCAGGAAAAAGTGTACCCCACCTTCGTAGGGGAAGCGCCCGGTAGCCAGCAAAGCGCCAAAACCGCTACCATTAATGACACCCTTGTCCAACCCGTATATGGCACGAATGATAGCTGTGATGCTCGGCTTTTTTCTTATGCCAACCAGGCCGGTCAATCTGTAACCGGTAATTACCCGTTGAGCAATGGCAACAACATTGTGAAAGTGAGCCAAGTGCTCAATACCGGTAACGAGTCGGTAGATGTCGAAGGCATTCTTACCCTGGTAAGTCGTAAAGAGGAAGGACCTTCCAAAGGCTCTTTTACCGCCATGGTGTACGATACCACCAATGGCATATCGGCCAATCCGCTGGGAACTTCTGATCCCATCAGCTTTGACAACATCGACACCTCGGGCAATGGCATGAATGTGTTTAATTTTTCCAACCCGGTGGCCATCGACCACCTGTTTTGGGCTACCATAGCCGTAGACAATAGCTCAGACACCTTGGCCGTCTATTCTACGAATGACGATTGCGGCAATGGCACCGCTATTTTTCAAACCTCTGATGGTTCTTGGTCCTCTTACGCCCAGTCCTTTCAGATAGCCAGCGGCGATCCCCTGGACGTATCGCTCTGGATCTGGGCATTAGTGGATAGCACCGGAGGCAACGTAGGCCTGGACCGTCACCTGATCTCCGCCGATGGTATCGCCTCTTACCCCAACCCTACTGCGGGTAAAACCACCATCGAATTCGAGATGCACCAGGAAAACAGCTACACCCTGCTGGTACAATCCCTGAGCGGAACGGTAGTGCGCGAAGCCCGGAAAACCTTCGTGGGCGCCGAGCGCAAGTTTGAAGTGGATCTGAGCGATCTGCCCGAAGGCCCTTACACCTTCCAGGTAATAGGCCGGAATGAGCAGCGCAACGGTGTGCTGATCAAAAAATAAGCGCCCTTTGCTAAAACCCTTTAAAGCCCCGGCCTCGTCCGGGGCTTTTTTATTTAGTGTCTGTCTATAAAGTCCGATAGCTGCGTTATGCTTGCTTTGAAAACAGTCATTTACTAAGGTAAACTCCTGCGGTGGCGGTGTAGGGCTATGCAGTTGTAGGATTCCTGAGCTGGCCGTTGGCGAAACCCGGCTAAAAGGGAATAGACCGTACCTTTGCACCCCTTAAAAAATAAAATGATGGCCAGCGATATCCCCGTGGTTTACTACGTTTTTGACGCTCTTTGTGGCTGGTGTTATGGCTTTAGCCCCGTGATGGAGACTTTTTACGAAAAGCACCGGGAAGACCCGCTCGAGTTTCGGGTGCTCTCCGGTGGCATGGTGCTGGGCGAGCGCGAAGGGCCCATCGGTGAGGTGGCCGGCTACATCAAGGAGGCTTATAAGGAGGTAGAAAAAAACACCGGCGTTGCCTTTGGGCAAGCTTTTTTGGATAATATCCTGGCGCCCGGCACCGCCCGCTTTACCTCCCTCCCGGCGGCCCTGGCCATGGCGGCCTTTCGCCGTTACCAGCCCGATAATGCCATACCCTTTGCCGCCCGCATCCAAAAAGCCATTTATGCGGAAGGCAAACCGCCTGCCGAAGCCAGCACCTTTGGCGAGTGTGCGGAAGATTTCGGGATGCAATCGGCCGCGTTTATGAAATTGATGGTAGACAAAGAACTGCTGGAATTGGTCCGCCGGGAATTTAAAGTGGTCCAGGAATGGGGCATCCGCGGCTTTCCGGCCGTTATTTACCAGGCTGGCGAACAAGGTTATCTCCTGGCCCAGGGGTATACCGATGAAGCGGGCCTGGAAGAAAACCTCAAGATGGCGCGCGAAAAAGCGCACTAAGAACCCTAAAGCAGGTCATAAATAATGCGGCGTGCGCTGCGTTATCGCCGCGTATGCTGCGTTACCTTCTATTTGCCTTTGTGATCTTAAGAGTTATTTGGACCACCCCAACCTTTCCTGCACCAAGAAGCATAGAACGTTTTGCCCGCTGACCTACCGTCAGCTTTCGCCTCAGCTCTTGCCAGCAAGCACCGGCCCTCTCCTCTCCTTAAAAAAGGAGAGGTACGGAGAGGTTGTACCCACACGAAAATTTGCAATCCCTGGAAAATTCAACCACCCCTACCCCTCCTGAACCAGGAGGGGAGAGCGGGGGTGAACCCCTCAAAAGCCTGGCATGTAGAAACCTATGGGCTTGCCCGCACTGTTCCCGTAAAACTGCGCAGAATCCTCCCTGGTTCGGCGCCTGTCTCGCTCCTAGCGAGATGCCTTCTCCGTGTGCCTCCGTGCCATAAAATAGGCAGCGCCAGCGACCGCCCAGGAAGCCTACTCCCCTACGGCCCGCTGCTGCGCCGCTTTCGGGCGTTCTTCCACCAGGTCCAGTTCCTCGATCAGGCGCTGGGCCCCGGCAAATTTATCGACGATGAAGAGCACGTAGCGCAGGTCCACACTAATGTTGCGGCAAATTTCCTCTTCAAAGAAGAGATCGCTCATCACGCCCTCCCAGGCCCGGTCAAAATTGAGCCCGATCAGCTCCCCGCGTGCATTGAGCACCGGACTGCCAGAATTGCCGCCGGTGGTATGGTTGGTGGCCACAAAACACACCGGCATGCGGCCTTCTTCCCCATAGGGACCATAATCTTTGGCCTCGTAGAGATTAATCAATTTTTCCGGCAGGTCAAATTCGTAATCTCCGGGCTGGTATTTGGCCACCACCCCACTCAGGTGGGTTTGCGGCAAATAATAAACGCCATCTTCCGGCGCGTAGCCCTTCATTTGGCCGTAGGCCACCCGCAAGGTGCTGTTGCCATCCGGGAAATAAGCTTTTTGGGGAAAGGCCTTTTGCAGGCCCTCCACGTACCGGGCTTGCAAGCGGTCGATGGCTTTTTGCTTTTGCGTCCGCTGCGGGCGTATCACGTTTATGTAATGCCGCAGCATGCTTACCGAAAGTTGGTAAGCAGTACTCTGGGCCAGGTCTTTCAGGGCTTTTTGCGGTTTTTCCCGCAGGCGTTGCCGCCATTCCTTGCCGGGTAGTAGGGGCAATTTTCGGTACATTTTGGCAATGGCCTTGCGGCGGGCGGGCGCCGCCTTTTGCTGCCACTCGGATAGCAATTCTGGCGTGGGGTCGCGCCGCACGCTGTCCAGGTACAGGGGCAGGACCGCCTGCGCCACCTGCTCGTCCAGGGCCGGGTCGTAATCGCGGTAAAACTTGTCCAGCGCGGCCGCTTTTTGGGCCGCCTGGGCCGCCAGGGCACTGTCTTCTCCGCGCTCGTAGAGGCTTACCAGCTCCCGGTAGCCCAGGAGGTGGCGCATCATTTCGATGCCGTAATAGCCTATTTCCAGGTAGTAGTAATGGTCCAGGTTGACCCCCACCCGGTCTTCATAAGCCACGATGAGCTTATCCACCACGTGCTGGTAGGGATTTAAAGCCGGGTTTTCCGCTATTTTCTGGGCAAAGGCCTCTTCGCGGTCGCGGATGCGCTGCACGGCCTGGGTGCGGTTGAGGCCTTTGATCTCCCCTTGCCAGCGCTTCCAGCTATTGCTGATGCGGGCATACTTGCTAGCATACTGCAGGCGGGCCGCTTCATTTTGGCGCATTTTGGCGTCCAGGATATTGAGGATGCGGTCGCGGATGGCGATGCGCTGCGGATTGTACCCCGTTTTCACATTCTGTACTTCCGCGGCGGGCAGGTAGGCGCGCGTGGAGCCCGGGAAGCCGTACACCATGGTAAAATCGCCGGGCTCTATGCCGGCAATGTTGATTTTCAGGTGCTTGAGGGGCCGGTAGGGCCGGTTCTCGTCGGAGATGGGCGCCGGTTTATTATCGGCCCCGGCGTAGATGCGGAAGAGGGAAAAATCGCCCGTATGGCGCGGCCACATCCAGTTGTCCGTATCGGCGCCAAATTTGCCGATGCCGGAAGGCGGTGCCCCCACCAGGCGGATGTCTTTAAACTGTTCCTTGGCGATGAGGATAAACTGATTGCCAAAAAAGAAAGGCTCGATGCTCAGCTCATAGCCCTCCGGATTGTCCACCTGGGCCAAAACCGCCCGAATAGCTTCCTGGCGCGGGCGGCCCGCTTTGGTCAGCGCCACCGTATCGGGCAGGGCATCGCGCACCTGGTTGGTCACATCGCGCAGGTACACCACCCGGGCGGCCGTCACCCCGGGGTTGGTCAGTTCATCGGCCGGCTTTTCGGCCCAGTAGCCTTCTTCCAGGTAATTGTTTTCCAGCGTACTGTGGTTTTGAATCAGGGCATATCCACAGTGGTGATTGGTGAGCAGCAGCCCCTTCTCGCTGATGAGGCTGGCCGTACAGCCGCCGTTAAAATGGATGATGGCATCTTTAAGGGAGGAATGGTTTACACTGTAAATGTCCTCGGCGCTGAGCTGCAGTCCCTGGCTGCGCATATCATCGTACACCACTTGCTTGAGCAGGGAGGGCAGCCACATGCCTTTGTGGGCCTGGGCCTCACCGGCCAAAAGTAGGACCAGGCTCCATAAGATAAACTTCTTCATATCGGTATTTTTCCAGGGTTTAAGCCCTTGCCGGGGCGGCGTGCCACCCGGGGTGGGGTATTTTTCCGTGGCGGACAAATGTAGCACATCGGGCCCTTTTGCCCATCTGGGCGGCTTAAGTCGGTATTTTTTAATTTTGCTAAGCCCCAAAGAACAAGCGTAAAATGGAGTTTAAGGTATTTGAAAACAAGCAGAAGCGCCTCCGCTGGTTAGCGGCGATTTGGGCCCTGCTTCTGTTGGCAATCGGGGTGTCGCATTTCTTTTTTGAGGGCCATATTTCCATCGTCCCCCTCATCCCGGGTTTGCTGGGGGGCATGGCCGCTTTTGGCAGTTTCCATAAAAAAGTTACGCTCACCGAAGCGGAGCTGGTCCTGCACCGCTATTTAGCCCGTCCCCAGCGCATCCCCTACGAGGAGATTTACCGCCTTAAGCGCAATCCCTACAGCGACCAGCCCGAGCTGGACATCTATTACGAAAAACACAACCACCTAAGCCTCCGCAGCCGGCAATTGGCCGACCTGGAAGCAGCTCTGCGCCGCCGGGTTTCCTCCCCCGCGGAAGAAAGGACGGGGTAGTTTATAAACC
>JAVLBR010000120.1:0-6762 GCA_031581125.1 Schleiferiaceae bacterium | reverse complement strand
GAGGTTTGGAAGGCACAGAGCCCCGAAATGCTTCGGGGCAGGCACAGAGCCTCGCTTAAAGCGAGACAGGCACAGCATCTCGCCATTGGCGAGAGCACAGGAGGTTTAGCTGGTTTACAGAAGTTTGTAACTTGGTACACCCATCGATATTTTAAGATTATAGGCCCCTTGCCACGCCCCAGACCAAGCCCCCCCCCAAGAAGGCTTAACACTTGCTACCCCATCAAAAGATTTCAATCTTGAGCAGCAAGCTTCCATGAAACAGAACTCCAGCGGTCCAGTCGCGGGCTAAAGTCCCCCTTGGAGGGATTTAGGGGGCTACATATTGAAGAGCAGAAAGTTATGGAAGGTTCCCCCCGTTCCTTCGGGGGTCGGTTGCAGCACTTTTTTGGGCTGCAGCAAAAAAGCACGAAGAGTATTTAGAGAGACCATTTAGGTAGGTTACCATAGGCTCATAAGCACCTCCAATTAGCCTCTACCGAAAAGAAATACAACTTACGGATTACCAGGGGGTTTTGAATTTTTTTATTTGGGAAGCGCTGGTTTTAGGCCGCTCACTGCTTAGCCAAACCTCTACATAGTGTCTGTCCTAGAAAGTTGGTCAGCGAGGCTTGCGCAGCTTCAAAAAGCGGATTTTACTAAAGTAAATGAGTCTCGCTTTTAGCGAGAAAGCAAGCGTAACGAAGCTGACCGACTTTATAGACAGACACTACATAGGGAAACTAGCCTTATAGCCCCCCCCTACCCATTAAACTGGTTCATGGTGCGCTGGGGGCCGGCCAGGGCAAAGCTTTTGCAGGCTTCGGCGGCGGCTTCGATGCGGGGCGGGAGTGCTGCTTCCTGCTGGCGGGTCCAGCGGCTCAGGACGTAATCAATCTGGCGGCCCTTGGGATAATCCTGCCCGATGCCAAAACGCAGCCGGGCGTAATCCTGGCGGCCCAGCCGCCGCTGAATGTCCTTAAGGCCATTGTGGCCTCCATCGCTGCCCTTGTTCTTAAGCCGCAAGGTACCGAGCGGCAGGGCCACGTCATCTACCACGACTAATAATTGAGAGAGGGGTATTTTTTCCGCTTGGAGCCAGTAATTGACCGCCTGGCCGCTCAGGTTCATCAGGGTGGTGGGCTTGATCAGGACCAGCCGCACGTTTTTAACCCGGCACTCGGCCACTTGGGCATAGCGCTGGGTGACAAAAGAAGTGCCGGCGCCTTCCCTTTCGAGGAGGGCGTCCAGCACTTCAAAACCAATGTTGTGGCGGGTACGGGCGTACTCGGCGCCTACATTTCCTAAGCCTACCAGGAGGTAAGAACGCATGCGCAGTAAGGCCTCTTTAGTGTTTGTCTATACAGTTGGGTGTCTGTTTTAGAAAGTTCGCTAACGAGGCTTGCGCAGCCCAAAAAAGCGGAGTTTACTAAGGTAAATGAGCATTTTTTGGGCAAGCGTCTCGCCACTGGCGAGAGCGGACTTTATAGACAGACACTTTTTAAGACTCGGCGTTCTCCGCTTCGGCGGTTTCTTCGCTGCCTTCTCCTTCTTCGCCCTCTTCGTCTTCCGCTTCTTCGTCTACCACCGCATTACGCGCCGTTTGGATAGTGAGGAGGGTACGGGTAGGCTCCCGCTGTACCTCCAGGCCTTGGGTGTCCAGGTCTTCAATGCGGAGGGCATCCCCAATCTTGAGGTGCTCTACATTGATCTCCAGCATGCCAGGCATTTTATCAACGGTAGCTTTCACGGGCAGGGAGCGGAGGTTTACCTTCAGGCGACCACCGTTACGAACGCCCTTGGGCGTACCGCGAAAGCGCACCGGGATCATGATAGTAATGGGCTCGCTGGGATCAAACTGGTAGAGGTCTACGTGCTCCAGCTCATCGCTTACGGGGTGGAACTGGGTATCGCGCAGCACGCAGGTGTGCTTTTCCCCGTCTATGGTGATCTCCACGAGCATGGTCTCGGCCGTGTAGATGGCGTCCTTAAAGTTTTTCCGCTCGGAGTAAAAGTGGATATTCTTCCCGGTACCATAGATCACACCCGGAATCATTTCCTGGCGCCGGAGGCGGTTGGCATCGGTACTGCCGCGTTTTTCGCGGAGCTTTCCCTCTATCTTAACTGATTTCATGCGTAGATGGGGCTTTTGGTTATTCTAAAAAATGAGAACTGATTGATTGGTGCTCGTGCACTTTATGCATCACGTTGGCAAAGAGCTCGGCGATGGAAAGGACTTGAATTTTGTCGGTAGGGTGGGCGTGGGGGATGGTATCGGTGATCACCAGCCGGTCCAGGCGGGAATGAATGATGCGGTCTACGGCCTTGCCGGAAAGCACCCCGTGGGTACAGTAGGCTTGGACGCTGCGGGCGCCCTGCTCGTAGAGCATATCGGCCGCTTTGGTAAGGGTACCGGCGGTGTCTATCATATCGTCGATAAGCACCACGTTGCGGTCTTCCACATTGCCGATGAGGGTCATTTTATCGATCACGTTGGCTTTTTTGCGCTGCTTATAGCAGATCACTACTTCGCTTTCCAGCCACTTGGCATAATTATTGGCCCTTTTGGAGCCGCCCATATCCGGGGAGGCGATGACCAGATTTTCCAGCTTTTGATCCCGGATGTGGGGCTCAAAAATGGAAGAGGCAAAGACGTGGTCTACCGGCACTTCAAAGAAGCCTTGAATCTGATCGGCGTGCAGGTCCATGGTCATGATGCGAGTGGCACCGGCGGCGGTGAGCAAATTGGCCACCATCTTGGCCCCGATGGGTACGCGCGGTTTGTCTTTGCGGTCCTGGCGGGCCCAGCCGAAGTAGGGGATCACGGCGGTGATGTGCTTGGCACTGGCCCGGTGGGCGGCATCGATCATCAGGAGCAGCTCCATGAGGTTTTCACTGGGCTGCATAGTGGAGCCTACCAGAAAAACCCGGCCGCCGCGGACGGTTTCTTCGAAGGAAGGCTGGAATTCACCATCGCTAAATTCCTGGATGATAACTTCCCCGAGGGGCTGTCCGTACACCTGAGCTATCTTTTCGGCAATGCTTCGGGAGCCGCGGACGGCAAATATTTTAGCTTGGGGCGTCAAGGCTAATACTTTCGCTTTTCGTAACTTATCCCTTTCTTAAAAAGGGCTGCAAAGGTAAGTATTTACTCCAGAATGGGGGAAGCTTGGCGGAAGAATTTAACCGCCCCGGTCATTTCCGGTAGCCCCCTGGCGGTGGGGCGGCCCCCGCGCCCCCGATAGGAGCGGCATCCCCGGGCCCGGCGGCCCGAG
Organism: Schleiferiaceae bacterium; assembly: GCA_031581125.1. GTDB lineage: Bacteria > Bacteroidota > Bacteroidia > Flavobacteriales > Schleiferiaceae > CAJXMS01. Next base: position 3,508 of record JAVLBR010000120.1, on the reverse strand, counting down.
CCGAAGCGGCGGGGCGGGGCGACCACCGGGAGCCCCCGGGCCGCCGACTGAGGCCGGTGCCGCCGAGCCCGGGATAGAGCGGATAGCGGGAAATGGCGCCCAAATTTATAATTTTGTACGCATGCTAAAGATCGACATGCACACCCACCTGCTCCCCGAAAAGCTGCCCAACTTTGCGAAAAAGTTTGGCTACGGGGACTTTATTCACCTCATCCACAATGCCGATGGCACGGCCCATATGATGAAGGGGGATAAGTTTTTTAGACGTATACAGTCCAACTGCTGGGACCCCAAACGGCGGGTGGAAGAGTACGCCGAAAAGGGCACGCAGGTGCAGGTAGTGTGTACCATTCCGGTGATGTTTAGCTACTGGGCCAAAGCCCAAGATACCCGGGAACTGGCGGCCTACCTGAATGACCACATCGCCCAGCTGTGCCACGATGATCCGCAGCATTACCTGGGCCTGGGCACCCTCCCTATGCAGGATGCCAACGAGGCCATCAAAGAGCTGCAACGCTGTCGCGAAATAGGCCTGCTGGGGGTGCAAATAGGCTCTAATATAAACGACAAAAACCTCAGTGAACCGGAGTTTTTCCCCATTTTTGAAGCGGCCGAGGCCCTGGGCATGGCCATCCTGGTGCATCCCTGGAATATGATGGGCCGCGAGCAAATGGAAAAATACTGGCTGCCCTGGCTGGTAGGCATGCCGGCCGAAACCGCCCGGGCGGCGGCCTCCATGATCTTTGGCGGGGTGCTGGAACGCCTGCCGGGCTTGCGGGTATGTTTTGCCCACGCGGGGGGCTCCCTCCTCCCCACCCTGGGCCGCATAGAGCACGGCTTCAACTGCCGGCCGGATCTGGTGGCTATTCACAACAACGTAAATCCCCGCCAATACCTGGGCGATTTTTGGGTGGACAGCATCACCCACGATCCCAAACTGCTTCAATATGTGCTGGACCTCCAGGGCGCTAAAAGGGTGTGCATGGGCTCGGACTATCCCTTTCCGCTGGGCGACCTGGAAATGGGGGCTTTCATGGAAGAAATGGACCTGCCGGAAGAAACGCTAAGCGATATATTTGCCTACGCCGCCCTGGAATGGCTAGGTATAGACGACCGCCTATGGCGCCATAGCCCGGAGCAAACGGCTCATACCAAGGCGCAGCAAAAGCCGTAATTTTGCCCGCTCACCGATTCTCCTGCGCTTCATGAGTGATGCCATCAAGCACGAGTGCGGCCTGGCCATGGTCCGCCTCAAAAAGCCGCTCCCATACTACCTGGACCACTACGGTACTGCCCTCTACGGGCTCAATAAGATGTACCTGCTGATGGAAAAGCAGCACAACCGGGGCCAAGACGGCGCCGGGCTAGCCAATATCAAACTGGATATGCCCCCCGGCACCCGCTACATAAGCCGCTACCGCTCCAATGATAAAACCCCCATCCAGGACCTTTTCCAGCACATTACCCAGCGCATAGAAGCCGGCACCGAAGGCAAGGCAGAACGCCAGCAAGACCCCGAATGGCTCAAGGCCCACCTGCCCTTTACCGGCGAGCTCTTCCTGGGCCACCTCCGCTACGGCACCTACGGCGGTAACTCCCTGGAGCAAATCCATCCCTTCCTGCGCCAAAATAACTGGATGACGCGCAACCTCATCGTGGCGGGCAACTTTAACATGACCAATGTGGACCAGCTCTTTGAACAGCTGGTAGACCTGGGCCAGCACCCCAAAGAAAAGGCCGATACGGTGACCATCATGGAAAAGATAGGCCACTTCCTGGATGAGCAAAACGAAAAACTCTACCGCAAATACAAGAAACAGGGCCTGCCCAAAAAAGAAATAAGCCCCCGCATAGCCCGGGAGCTCAACGTGAAAAAAATCCTCCGCAAAAGCGCGCAATACTGGGATGGGGGCTACGCCATGGCGGGCATGATAGGCCATGGCGATGCCTTCGTACTGCGCGACCCCAACGGCATTCGCCCCGCCTTTTATTACGAAGATGACGAAGTAGCCGTGGTGGCCAGCGAACGGCCGGTCATCCAGACCGCTTTCAATGTGGCCATCCAAGACATCCACGAAGTGCCCCCGGGGCAGGCGCTTATCCTGCCCAAAACAGGGGATGCGCACCTGGCTACCATCCGGGAACCCGGCCCGCGCAAAGCCTGCTCCTTCGAGCGGATCTACTTTTCCCGGGGTAATGATGCCGATATATACCGCGAGCGCCTGGCCCTGGGCCGGCAAGTGTGCCCCGCCATCCTCCAAGAGGTAAATCATGACCTCCGGCACACCGTCTTCTCCTTTATCCCCAATACCGCCGAAATTTCTTTCTACGGCATGATGAAGGGCATGGAGGAATACCTCAACCGGGTGAAAAAGGAAAAAATCCTCAAGTACGAGGGCCAGCTCGAACCCGAAAAGCTGAGCCAGCTCCTTTCCATCCGGCCCCGCATGGAAAAATCGCTCTGGAAGGATGTCAAAATGCGCACCTTCATATCAGAAGACAGCAGCCGCGATGAGCTGGTAAGTCACGTGTACGATGTTACCTACGAAACGGTAAACCCAAACGACAACCTGGTGGTGATAGACGACAGCATCGTGCGCGGCACCACCCTGAAGCAAAGCATCCTCCGCATCCTGGACCGGCTGGGCCCCAAAAAAATCGTGGTGGTAAGCAGCGCCCCGCAGATCCGCTACCCCGATTGCTACGGCATTAACATGTCGCGCCTGAGCGAATTTGCCGCCTTCCGGGCCGCCATTTCCCTGCTTCATAAAACCGGCCAGGCCCACATCATTGAAGAAACCTACCACCAGTGCAAGGAACAAAACCGCCTGCCCGATGAAGAGGTACAAAACTTTGTAGACCACATCTACGCGCCCTTCAGCACCGAAGAAATTTCTGACGAAATAGCCCGCCAGCTAAGGCCGGACAGCATGCGCGCCGAAGTCAAGATCATCTACCAAAGCGTGGCCGACCTCCACCAGGCCTGCCCCGGCAATACCGGCGATTGGTACTTCACCGGCCAGTTTCCCACCCCCGGCGGCATGCGCGTGATGAACCGCGCCTTTATCAATTACTACGAAGGCAACACCGACCGCAGTTATTAGCCGCAGGGGTTCCTTCCCCTGTCCTGGCCCTGCCTTCCGGGGCTTAGGGGGCCTCACCGGCCAAATGTACCTCGTCTCCTTGGGAAGTTTCTCCCTTTAGGAAACTATCGCTTAGAGATGTTGGAGCTTATGATGATGCCTGATTTACAGAAGTTTGGTGGTGTATGGTCTGATCAAAATTCCATTCGCGGCCTTTTTCAGCGCCCCCCTCAAGCAAGCCCGAAGGGCTGGTAGTATTATAGCCCGGGGTGTGAACCCCGGGGGACGGACGCCCCCTTAAAATCCCACTTCAATGAGCAAAACCGGAGGTTTTGCGCTGACCCCAAAGGAATGGATTTGGCCTCCTCCGGAGGCCGGGCGCGGCGTTTAGGACGCACGAAGCTACCAAGATGAAGCCCCGCTGG
>JAVLBR010000119.1:0-6765 GCA_031581125.1 Schleiferiaceae bacterium | reverse complement strand
TAGAGCGTCTGACTACGGATCAGAAGGTTGAGGGTTCGACTCCTTCCAAGGTCACTTTTTGAAAAAGGGTTTCAAGGCAAGTGCTTTGAGGCCCTTTTTTTATGCGCGCCTCAATCATAGGCCCTATTTTAAGTCAGGGTACTTTCCAGCTTGTCCTTCCACTTCTTCCAGTCCGGCATTATTTCTTCCTGCAAGGCGTAGAAGCTACGGGTATGATTGGGATGGACGAGATGGCATAGTTCATGGATAGCCACATATTCTATGCACCGCTTAGGCGCTTTGATCAGTTCGGGATTCAGCATGATCTTGCCCCGGGGCGTACAACTGCCCCAGCGATTTTTCATTCGGCGTATTTCCAATGGGGGCGTGCCAATGTCAAAGCGCCTAAAAAGGGGCAGGCTCGCTTCATATACTTCCCGGAATTTGGGCATGGCGTGATTGTAGTACCAGGAAGAAAGGAGCGGTTTCACGGCCTCTGGCGCTACCGTGGGAGCTGTTATCTGGATTTCCCCGCCTTTGAGCTTTACTTCCTTCCGGCTACCTTCTCTGAGTTTAAGCACATACTTTTTGCCCAGGTAGTAGTGCGATTCTCCCCGGACGTAGGACCGCTGCGGAGTGCGGGGTAAAAACTGATCGAAAAACTTTTGCTGCCGAATGATCCACCGGGCTCTTTTGATAAGCTTTTCCTCTATGTCCGTGCGCTCGGTACCGGTGGGAGCCTTTACCACGATAGACTTATCCGGATGCACTTCGATGGCCATCGTTTTTCTATCGGCAAAGCAGAGCTCAAACTCCAGGGATTGGGAACCGTATTCCAGGCTGGCCATCAGTAGTTGTTTTTGGCGACTTTCAAGCTTCTCACCAGGATCTCGTCTATTTCGTCAAAGGTGAGATCCAGCCCAAGGGTATTCCGGTGCTCCAGAAGGTAATCCTCAATTTCATTTTCCATTTCCCGCTGCACGTCCAGGTTCTTTTTCCAATCCCGGATGACCAGCTTATCCACGATCTGCGAAATGTCCAGGCCTGCCTGTGCCAGGGAGGACTGGACCTTTGTGACCGCTTCTGCTTCATGCGAATGGCGGATTACTTCTACCAGGGCTCCGTAGAAAGCCCGGGCCTGCGGACTGCCCTGAACCGCTTCCGGGATGCCCTCCTGATGCCCCGCTTCCAGGTCGTCCCGAAGGCCCAGCACCTTATCCAGATAGGCCTTCTCATCAATCCGGCCATCGCGAAAGGCCTTGATGGTGTCTTCAATCAGCTCCGAGAACTTTTTATAGAAGGCCTCATCCTTTTCCATGTTTTCATGGATGGTCTTCTTCATATTACTGGCAATGTAGTCTGCCTTGGAGGCGGGGGTTTTGCCATAGGTTTCCAGGGCTTCCGCCACGTGCTGTTTGTCAAAGATATCCACGCCCTCAGTGATCATCTCGACATTCATGGCATCTACGTAGGTATCCAGGAGTTTCCTCACCCGGGGCTCATATTCCTTGAAGGAGATGGTATCGGCATAACGGCCCTGGACCGATTTTCTGAGCTGTTGGAAGCGTTTAAGTTCCGACTTATAGAAGGCTACCTCTTTTTCCGAATATTCTTCATAGAACACGTCGGAGGCAAGGGCCGTCTGCAGGACTTTGGAATAGGCGCTTAGGGCCTCATAAAACTGATCGCGCAGGTCTTTGGGCGCCAGATGACGCTCCATGGCTTCATTGTCATTTTTATGGGCCACGTCTTTGAAAAGGTCCAACAGGGCTGAATGGCGCAAGGGGACCTTGCGTACCTCTTCCGTTACATCCTGAACGGTGCCCCGCAGATCTTCTTCTTCAAAACCATCAAAGGCGCTGTAACTGGTCAGGGCTTCATCCAACTTGCCCAGAAGACCGACGTAATCTATGATGTGGCCATGTTCTTTGCCCTCAAAAAGCCGGTTCACCCGCGCGATGGCTTGCAGTAGGTTGTGGCTCTCCAGGGGTTTGGCCAGGTAAAGCACGGTGTTCCGGGGGGCATCAAAACCGGTGAGAAGTTTGCGCACCACAATTACGATTTCCACCTCTTGCGTTTCGTCCTGAAACTTCTCGATCACCCATTTTTCGTAGGCTTCTTGATCGCCAAACTGCTCCATAAGTGACGCCCAATAATTATGGGCTTCCTTGCTGCTACCCTCCCACACATCCGCATTGTCCTTGCGGCTATCGGGTGGCGTGAATACCACGCGGGTATTGATCATTAAATCGGGATCGGTTTGTTTTTGGAAGTAAGTTTGATACCGGATGGCCGTATCAATTTTGGGTACGGCCAGTTGGGCCTTAAAACCTTGGCCTTGCCAGTTCTTGCAGTAATGCTGCGAGATGTCGTAGGCGATCTCCTCCACCACCTGATCCGATTCGTAGATCTTGCTGATGGAAGAAAACTTCTTCTTGAGGTCTTTTTGAGCCGCCTCGCTCAGGGGCTTGGCCAGGCGCTCAAAGCCCTTGTCGATCTGCTCTCTGTCCACCTTAAGCTTGGCGGAGCGCCCTTCGTACAATAAAGGTAGAACCGCACCATCCCTTACCGCCTGGTCAATGGTGTACTTATGAATAAAGCCGCCAAACTTTTTAGCGGTGCTCTTTTCATTTTTCATCAAGGGGGTGCCCGTAAAACCGATATAGCAGGCATTGGGCAAAATCTTCTTCATGGTGGCATGGGCACTACCATACTGACTGCGGTGGCTTTCATCCACCAGCACAAAGATGTTTTCCGATTTATCCTCAAAATGAAGGTTTTTGCGCGCGGTTTGGAATTTGTCCAATATGGTGGTGATCACCTCATTGCCCTTATCCTGCAGCAGTTCCACCAGGTCTGTCCCGCTCCTGGCCTTTTTGGTAACCTTGCCGCAGTTCACAAAGGTTTTGTAGATCTGCTTATCGAGCTGAATGCGATCGGTAACCACCACCACCCGGGGCGAGGCGATGTCCTCGTCCAGCGCCAGGGCTTTGGAAAGCATCACCATAGTGAGGGATTTACCGCTGCCGGTGGTATGCCAGATCACCCCGCCTCTGCGGCTCTCTTTTTGATCTCGCCGCTTGACCTGCTTGAGTGATTCTTGTACGGCAAAATACTGCTGATAGCGGCAGATTTTTTTAACGGGCCCATCAAAGACGATGTATTTGTAAATAATGTCCAGCAATCGCTGGGGCTCGCATAGGCTGAGGAGGCTGCCATCCTGGGCGGTGGCCATGCGTTCCTGGGCCGGTAAGGCAGCGGTTTTCTTTTTCAGCAGTTGCTGTACCTGCTTCTCATTGTCTTCCTTCCATACGGACCAGAACTTGGCGGGGGTGCCCACCACGCCGTATTTTACTTCGTTGGGCTGCACGGCCAGCAGGAGCTGGGCATAGTGATAGAGCCGCGGAATACCCTCTTCTTTGCGCTGGTTGCGGAGTTGCTGCGATATGGCCTCTTCCAGGGACTGCTCCTTATCGCGCCGTTTGTTTTCGATGACTACGAAAGGAATACCGTTGACAAAGAGCACCAGATCGGGGCGTCTTTTGTCGCGGATGCCTTCTACCACAAATTCCTCGGTAACATGGAAGGCATTATTAGCCGGATGTTCCCAGTCGATGTACTGGAGGGTAAAGGCCTTTTGATCGCCCTGAATGCTTTCGGTAAAGCTCTTGCCCAGGGTGATCAGATCATAAGCCCCTTCATTGGCTTGCATCAAGCCGATGTCCTCAATGTTTTTCAGAGCGTTGATGGCCGACTGGATGCTGGATTGCGAGAATCGGTATTGGGCCTCCTTGTATTCAAAGGCATTGATCGCCGAGAGTTTTTGGGCCAGCACATCTTCCAGGATCACGCTGGAAAGAATGCCGCTCCGCTGTCTTTCCGTTTCCTCAGGGGAGAGGTATTGCCAGCCCAGCTTTTGGAGGAGGTGGAGGGCCGGAGCCTGGGAGTCATCGAATTCGAGGTAGGAGGTCATGCTGAAATATTGTTTTTGAAAACAAGGCCTGACGGGGCCTTATGAGCTTCACTCACGGTGTAGCCTTGGAGGAGGTAGTTCTTCAACACCTGGTTGGCCCAGATGCGGAACTGGGTGCCGTGATGGGATTTCACCTGTTGGCTTAAGTCGAGGTCGTCGTGCTCAAGATTTCGCGAATACCATTTTTCAGAAACTGCTAACTCTTTCATGTATAGAAGATTATAGGTGTTTCTTGTGGGCATTTGAAATTTTTTGTGTACCTTTGTAATTCAAGTCGGCCGCGGTAGAGCCATTGCTCTTCAGGGGTCGCGACAAATCCCCGGTTTTTGAACCGGGGTTTTTATTTTCTAACAATTCCATTTTGATCTGTCTTACTGGCTTGACGTAAAAGTAGGGGTGTTAATTTTAAGAAATCTTTCTCTAGGCCAAACTTTTTTAAACTACCCTTCGGCCAGTCGTGACGATAGAGGAGATGGACGATCACGTCAACGGATTGTATAAAGTAAGATTCTTGGGACGATCGCTCTACTAAATCCTCTATAATATTATCGGTGGGGGCATTATAAAAATCGGAAAAATGAGATGGGGTGGGGTTATATACTCTCATTTTCCGCATCAATCTAACTACCTTATTGCCATCTGTATCATCACTAATAATCATACCTTTATCATTGGCAGTTTTGGTAAGATAAGTGTTGTACCTCTGCAATAACCTTTTCCAAGCTAATTCTTGCACGTTGACGTCTTTTGGGAAATCTTCTTTATTGATGGATATGTTTAATATTTTTGACGATGAAAAAATAATTGGTATTTGTTTTACGTACAGTTTAAGTATGCTGATTCTTTGCTGTTTTGTAAACGTTCGATACGAATCAATATTACGTATTCTTATAAGTTCTGAAGCATGAATTTCGGTCCGCTGATTCAGGCCGTATTCTTTTTTGAGGTGAGCCCTGAATGTTTTAAGTCTATTAAGATGCTCCAACCAGTTATTTTGGTCTACAATTAGACCGGAAAGAATATAATGAGGCGAGGTATGGCCTATTCTTCCTGGGTCTCCACTCTCATCAACATACATTATTTGCATAGATTGAAAATTTCTCGGTTTCCCTTAAATTGATATACCCCTGGAATCTCTTCTTAAGGGGAAAAGGTCTGGTTGAGCTCAACGCAAACATTTCGGATTTTTCATTTCTTAAGCTCGTATCCGGAAGCTTACCTTATTTAATTATTCCTCTGCTCAAATTTCGCATTTTCTCCAGGTTGATGCGCAACCATTCAAACAATTCCAGGCGGTAGGCTTCCTCTTCCAGTACCCGCTCTTTGTCAAAAGGATGATGCACCGACAGGCGGCAGGCCTTCTTTTTGTCTAAGGGCTCCCAAACCACTTTCTCGGGACGCATTTCCTGGGCTACCCTTTCTGCCTGCGCTTCGATCTGCTCATAGCGCTTCCGGTTTACCGTAGCATCCTTGTGCATAAAATAAATCTCTACCCTAATTTGCTCCCGGGCCATTACCACGTTGACCACTACCCCGCTGCTTCCGCCCGCCGTGGTGAGCCAATGGTCCTTGGTTACCTTTCGATTTTGGGCCCAATTATGCCCCTTTTTACTCAGGTATTTCAAAAAATACTGCCAGACCTGGCGCCTGAACTGGTAGCGCGGGGCCTCTTCTTGCTGGAGCACTTCTTGGAAGCCCCGTAAAAAATCGCTGGGCTGGGCTTCTACATGAAATTGTAACCCCGGTAAGGATTCGCCTATTTGAATCACTTCCGGGCGTACCAGGAAGAAGGAATGCGCTTCCTGGGTAATGTCGTTGAGGCAATCTACAGCGTCTTTATGTTCCTGGCGGATATGCGGGCTAAGCCAAATGACTACGGAGGCGTCCAGGCCCGCGGCATAGGTCATTAACTGTCCCAGATGTTTGTGATTGGTGGGGGATAGTTGGTTTTCAATGACCACTTTCCGTTCTGAGCCCTGAATGGTGGCATAGATGTCCAATTTAAAATCCCCCACGGATTGCTCTACGCTTTCGACTTCCAGTGGTACCCCGATGGCCTCGGCGAGTTGATCTATGTGCTGGGCCAGCCAGGGTGTAAAGTCGCGCGCTTCATCCCGCCATATTTGGCGGGGATCCAGGGACTTGATGGTACCTAATTTAATGTTTTTCATGGCTCTCGGTTGTGTTTACCCGCACCTCCCCTGTAAGCAGCACCTGCATCAAGCCCTTCTTCTGCGCCTGCAGTTTTTCCAGTTGCCCTTGCAGCTTATCAATTTCCCGATCCGCTGCGGAAAGCACGGAGGCTATTTTTTGTTGTTCTTCCGGTTCCGGATAGGGAATTTTCATCATGGAAAACTCAGAAATCCAGTATCTCTTATGTCCAGCCTTGGGGAAACGGATAAGTTTCATTGCCTCAAATACATACCTTAGGTTTACAGAATCATCTATTGGCTTTAACATTTTCATAGCAGAAGATTTTGCCTTAAAAGGGAAGTCTACCCACTTAAAATCTGTGGTAAAGTCATCAAAAATTATTGCTGGAAGCTGTTGGAATACATTGTGCTCTTCATTGGTATAGCCCAATAAAAATGTTTTACCGGCCGTTAAAACTGGAATATTAAAGCTATCATCATACACCTCAGACGAAACAAGATATTTAATTGGCTGCTCGTAATCAAGGACATTTTTCAACCTAATTTTTTGCCACTCTCTATCAAGCCCTTCCTTGCCAGCCGAAGGAACGAAGGCTGGAAACCTCTTCTTCCCACTCAGCAGCTGCTGCATAAGCCCTTTTTTGCGTTCCTGCTTTTGGG
>JAVLBR010000118.1:0-6769 GCA_031581125.1 Schleiferiaceae bacterium | reverse complement strand
AAGGCCGCGCTGCCCTGAAAATAATAGCCCACGCGTAGGGGTACGGCAGCCCGGCTTAGCTGGAAATCCCGCAGGGAGTCGCCCTGCTTAAACCGCGTACTTCCATTAAGACTGCTAATGCCCGTCTCCAGCATTAAATGCTCTGTTATAAAGTACCCCAGGCTAAAATTGGCATTCAGCATCCCCGAAAGCGGAGCATCCTCTACCGCAGCACCCTTATAGCGATAGGCCGCCACCTGGCCGGTGCCCAGGGATAGCCCCATCTGCCCGTGCTTAAAAGAAGCCGACGTATCCCTTTGAGCCAGCAAAGCGTGCTGGGAGAGGACGCAGAGGAGCAACAACAAAAAGTGTTTTGTTGATACCTTGAGGGAAACGTCCACTCGACAAAGGGGGCGGTTTCTAAGGTCTTTATCATTTACATTAGGCATACGGAAGTTGTTTTCGGGCTTATTTGCCTAACCCGCTTAAGCACAGAATATCTTATCTCTACAAAATTAATAAAACTTATCCCTGGCTTTAGCTCTTTTTTAATGGATTAGCTCAGTAATTTTATGCGCACTCGAATTCATTCCACCAAAAAGGCCCGGCTATACCCCAGGTAAAAGAGGGCACCAAAGCTTAGCAGCAGCACCAGCCCCCAAAGGTCCGTACGCAAAAGCAAGCCTTCGCTCAGCATGCCCAAAACCCCGGATGCCATCCCTTTAAATTAATGCGCTTATTTTAGTGCCATGGAGCTGCTTAAAAAAGAAAACTTTGCCGCACCACGGGATATTTACAGCCGTTTAGCCACGGCGTTTACGCTAATAACTTTCGTCTTTTTAAGCTTTTACTGGCTGTGGAAAATTTTTTGGGGAACGCAAAAGCTCGATTTATGGCTCACGGGCATATTACTTTTTTTGTTGCTGGTATTGCTATGGGCTTATGGCCATAAACCTACTGCCTACACATTGGATCATAAAGGACTGCTGGTTAGGCGACGCTGGGGACGTCCGCTGTTTTTTCCTTTTTCTAGTATATTGGATATTAGGGAACTGGCGCATAACAAGGCATCTGCTTTAATACCTTTTTTCCGTATAGGAGGTGTTTTTGGCTACCTAGGCATTTACCAATTACCAGGCCTGGGCCGCGTCACCATGTTGGCCACCCGCCGCGATGAGCTCGTGCTGGTACGCCTCCATACGGATAAAAGCTATCTCCTTTCTCCGCACCCCAGGGAAGACTTTATGGCCGCCCTCCCGCGAGACAAAAGAACTTTACAACCCGGCTTTGAAGAATAGCGCCACAGGAATGGCGGAGCCGCCCTCCATCCGGATGGTATAATAAGGAAACGCACCACTGGGGAGACATTATCTTCTGGCCGTCGGTTGGTCATATACCAGAGGCCTTCTGGGTTGAAAGAAGCCAGGCGCATGCATCTGGTATTCCGGCCTTCTGTGCGGGAGAGATGAAGGGATGTTAAACCTTAGAGCGCTGTGGTCGATTTGGTTAAATGGTTGAACTGGTTAACTGGTGAGGGGAGTGAGGCAAGGGAGGAGTAGAGGCTAGACAATCAATCCCTGCGGTTTTTTTTTTAGACTTGCTTGGCTATCAGAACCCCAGCCCAAAGCAGCAGTGAGCAAGCCTTAGGACCCTTAAGGCTTAAGGACCAAAGTATCCCGGGAGCGCGCCAAACCCCCGACAATGCCGTAGCCGCCTTCTACATTAAAATAAGGTTGGACAGGCTCTCCAAAGGGGCCATTGCCCGAGAGGTCGCTTAGCGCTTCACGACGGTTGAAACGGTAGTAATCCTCGGTCCAGTGCTCCCAGGTAAAGGCATAATAGAGGGAATCGACCCTGCTGGTATCCAAAGAGTGAGCACTTATGGGCTCCAAGCGAAGGCTTACTGAAAATTCCTGGCCCTGGCTGGCCTGAGCCTTGATAATGGCTTGCTCCCCACTGGGCCGGCCCGGATTATTAACCTCTTGCGTACTGAAAAAAACAACTTCCGGATCCAAAGAGGAAACCCTAACCGGGCTGCTGGAATAACTCGTTGCAGATGTGCTCTCCAGCGAAACACCCAGCGCATAATATCCGACCGAACCCCGGTTAGATACGGGAAATTCCACGCGCAAGTCTTGGGTCTCGGCATTGTATTCCCAACGCTTTATCTCCACCGGTTGCGGCACCCGGTCAGAGCCCTGCGCATCGGGCAAACTGGGACTGGTGGCTTTTACCGTGTAGGTTTTGCCGGATACCGGTTCATAAGCAGACTGGTAATTCCCCCCGCCTCTGGGGTTGTTGTCATATCGAAGAGTATCTACCAACTGTCCGTCTTCCAGCAAGCGAACGGTGAATTGATCGCTTATATCCGGATTTTCCGAAGAAAGGGGGCTTACCGAGCGGCTTACCAGTGCGCTCGCTGGCTGGCCAGATGCTAATCGGGCATCTATGGTGATTTTGTTTCCAGGATCGGGCAGGGCTATATCCACCTTCTTTTCGCAGGCCCCCAGCCCCAGGCCCACCAGCAATATTTTGAAAATCTTTTTCATGGCCTTTAAAATTTAAAACTATAGGATACACTGGGTATAATGGGAAAAAGACTCACTTGCCGCAAGCTCTTTTGCCCGGTAGGGCCCCGCCCCACGTAGATAAAATAGGGGTTTTGGCGGCTGTAGGCGTTGTAGACACTTACACTCCAGGTTCGCTCCCCCCAGGAAGTCTTTTTGTGCCAGTTGAGCCCTAAGTCCAAGCGATGATAAGCGGGCATGCGCAATCCATTGCGTGAGGTGTATACGGAAGTGCGCGGATCGGAAAACGGGGAATTGAGGGGGTTTTGTAAGCGCACATTCGCTATGGGGGCGGTAAAGGTGTTGCCACTGCCATACACCCAGGTGAGCCCCAGATCAAAGTGTTCGGAAAAGCGGTGATTGAGCACAATACTCACATCGTGCCGGCGATCATAGCGGTAGGGAAAGGGTTCTCCTTTATTGAGGTTGCTAAATTGTCGGTTGCTCCAGGCCAGCGTATACCCTATCCAGCCGGTGGTTTTGCCGGAATTTTTGCGGAAGAGAAATTCTATGCCGTAAGCCGCTCCCTGGCCATCGGTTTCTACATTTTCCTGCCAGTCCCGGTTGGACAGAAAAGAGGCGCCCGGCTTGTAGGCGATCAAATTTTCCATCCATTTATAGTAGCCTTCCAGGCTTATTTCATAATCGCCTCCGTCCAGGGAGTAGGAACTCCCCAGCGCCACCTGCCGCGATTGCTGAGGCTTGACCTTTTCCGTAGAGGACACCCACAGGTCGGTAGGCAGCCCCAGCCCCGTGTTGGAAAGCAGGTGGATAAACTGGCTCATCTGGGCGTAGGATGCCTTAAGCGACCAATTATCCCGCAGCAGATAACGCGCCGAAAGGCGCGGCTGCAGCGATTGATAGGTGGCATTACCGGTATGATAAAGGGCGTAGTGCAGGCCGGTATTGGCCTTGAGCCGCGGGCTGATCTGCCACTGGTCTTCCACGTAGGCAAACAAGTCATGGGTCCGTACCGTCTCCGAAAGCTCCAGTAAGGAATCTATGTTATTGTTGTAAACCTTTTGTTCTACCTGCACCGCTCCGGGTCTGAAGGTGTGATGGGTATAGCTCAAGCCGTATCGAAGCTTGTGGTCTCTATGAATATTGTGCTCCAAATCGTAGCGCAAGCCGTAGTCGCGAATCAGGGAAAAATATTCAATGGCGTTAAAAATCTCATCGCCGGAAGAGGTTACAAACTCCTGCTCTGCTCCGATGCCCAATCTATACTGGGTAAAAGTGGCGGTAAGATTACTGAAAAGCTTATCGTTAAATAAATGATTCCAGCGCAAGGCCCCGGTATGGTTTCCCCAGCGCAGATTGGCCTCAAAATAGCTCTCCGCCTGGCCAGAAGGCCCTACTGGCGTGGGATTGTCAAATTCTTGCTGGCTAAAAAAGCGGTCTACGCCCGTGTAGTAGCTGAGAAAAAGCCGGTCTTTATCCGAAAAACGGTGATTTACCTTGGCATTGAGATCAAAAAAATAATAACCTCCGTCTATACCGCTCGGGAAAAAAGGACGGAAAAGAAGATCGGCATAAGTTCGCCGCCCGGATATCATAAAAGAAGTTTTATCCTTCACGATGGGGCCTTCCAGGGTGAGGCGGCTGGCGATGATCCCCACCGCCCCTTCCCCGTGAAATTCTTTGGTATTGCCCTCTTTCATGTCGATCTCCAGCACAGAACTCAAGCGGCCTCCGTAGCGGGCCGGAAAGCCTCCTTTGGTAAGCGATACATTTTTGATGGCATCCGCATTAAACACTGAAAAGAAGCCAAACAAGTGGCTGGCATTGTACACCGGTACACCATCCAGCAAAATCAGGTTTTGGTCTGGACTGCCGCCCCGTACGTACAGTCCAGTCGTACCCTCATTGCCCGACTGTACGCCCGGCAATAACTGAATGGATTTAAACACATCTACCTCTCCCAGCAGCATAGGAATGTTTTTAATATCGTCAGGTTTCAGGTCGATCTGGCTCATCTGAACCCGCTCCGCCTTGCTTTGCTGGCCCGTCACTTCTACCTCCTGGAGCTGCGTACTACGGCGGTAGATAATAAAATTGCGCTTCTGGCCACCCCTACTCACCAGCAAAGTGTCCTGGCGCATTTTATAACCCACATAGCTCACCTGTACCACCACCGTATCGCTATTCCCGGGTATGGGTAAACTATAAAATCCATATTTATTGGTGGTGGTTCCATAGGTGGTTCCAGGTATGTGGAGGTTTACCCCCAGCAGCCGTTCGCCGGTTTGTGCGTCTTCTACGTAGCCGCTAAGGTTGGTATTTTGGGCATACGCCCCGGCCAGCCCACATATCATTAAAAGCAGCATCCACTGTTTCATAGGAAAGGGTTAAGCGTGTGTCATCAAATCTTTACTCTTGTACGATTCTGTACGTAGCTTTCTACAAACATAATAATGTAATTTTAGATGTGAGCGTGGCACGCGAGACAAATGCGCACCCACCCAGGGGGAGCATTAACAAGCTCCTAGCGCCTCGTAGCCGCAGGGGTGGAAACCCCTAGCAGGCAGGTGGTATCTTAATGGGCCGAAATTTTCCGGCGGGTAGAACCACATTTGGCCGCCAGGCCGACTAAAAAGAGCGCCCTACGGCAGGGCCGCCTGAAACTGCTGGTAGCGGGTAGAGGGCTGCAGGGTGGTGTCACAGCCTTCCTGGGCTACTTTATCTTCGATGTTTTCGATGCGGTTGTCCGGACTGGGGTGGGTGCTGAGGAATTGGGGCATATCGCTGCCCTGGCCGGCGGCTTCCAGCTTTTCAAAGAAGAGCTTGGCGCCCTGGCAGCCCCAGTCGGTATCGGCGAGGTATTCCACGGATTTTTCGTCGGCTTCGGTCTCAAAGGCACGGCTAAAGCTGAGGCCGGATAGGTTTCCGGCGAGCTGGGCGGCTATGTTTTCGAGGGTGGAGGGGTTTTCGCCTACCAGCAGGGAGAGGAGCATGGATACGCCGTACTGGCGCTGGAGGTTACGACTGCTGTGGCGGAGGTCGGCATGCGCTATTTCGTGGGCCATCACCCCGGCCAGGGCAGCGGCCGAGTCGAGGTACTGAATCAGACCGGTGTAAACGTAGATATACCCCCCGGGCGTGGCAAAGGCATTGAGGGTTTGATCGTCTTGCACCAAATGTACTTCCCAGGCAAATTCGCTGCGGTAGGCCACGGCGTCGGAGGCAAGGAGGGCCTGGGTCATGGAATCCAGATAGGCATAAGCGGCGGGATACTGGGCGCGCTCCATGACCGGGTACTGGGAGTCGTTTTCGATTTCCTGACTTACTTGCTGGCCCAGCTCCTTATCGTTTTCGATGGAGAAGAGGCTTACATTGTTGTTTTTATCGCAGGCCAGTAAGCCGGTGATAAGGACCAAGGAGAGGAGGCGGTACTTCATATAAGTTAATTTTTTAATCTTTTTCGCGGTGGTGGTTTTTAATTGAGGGGCCACAAATGTAGCTTCCTAAAATTATAAGCGTAACTCTGGAACACTTAAATTAAAAAACCTACTAAAGGCTTTATCTTCGTAGCAAATTGATAGCTATGAAAAGCATGCGCCGTATTTCGAAATACATTCCCCTGGTGGGGATCATGATCCTCTTTACCACTGCTGCCTGTCAGGGGCAGATGAAAAAACGCAAAAGCCCCATGGATTCCGTCCAGCAGACCATCCAAGGCGTAGAGGTGGGCATCACTTACAGTGAACCCAGTAAACGGGGGCGGGCTATTTTTGGCGGCCTGGTCCCCTATGGCAAGGTATGGCGGACGGGAGCCAATGAAGCCACCGTACTGGAGGTATCCGATGCGGTAAAACTGGAAGGCAAAAGCTTGGCCCCCGGGCAGTACGCCCTCTTCACCATTCCGGGCAAGGAGAACTGGACAGTGATCATCAACAGCGTGCACAATCAATGGGGCGCTTACAATTACGATGAGTCCAAGGATGTCCTTCGTTTTCAGGTGAAGTCACAAACCGCGGAAGAGGTCCAGGAAAAAATGCGCTTTACCATAAGCGAGGAAGGAAAGATTAAGCTGCAGTGGGACCAAACGGTGGTGGATTTTAAAGTGCAACCGGCCTCCTAGCGCTAAGAGTGGAAACCCCAGGATTTGGGTTTTAGGCTTTTAGCCTTCCGGCGCAAATCCTGGGGTAACACCCCAGGGATAGAGACCTTAGGCTTACAGCCTAAGGGGGCTGTGGGCCGGTTCACTGGTCCTGGGGTAAAAC
>JAVLBR010000117.1:0-6796 GCA_031581125.1 Schleiferiaceae bacterium | reverse complement strand
CTTGTAGCGAGACTGCGCTTTTATCGTCCTCTCGCGCCTCCCCGAAAACATCGGGGCAGGCGTTCTTGAACTTTCTAGACCAAACACATGACATTAATTGAAGGTGCTCTTTAGTCTTGATCTTTACTTACCGCCAGGGTGTAAATTACCAGGCCAAAGCCGATTTTGTTGACTGCGTCACCGATGTTGTATACCACATCCATGAAGCCGGCATCTACGCCAAAGTCCAGGCCGAAGAGACCGCCGTTGGTCCCCAGGATGTAGCCCACGGGATAGATGGCCCAGCCTACCAGTACGAACCAAGCCAGCACATTATTGGCTTTGCGTACGGCACCGCCGGCATTGGCAGCCAGTTTGGCAATTTCACCAGCCCACACCAGATATACGATGTAGAAGTAAGCAATACCACTGATCAGTCCCCACACCCAGCTAGCAGCCACGTCGCCGTACACCGCTTCACCGATGTAACCGGTTACGAGCATTACTACTGAGGCAAAGATGAGTTTCCACATGGTTCCTATCTTACCGCCCGCTTTTTTGGTGATGAGATAAAATTCTACGCACATTAACGGTACCGTCAGGAGCCAGTCCACGTACCGAAAGAATGTTGGAGAGTCACCATTGGCAACGAAAAAGTCGCGCATGTAGTAATAGTGAACCGCGGCAATGAAAGTGATCAGACCACTTACAAGAAGAGAAGTACGCCAACGTTCACTTACATTGCGCATTTCAAGCCAGAAAAAGGCGGTAGCGCCCATCATGGCCATTGAGCCTACAAAGAATGTGAAGGCTACTGCTTGGTTGAGGTTAAACGGACCGCCGAAGATATCTGCGGCATCCGTTATGCTCATCAGTACGTTTAGTAACATAGCATTTGGTTTTTGTTAAACGTTAAAAAGAATTCAATTAACAAAGATATATATTTAGTGTTTACTGGCCTACGATTTTTTTTTCGGGCGCTGCTTAAGATTGAGGTCAAAGGCCGTTTGGAGTGAAAATGTACTTGTCAAGATGACATTTATTTAAAATTTGGCTTACAAGCTGTAATGCAGAACAATAACACGGATATGACACTAGAGAAGGGCCCCCTTTATCGAGCGATACTGGCTTTTTACGGGCAACTGAACTTGGACGACCGGCAACTCCCAGCCGGTTTTGCTACGCTAAATCCCTACAAAAAGCAGAGTACCTCTCTTTCGGACTTGTTGAAGAGATTTTACAAAAGGTTCTACAACGACCAGAAGGGAAGATTTTTGCTGCTGGGCATAAATCCGGGGCGGCTGGGAGCCGGCGCCACCGGTATTCCCTTTACCGATAGCCCTGCCTTAAGGACGCATTGCGACCTGGAGCCCCCGGTAGATACCCGGGAAGTCTCCGCTGAATTTGTGTACCGCTTTATTCAAGCCTACGGAGGGCCGGCGCGTTTTTACCAAAAGTGGTTTATTGGGGCCGTTTGCCCCTTGGGTTTTGTGCGCCAAAACGCCAAGGGCCACTGGGTAAACGCCAATTACTATGATGATCCCGCCCTGGAAGCCGCCGTACGGCCCTTTATCTACCAACAATTGGAAGCGCAGCTCGCCCTCTGCGGCAGGCCGCGTAAAGCAGTAGTCCTGGGAAGTGGCAAGAACTACCAGTACTTAAAAAAGCACAATGAAGAACAGCGCTGGTTTGAGGAGGTGATTCCCCTGGAGCATCCCCGCTTTATCATGCAGTACCGCCGCAAACAACTGGATGCCTACCTGGAGAAGTTTCTAAGCGTGGTGCAAACAGTGGAAAGGAGCTAGGGCCTAGGGGCCAGGTTTGGCACTGGGCATAAATATTTTACGGCGCAATTCCGGCGCTGGCAGGCGCAACCAGCCGCGGGCTTTATCGCCCCGGAGGTAAAGAGCTACCGAATCCTGGAGGGGCTTTACCGGTTGCTTTTGAAAATAAAGACCGGTGTACTGACCGCTTTTCCGTCCGGCCTGCAGGGCCAGGGTGGTATCCCGTAAGCGGAGGGAGTCCAGTTGCAGGGCGCGCTGGCCAGGCGGAAGCTCCAGATACAGGTTGAAACTGGCACCCGCCTGGGCCGTGCCCCCCACCTGGAGGTCGTAGTAACTTTCAAGCTGCAGTTCTTCCGCGGTAATGCCGCTATTGCGGGCCGTTTGGCAGGCGTCTACCGCCATCATGAGGGGCAAAAGCCCCAATAACACACGCATATCCATCTCGCTCTTCGGTTTAAAGGACAAAGGTAAGGCATGGCCCCCAGCGACTCCCCTTAGTAATGTCTATCTATAAAGTCCGCGCTCGCCCGTGGCGAGATGCTTGCCTCTCGCTTCAAGCGAGACTCATCTCGCCAGTGGCGAGACTCCGCGTTTTTAAGCTGCGCAAGCCTTCCCGAAATGCTTCGGGACAGGCCCCGAAATAATCGGGACAGGCCCCGAAATGACTCGGGGCAAGCTGTTAGCGAACATTCTTGAACACACACTAAGTGGTGTTCGTCCAAACTGTCCGGTGTCTGTTCTAGAAAGTCCAAGAACGAGGCGCGAGAGGACGATAAAACCGCAGTTTACTAGAGTAAATGAGGATTTTGAGGACGATCGTCTCGCCACGGGCGAGAGACTTTATAGAAAGACACTAAGTAGAGGCACTTTACCCGCCAGGCGAGCTACCTTTGTGAAACCTCGCTGGTTTAGGTGCTAAACCGCGGGGTACGTACAGGGTTTTAGAGAGCCTATAGATTATGGAGCAAATCCCCTCAGCCTACATTCGAAAAATAATCCATGTGGACATGGACGCTTTCTATGCCTCCGTAGAGCAGCGTGACCGCCCTGAACTACGGGGGCGTCCCCTGGCGGTAGGGGGCAGCCGGGAGCGGGGGGTGGTAGCCGCGGCCAGCTACGAAGCCCGCCCCTACGGCGTCCACTCGGCCTTACCTTCGGCTATAGCCTACCGCCGCTGCCCGGACCTGGTCTTTGTGAAGCCTCGTTTTGATGTGTATCGCCAGGTATCCGCGCAAATCCGCGAAATTTTTCTCGACTACACCCCTCTGGTAGAACCGCTTTCCCTGGATGAGGCCTACCTGGACGTTACCGAAAACCGGCAAGGCATCCCCACCGCTACCCGCATAGCCCGCCAAATACGCGCACGTATCCGTTTGGAAACGGGTCTAAACGCTTCTGCCGGTATCAGCATCAACAAGTTTATGGCCAAAATGGCCACCGATATCAATAAGCCCAACGGGCAAAAAACCATTATGCCCGAGGCCGTTTTGGCCTTTCTGGAAACGCTGCCCATCGAAAAATTCTACGGCGTAGGGGAGAAGACCGCTCAAAAAATGCGCGAACTGGGCATCCATACCGGCGCCGATCTCAAGCAGTGGAAGCGGACCGAACTGGTGCGCCAGTTTGGCAAAAGCGGTCGGCATTACTACCTCATCGTGCGCGGCATCCAGCACAGCCGTGTGAAGCCCGACCGCCTCCGTAAGTCAGTAGGGGCGGAGCGGACCTTTGCCACGGACAAGCCCGACCTTCCCGCCTGCCGGGAAGCGCTGCTGCCCATCATCAGCACCTGGATAGAGCGGGTCCAGCAGCACGAGGCCCGCGGCAAAACGGTGACGCTCAAGGTAAAATACCACGACTTTGAGATCCACACTTATAGCCGTTCCTGGGCCAGCTTCCACAGCCAGCCCGAGGCCTTGCGAGAAGCGGCCCTTACCTTGCTGGGCCAGCATCCGCCCCTCAAGCCCGTCCGCCTGCTGGGGGTCACCCTTTCCAATCTCCAGCAAGAACCCCTGCTCACCGAGAATGGTCAGCTTACCCTGCGTTTTTGAACCCCATCCCGCTGGCGCCAGTTTTGTAGGCCTGCCGGCCAAATGTGGTCTGCTCGGCCGGGAGCCCTTTCTCCGCTAAGGGCGCTTTACGCTGGCTTGGGCTGCTCTGTTGCTGGGATTTACCTTTGCCCCACCTGATGACCCCTCCTTTGGGAGCCCATTATGACCTCATACCCTACAAAATAAGCAGCAACCATGGATATTTCCCGTAGCGAACAACTCTTTCAGCAATCATCCCGCTACATCCCCGGTGGGGTGAATTCCCCGGCGCGGGCTTTTAAATCGGTAGGCGGTACCCCGCTTTTTATCAAACGCGCCCAGGGGCCCTACCTCTACGATGAAGATGAGCACCGCTACATAGACTACATCGCCTCCTGGGGGCCCATGATCCGGGGCCATGCCTATGGGCCGGTGATCGAGGCCATCAAGGAAAAAGTAGCCGATAGCACCTCCTTTGGCGCGCCCACGGAAATCGAGCATCGCCTGGCCGCCCTCATCTGCGATAACATCGACAATATAGACCAGATCCGGATGACCAATTCCGGCACGGAAGCCACCATGAGCGCCATCCGCGTGGCCCGGGGCTACACGGGTAAAAACAAGGTGATCAAATTTGCCGGCAATTACCACGGCCACGGCGATTCTTTTCTCATAGCGGCCGGTAGTGGAGCCCTTACGCTGGGGCAGCCCAGCAGCCCGGGTGTGACCCCGGGTACCGCACAGGATACCCTCGTGGCCGGTTATAACGATCTGGCTTCCGTGGAAAAGCTGCTGCAAGCCAATAGCGGCGAGGTGGCGGCCCTCATCGTGGAGCCCGTAGCGGGCAATATGGGCTGCATCCTGCCCGAAGAAGGCTTTCTGGAAGGCCTGCGTAAACTATGTGATGAACATGAAGTGGTGCTGATCTTCGATGAGGTGATGTCCGGGTTCCGCCTGAGTTTTGGCGGCGCGCAGGCCCTGCTGGGCGTCTATGCCGACCTGGTCACCTACGGCAAGGTGATAGGCGCCGGCTTGCCGGTAGGGGCTTATGGTGGCAAGCGGGCTATCATGGAACACGTAGCCCCGCTGGGGCCCGTGTACCAGGCGGGCACCCTTTCGGGCAATCCCATTGCCATGACGGCCGGTTACACCCTGCTCAAATCCCTTTTTGATGAGCCCGCGGTATACCAGCGGCTGGCCCGGAAGACGGAAAAACTGGAGCAATCCATCCGGCCGCTGCTGGAAAAAGCGGGGCTGCCCCATCAGATCAACCGCCTGGGCTCCATGATCAGCCTCCACTTTACCGAGCAGCCGGTGCGCGATTTTGATAGTGCGGCGGCCGGGAATAACGATACTTTTAAACGCTTTTTTCACCTGATGCTCGAAGAAGGAGTGTACCTGCCGCCCAGCCCGTTTGAAAGCTGGTTTCTCAACGATGCCCTCTCTGAGGCCGATCTGGACACTACCGTAGCGGCCATTGGGCAAAGCCTAAATCGCTTAGGCTAAAAGCTCCTTTTCCTGCAGACTCAAGTGAGCCAATAGCGCAAAAGCTCTATTTTTGACAGAGCTAAGCGAACCTTTCCGTAGTAATTAATTAAAAATTAGCAAGATGCTGAGAATTCACATTTGGGCGATAGCCCTCCTCCTCCTTCTAGCGGCGCCCGCCTGTACGGAGGAACAGCTCAATGACTTAAGCGGTGGCAACGAGCTTAGCGACAGCGAAATAGCCAATGGACTGCGCGCGGCCCTGCGGGTGGGCACGGATACCAGCACCGCTAGCCTAAGCCAGGAAGGCGGCTATCTGAACGACCCCATGGTGCGGATCCTACTCCCGAAAGGGCTTCGCGACAATATCGACTCGCTGCGGGCCAGCTCCTTTAACCTGGGTTTTACCACGGTGAGCGGGGAGCAAATTTATAGCGGCACTACGGTTTTGGGCGTGCAGATAAATGGCCTGAAATCTAAGGAACAAGACCTGGTGGCCGGGCTCAACCACGCCGCCGAAGCGGCCGCCGGTAAGGCGGGGCCCATCTTCAAGACGGCTATCACGGGTATTACTATTCAGGATGCGCGCGATATCCTCTTTGGCGGCGTAGATACCGCGGCTACGGCTTATTTACGGCGCAACACCGCTAACAGCCTATTCAATCTCTACGAACCTAAGGTGGATACGGCACTCCGGCAGGTGACGGTAGGCAATACCAGTGTGGTGCAGACGTATCAAAATTTTGTGGCCGATTACAACGCGCTGCTCAATACGGGTATTCCCGGGTTTGGCACCATCGGTAGCCTGGCGGGCCTGCAGCCCGTGGCGGTAACCGACCTCAGTGCCTACGGTACCCAGCGAGGCCTGGACGGCCTTTTTATCAAAGTAGGGGAGGAGGAAAAAGAGATCCGCGACAACCCGCTGGACCGGGTTACCGATCTCCTTTCCCGGGTTTTTGGGCAGCTTGATTAGTGTCTGTCTCTCCCATAACATAATTCATAATGCCCTGGAACGCTGCAAGTTGATTCCTATTCGGTAGAGAGTGTTTTGTGCTGCTAATCAGCCTATCGGAATCCCTGGATAGAAAGTAACCTCCGGGGGAGTGAATCCTCCATCACTCCTCTATCTTCCCGTCTTTTAGCTACCTAAATCCCCCCAAGGGGAACACCGCCCGGCCCGATCAAAATTTGCGGTATATTTGGGTGTTAAGTAAAAGATAATGAGGGGCTTCTACTCCGCTCAGCCCGGCAAACGGGGGTGATCGGCCCGCTAAATGGGATTGCCGGGCCCACTACCTGGGGATGCCGCCCCAAACTTCCGTAAAACAACCGAACCGACTGTGCCTCCTGTGCCTACCCCGCAGGATTGCGGGGCTCTGTGCCCTGTGCTCTGTGCCCTGTGCTCTGTGCTCTGTGCTCTGTGCCTGTCTCGCCCGTAGCGAGGCTCTGTGCCTTAACCCATAGCCCCCTAAATCCCCCCAAGGGGGACCGCATCCCGGCCCCATCAAATTTTGCGGTATA
>JAVLBR010000116.1:0-6878 GCA_031581125.1 Schleiferiaceae bacterium | reverse complement strand
GCGAGCCCCTTTTCGCCACCACTTTTCAGGCATGGTAGGCCTTTCGGCCAAATGTAAGCTCGGTTTTAGTACGGCTGCAACCCCATTTTAGTGGGGTCTCGGCTAATTTTTTTTTCCTCAAATTTTCGCCTCTTCGGTGATATAAGCTACTTTAGTAGTCCCCTAAGAAGGAAATTATAGCTTAAGTAAAACTTAAATTAATCATTATGAGGAGATTACTACTCTCAACACTGATGCTAACGGCTTGGCTGGGCGCGCAAGCTCAATGCCCGCCGTCTAGTGCCTACACCACCCCCTATCTGGAGGATTTCGATACCCTCTCCACGGGGCAGACAGGTTCAAATTTTGGAAACTGTTATCTATCTACCACCACATCGGCCCCCAACTGGGAGACCAATTCTGGCGGTACCACTTCCTCTGCAACCGGTCCTACCAGTGACAAATCTGGGTCTGGTATCTATGTCTACACGGAAACCTCAGGAGCGAGTGCCGGTGACACTACCAGTTTGATCACCCCCGACATAGACATATCAGGGGTCACTACGCCGGAGCTCACCTTTTGGTATCATATGTATGGAGAGGCCATAGGCAGTCTTGAGGTTGATGTCTGGGACGGCTCCACCTGGAGCAATGAACTTACCATTAACGGCGAGCAGCAAACGGCTAATTCAGACCCTTACCGGAAAGCAATTGTCGATTTAAGTAATTACAGCGGTAATATAAAGCTTCGCTTTTTTGTAACCGTAGGTAGTACCGGGTTCTCTTACAACTGTGACGTTGCCATTGATGAGGTTGATATTCATCAAGCATCCGCCTGCCCCCAACCCACCAATTTTCAATTATCTACCATTGGCCCATTTTCGGCCACATTAGCTTGGAACGCGGTTTCCACTGCTTCCGGTGGTTATGAGGTAATCTACGGCAGTCAGGGCTTTAACCCCCAATCTGGTGGAACCACTGTAAACACTAATAACGATAGTATTCAATTAAGCTCACTCGCGGGCGCCACCACCTATGAGGCTTACGTAATAGCAGATTGTGGGACAGCTAACGGCTCTTCGGATACCACCGGACCGCTTACTTTCACAACCCAATGCGTCGCTTTCACCGCTCCCTACAGCAATAACTTCGACAGTGAAAGCCCGGATGCCCCCGCCACTTGCTGGGCCGAATACAACAATTATAACACCTCCGCCCACGCCAACGTGCAAATACCTTCCAGTTTTAATGCCACCCAGCCCTACAGCGGTAGCCGGCTATTGGAACTTTACTCTTATTTCGGGTTTGGCACTTCCGATACGCTGATGGCCATATCCCCAGAGTTCTCCGATATGAACGCCGGGGACAAGCAAATCAAGTTTTACGCCGCTACTCAGGACCTGGCTTCGGAACTCTACATTGCTACTACGACCTCCCAAACGCCCGGCAGTAGCTATGACATCATTGATACGGTTACTTTCTCCACCATCAATACCTGGCAGCTCCAGATCATTGCGCTGGATAGCGCCAATGGGTATAATGGGACCGACGATCACGTAGTGTTCCTGCATAACCTGGGAGGCACCTTTGATGACATCTACATCGATGATTTCACTTACGAAACGCAGCCGGCCTGTCCCCAGTTACTGGGCCTCAGCCCTAATAACCTGACCAACACCAGCGTTGATCTTTCCACACTCAATAATGTAAGTGACTTTGAAATGGAGTGGGGTCCCTGTGGCTTTAACCAGGGAACCGGCACCTTAGATAGCACCAGCAGTGGTACTGTCAGCTTATCCGGTTTGGCCGGCAATACTTGTTACGACGTTTACATCCGCCGCGACTGCGGCGCTGCTGGCACCTCCATTTGGACCGGTCCTTTCTCCGTTACTACCCGTTGTAATCCCTTTACCGCGCCTTACAGCAATAACTTCGATAGCGATAGTGCAGGTCAGGTGCCCACTTGCTGGGACACATACTTTGCGGGCACCAACAGCTCATCTGCTGCCGCTGAGGTGCAGCAGGCAAGTAGTTTTACCCCGGCCAACTCATCGCCTAATCATGTGCGGTTTTACAACTACGACATCGATACCACCTGGCTTATTTCGCCCGCTTTTAGCGACTTGACTGCAGCGGATAAGCGCGTTCAGTTTTACGCCCGGTCTTCTTCTTCTTTCACGGCAGGAGACATCATCGTTGGTACCGTCAGTAGCCCATCGAATCCTTCCAGCTTCTCTGCTGTGGATACCGTGGCGGTAACCGATACTTACCAAAACTTTATAGTGCCTTTAGATGCCGCCAATGGCTACAACGGAACTCACACCTATGTGGTCTTGGTACACGACGGTGGCACCTTTGACACTTATTATTTAGATGACTTCGCGTACGAAGATATTCCCTCCTGTAATGGCCCAATATCTAATCAAACCGGGGTTTCCGCTCTGACCGCCTCCGCCGCCAGTATCTTCTGGGGAGGGGGCCAAGGCGACACCACCAAAATTGTTTGGGGCGCACCAGGATTTACCCCGGCCACCGGCGCCATTGGAACTGGCTTTGCCTCTGGCACTGACACCACCTTCACCATTACGGGTTTGGCCCCGCAAACCAGCTATGAGTTCTATCTACAGGATAGTTGCGCCATTAGCGGCGCTGGTGTTTATGTGGGACCCTTTAGTTTTACCACAGAGTGCCTTCCCGTTGTGGCACCTTTAACCGAAAATTTTGACAATACCTCCACCTGGTCCGGTACTACTTTAGACCCGTGTTGGGGTTCTAATGCTCCCGGTGGTTTCGCCCACCAGTGGGAGGCCAATTCCGGGGGCACCACCTCAGGCTCCACGGGCCCCAGTGGCGATAACACCACTGGTTCAGACCAATACCTTTACACCGAGACATCTCCCAGCTCCCCCAGCACGGCCGTACTCACCACGCCATTAGTGGACGTATCCTCGCTGAACGTTCCCTATTTTGAATTCTACTACCATCGTTATGGTTCCAATATGGGAGACCTTACCGTGGATTTGAATGATGGCACGGGCTGGACTACTATCATTACCCTGAATGGGGACGACCAGCAAAGTTCTGGTGACCCCTGGAAGGCCAGAGGCCTTGATATCAGCAGTTATGGGGATACCGTACAGATACGCTTCTCCAGCACTTATGGCGGCGGATTCAATGGTGATGGGGCCATCGATGATGTTTCCTTTATCGAAGCTCCAGCCTGCCCCGACCCCGTGAATTTACAAGCATCAGCCTTGTCTGATACGGGTACTACCTTACAGTGGTCTGATATTTCCTCGGCTAATGACTACGAGGTGTGGTTTGGTTCTGCGGGTTTCTTTCAGGGTACGCAAACCGCTACCGGTGTGAGAGTATTTACCGGCGGGCCTGATTCCCTGCGTCTGGATACCCTAACGCCAAACACCTGCTACGATTTTCTTGTACGTGCCGCCTGTGGCGCCGGCGACACCAGTGCCTGGATAGGCCCGGTGACTTTCTGTACGCCATGTACACCGTTTAGCGCGCCCTACTTCCAAGATTGGGATGCGCTCACCGTACCTAGTATCGATCGTTGCTGGACGCCCTATCTGGTAGGCTCCTCTAACGCGATAGAAACCGATGATTTTAATCCCTATTCATCGCCTAATAGCCTGTTCATAGATAATGGCTCCACCTTCTCAAATGATACTACCGCCGTTGTGTCCCCCACCTTCTCTGACATGACGGTAGGTGACAAACGGGTAACGTTTTACGTAAGAGCAGAATTCAGCTCTAACGAAACAGATCTGTGGGTTGGTACTGCTGGCAGCACCAATGATGGCTCATCCTTTAATATCTTGGATACCATCGTTGTGCAAGGCAATGATAATTGGCGCCAGGTTATTGTAAACCTCAATTCACAGAACAATTACAATGGCACTGATGAGCACGTGTTGCTTATGCACGACAACAGCAATGGCTTTGATGGCATTCTGGTAGACGATTTCCAATACGAAACCATCCCTTCCTGTCCGCGTCCCTTCCCCGCAAGAGTTACTTCCGTTGACTCCACCAGCGTGGATGTTTCTTGGTCAGGTTCATCAGCCAGTACATTCCAGGTGGAGTACGGAGCCGGAAGCTTAGGAAGTGCCAATAATCAGGATACCACCGTAAGCATAAATAATCCTACGCTTACCAACCTGATGAGCGGAACCAATCAGAGTTATTGGGTACGTGCCATCTGTGGGCCTGGCGACACCAGCCAGTGGAGCGGGCCCATTGATTTCCTCACCAACTGCCGAAGCAAAACAGTCCGCTACATAGAGGACTTTGATGCGCAGAACACCGATGAAACGCCCCTCTGCTGGAGCGAGTATTTCCGGGGCGGAACGGCCAACTTCTGGGCCTTTGAAGTGTACAGCTTTGGCACCCCCTACAGCACCCCAAATCACGTCCGCTTCTACAA
The DNA here is from genome assembly GCA_031581125.1 of Schleiferiaceae bacterium. Classification (GTDB taxonomy): domain Bacteria; phylum Bacteroidota; class Bacteroidia; order Flavobacteriales; family Schleiferiaceae; genus CAJXMS01. The sequence continues at coordinate 2,455 of JAVLBR010000116.1, read as the reverse complement.
CTACAACACGGACACCGCCATGGGCATAAGTCCTCGCTTCCGGGATATGGATGCTGGTGACAAACGTTTCCGCTTCCGGGCAAAAACATCTTTCGGTACCGGCACCATTTACGTGGGCACCGTCTCGGATCCCGCGGATGGTTCCACCTTTGACCCTGTAGACACCATCAATATTAATTCTACGGGATATCCCGAATATACAGTAGAGCTTACCACCGCCAATGGCTACAACGGTACCGATGAGTACCTGGCCCTTTACCACGGCGGCAGTACATTCGACACCTACTATCTGGATGACTTCTTCTACGAAACCATCCCCTCCTGTATTGCCCCGAGTGGCTTTACCAGTAGCAACCTGGGGCAAAACTCAGTGGACCTGAATTGGCAAGCCGATACGGCTACCGCCAGTGGGGATTACGTGGTACAGTACGGCACTAGCGGCGTGCTCAATGACCCCGCCAATACCACTACGGCCGTAACCGGAGATTCTGCCAGTATTACTGGCCTTAGCAGTGCTTCTAACTACTGCTTCTGGGTAGCTTCTGTATGTACCCCCGGGGACACCAGCTTCTACACCGGACCCATTTGCGTTACCACCAAGTGTTTCCCCGCTACGGCTCCCTACTTGGAAACATTTGATGGCTCTACCTGGGTGGCCGACGACCAGGACTTCAGTGCCACCAATAGCCAAATAGGCGCCTGCTGGACCAGAACTCCCGACAATGGAACTGATTACTCCTGGCGGGTACGCTCCACTTCCACTGGTTCCAGCAACACCGGTCCTGATCAAGACGCCACTGGCGGAAACTTCGTGTACACCGAAAGCTCCAATGGTATATCAGGAGACAACGCTAGTCTCTTCTCGCAGGAGGTAGACCTGAGCAATAGTACTAACCCCACCCTGATCTATGGATACCATTTTTATGGCTCAGACATAAACCAGATGGAAGTAGCCGTTAACAATGGCTCCGGTTGGTCCACTATTAATACAAGAGTAGGCCCATCTCAAGCCAGCTCAGCTGCAGCATGGGAATATGACACCCTCGCCCTATCATCATACCTGGGCGATACCATCCAGGTAAGGTTCCAGTCAACTAGAAGCGGTGGCTTTGCAGGAGACCTCGCACTAGATGAGATTTTTATCGGCGACCTGCCAAGCTGCTCCGGACCCAAAGGCGTAAGCACCCAAGGTGCCAGCACTACCTCCACTACCATAAGCTGGAGCCAGGATACAGGTTCTCAAAGTACTATCCTCGAGTACGGCCCCGCTGGATTCACACCAGGTAATGGTACCACCGTTACCTCCAGTTCCACTTCTTACACCCTTTCGGGCATGAGCCAAAACGTCTGTATGGACGTGTATCTAAGAGGCGTATGCTCTTCTGGAGATACTACCTTCCAGACAGGTCCCATTAAAGCCTGCCCGGATCAGGTAACCTGCGACAGCCTGGATCAGTACAGTACGGGCGTGGCCCTGAGTGAACAGTCCGCCCTTTTCAAAGGCTGGGCGGGCAATGCTGGTGATGGCGATCTTTCCACCAATCAGGCTAGCTCTGGTACCCAATCACTGCGTATTTATGATAGCGGACCCGCTGGTGCTAGTGATGTAGTAGCCGTTTTTGACACCATCTCCTCCGGGGCTTGGAATGTTGAACTTGATCTGTACGTAGAGTCCGGTAAAGGCGCTTACTTCAACATCCAGCAGAACTACATAGGGGGCGCTGCTGGCAACCTTTGGGGTGGTGAAATCTACTTCAAAGACAATGGCGTAGCCGAAGTACGCACTGGTACCGGCCTGAACTTGGTGGGTACCTTCAACTACTCGCAAGGCCAGTGGATCACCGTGAGCTCTATCATCGATCTGGACAACGATACCGCATGGTTCGAGCTAAATGGCAATAGCACCGGCGTAGGCTATATCTACAGCTCGGTAAACGGTGCCCCCATCCAGTTCAACGGGGTGAATTTCTACTCCGGTGTGGTGTCTTCAGGCAACTATGACATCGATTACTACGTGGACAATTTCTGCATCACCCCCTATTCAGGAAATTGCCCCGCTCCTACCAACCTCAGCACGGCCAATGCCGGCTGCGACAGCGTAGAGGTAAGCTGGACCTCCAATAGCGGTAGCTCCGTGCTCCAATACGGACCGGCCGGCTTTACCCCAGGTACGGGCACCTTCACGGGCGTAGTGACCTCCCCCCACAGCATCACTGGCTTAAATCCCAATACCGCTTACGATGTTTGGGTAGCCGATACTTGTGGCGGAGACACCTCCATGTTCACCGGCCCGGTAAGCTTCACTACGGCCAATGCGCCACAACCGGTTGCCAGCTTTACCATCGATAGCGCCGTAGTTGGCAATATCGAATTCTACTACCTGGATGCTTCCGGCAGCACCAATGCCGATAGCTATCAGTGGAGCTTTGGCAACGGCACCACCGGCAGCAGCATG
>JAVLBR010000115.1:0-6885 GCA_031581125.1 Schleiferiaceae bacterium | reverse complement strand
CATGGATGCGCATCGCTTACAAAGAGTAGAGGCCCAGGTTCAGAAAGACCTGGCCGAAATTTTCCGCCAAGAAGCCCAGCAGGATTTCCCCGGCGTACTCATTACCGTTACCTCCGTTCGGATCACCCCAGACCTTTCCCTGGCCCGGATTCAGCTGAGCGCCTTCCCCACGGAAGAAGCGGCCGCCGTGATGCAGTGGACCGAAAACCACCACAAGCAGCTCAAAAATCAGCTGGTGCGCCAGATGAAGGGCCGGCTGCGCAAAATGCCGGAATTGCAGTTTTTCCGGGACGATTCCCTGGAAGCCGAATCCGAAATAGACCGCATCCTGCGCAACGGTGGTGAAAGCCCCATTCAGTGAAACTAAGTGCCCTCATTGCCCGACGTTACTTTCTAGCGCGGAGCAGCAGCAATGCGGTCAATATCATCACCAGCATTTCTGTTTTGGGCATCCTAGTGGGCACCACCGCCCTGATCATTGTCCTCAGCGCGTTCAACGGACTGGAAAACCTGGTAAAGGGCTTCTACCAGGCCTTTGATCCCACGCTTAAGATCACCGCAACCGAGGGGAAGTACTTTTCCCCCGCGCTGATAGACAGCAGCAAGGCACTTCAAAACGAGGCCATCGCCGCCCACAGTTACACCCTGGCCGAGAAAGCGCTCTTCTCTTACCAAGACCACGAGTACATTGCCACCCTCAAAGGGGTCGATGCACAGTTTGATGCCGTGACCGCCATCCAATCGCACCTTAGCTCAGGCCGCTACCGGCTGGAAGATACCCTTTCCCTGCCGCCAGCCGTGCTGGGGGGCGGCGTAGCTTACCGCCTGGGTTTTGGGCCCGCGCAGTACGACGATCCCCTCCAGGTATTTGTACCCGGGAAGCTATCGCAGGGCCTCGACCTCAGTGGGGCCTACCGGCAGCGCCCCATCTACCCTACCGCCATCTTTGCCATTCAGCCCGAATTCGACGAGCAGTACGTCCTGGTGCCCTTACGTTTTGCCCAGCAGCTCTACCGGCGTCCCCAGCAGGTCAGTGCCCTGGAATTGAAGTTAAACCCTGAAACAAACCCCCAAGCCGTAAAGGAAAGTTTGCAGGGCCAGTTGGGCAAGCCCCTCCAAGTACAAACCCGTGAGGAACAGCAAGCGGTGTTTTTTAAGGTTATGAAAACGGAAGGCCTCTTTACCTTTTTGGTCTTTGCCCTTATCCTGGCCATCGCCACCTTTACCATCGCCGGCAGCCTTAGCATGCTGCTCTTCGAAAAACGCGCGAATCTCCAGACGCTCCACGCCCTGGGCATGAGCCTCTCCCAGCTCCGGCGCATCTTTTTTTACGAAGGCCTCATTATCAGCGGCACCGGCGGTATCATTGGTCTGGCCCTGGGCCTCCTGCTGGTATGGCTCCAGCAGCAGTACGGCCTTATTGAGGTGGGCAGTGGCTACATTGTAGAAGCCTACCCGGTAGCCCTTCAGGGCCAAGACGTGCTCCAGGTGGCCGCCACGGTTTTTCTGCTCAGCCTGGTGGCCAGTTACTTTACTTCCCGCCGCCTCAAACAAGCGCACCTCCATCAGGCATAAGGCAGCGGCACCTCCACCTCTGCAAAGCGCGCTTCAATCTCATCCAGGGTTTCGTAAATAGTGGCCAGGTCTTCTGAGGTAACCAGCTTCATGCGGTATTCCTTAAAGTGGGGAATGCCTTTAAAGTAGGAAGTATAGTGGCGCCGGGTTTCGTGAATACCGGTTCGCTCCCCTTTCCAGTCTACCGCCATAGAGATATGCCGCCGGGCGGCATCGGCCCGTTGTTTTATGTTGGGCGGGGCCAAATGTGCGCCCGTCTGCAGGAAGTGTTTGACTTCGTTGAATATCCAGGGATAGCCTATGGAAGCCCGTCCTATCATTATGCCATCCACACCGTAGCGATCCCGCATAGCGAGGGCCTTCTCGGGCGTATCCACATCGCCATTGCCAAATACGGGAATGTGCATCCGGGGATTGTTTACAATATCGCCTATGAGCGACCAGTCTGCCTCCCCTTTGTACATCTGCTTACGGGTACGGCCGTGGATGCTGATGGCCTGAATGCCCACATCCTGAAGGCGCTCTGCTACTTCTACGATGTATTTGGAATCATCATCCCAGCCCAAACGGGTTTTTACCGTCACCGGCTTATCTACCGCTTTGACGATTTCGGCGGTCATTTCCACCATTTTGGGCACATCCCGGAGGATGCCAGCACCCGCGCCCTTGCAGGCCACGTTTTTTACGGGGCAGCCGTAATTAATGTCGATGATATCCGGCCCGGCCTCTTCCGCCAAAGCCGCTGCCTGCCGCATAGAGTCGATCTCACTGCCAAAAATCTGAATGCCGATAGGCCGTTCGTATTCGAATATGTCCAGTTTTTGCCGACTTTTGGCGGCGTGCCGGATGAGCCCTTCGGAGCTAATAAACTCGGTGTACATCACATCCGCGCCGTTTTCTTTGCACAGCGTCCGAAAAGGCGGATCACTTACGTCCTCCATCGGGGCCAACAACAGCGGGAATGCGCCTACTTCAATATTGCCAATCTTCACCAAATCTCTGTATTTTAAGACCTTTGCAAAGTTATAAAATTACCCTTGCCCCCTTATGAAAGGAGCTTTTGCATTTCGCCCGCTGGGGCTTCAACTATTGATCCTGGTAGGGCTGGTCCTTTTGGGTAGTCTCTTGGGTTCCTTCTTGGGGCTCACCGTGGCCATGATCCGGACGAATTTGCCCATTGAAGAGCTCCTTTCCCTCATCAACGCCTTTGACCAGGCCCAAAGCGCCACCGTATTTAAAACCGTCCAGGGATTTGCCACGCTGGGTACCTTTTTATTCCCGGCGCTGGTAGGGGCCTACTTTTTCTCCACTCAGCCCGCCCCATTCCTGGGTACCGATCGTTTTTCCGCCTGGCCCTGGCTGGTTATTCCCCTCTTGCTGGTTTTAGGCTACAGCGCCGGCAGCATGAGTGACCTCCTCTACCGCTTAAGTGAGCAGCTTCCCTGGCCCACTTGGCTCAGCGATGTACAAGATTACCTGGTGAGCAATCAAGAAGCCATGCTGGCCCGTTACAGCCAGCTTCTGGATATGCCCTCTTTCTATTCCTTCATTGAAGTTATGCTGGTGATGGCCTTACTCCCGGCCCTCTGCGAAGAGGCCCTCTTCCGCGGTTTGATCCAGCCCCTCCTGGCCCGGCGGGTAGCGACGCCCCTGGCGGTGGTATTTACCGCCTTCCTATTTGCCCTACTCCATCAGCAATTTTTGGCCTTTCTGTCCATCTTTGCCCTGGGCATCATCCTGGGGTACCTCCGGCACTGGAGCGGCTCCTTATGGGTCCCCTCCCTGGTGCACTTTATCAACAATGGGATTATCGTGGCCAGCGTCTACTTTACGGATGCGCAGTACAAAGACGTAGCCGAAGGACAAGCCCCGGCGCTGAGCGTCTCCCTGGCCTGGATCTTAGCCTTGGCGGCGTGTTTGGGTATTCTTTATTGGCTCTGGCAAGAACGCCCGGGCCGGCCGCAGTAGCGCACCTCCCCTTCCCTCTTTGGCGCAAAGGGTCAATAGCTTGGGGGGACAGTCAGGGGAGGCAAGAGAGGTAAACCCCGGCTATTAGATCGCTGCGCCTTGGGTTATTAGTCCCCCTGGAGCGGCACCGACGCACCATATCCTGTTTGGATAATAAGTCTAAACGGCAGAAGGGCTTCGACTGCGCTCAGCCTGAACAACCGTTTTTTCCCGCCTAAAGGTTTAGGAAAGCCCTCCCGTTTGGTGCCCTGCGGAAAGCCCCGCCCCGGGCCAAGGGGGCCTTGGTCCAGCTTTTCCGCGGGAGCCTCCCCTGCTGGTGCTTTGGGATGAAGGGTTATGCCTCTCATGAAAAGCCCCCTCTGCCAAGGGCAAAGGGGGCTTCCTATCGAAAATATAATGGGGCCTTAACCCTTATCGCCGTACACCTCGCCTTTGCGCGTGGAGTAGTTGAGCTTTAGGGTGTTAGCTTTGCGCAGTTCTTGCTTAATGTCCGATATCAGGCCCATTTTCACCTCGCTATCGGCCTTAATGGATACGGTCATCAGCGGACGCTCGGCCTCGTTAATCTCTTCCCGGGCGGTAATGACGTGGTTTTGCACGTCCTTTACCCGGGCAAAGGCATCGTTAAGCTGAATACGGGGCTCTGAGCCTACCTGGGCGATGTACTGTGCCTTGGGCTTCCCTACGTAAATATAGGTGACCAAGCTTTTGCGCTCCAGCTTTTTTATTTCCGTTGCCTTGGGTTTCTTGTTTTCTACCTTAAGGGTAACCTCCCGCATCACGGTAGTTACCATAAAGAAGAACAAGAGCATAAAAACGATGTCGGGCAGGGAAGCGGTGGAGATCCCCGGCGCTCCCCCTCCGGTTTTTTTCTTAAACTTAGCCATTAGTTACCTAAACTTACGGGTTCTGCTTCAGAGATCTTTTGGGGATAAGCCTCCTGGATTTCTTTCCGGGCTTCTTCTCCCAGGTCTTTATAGGACACCCCGTAGCGCCGTTGGGCCAATTCCTCGCGCAACTCATTGTAAGCGGCGGCGAGCTCGTTTTGGACGGCGATATAGGTTTCGTAAGAGGTGCCGCGGTCATTCTGCAGGGAAATGATGGCCTTCTCGGGATTTACCGAGGAAGTAGGGCTGCGCAGGGCACCCGTACAGTAATCACAGCTACCATCTCCATTGTTATTGACAAAGCGCTTGGCCGCGCCGCGTAACTGCTCTATGTCCATGTATTCCTCCTCTACCAGCAGTTGGTCTTTCGAGTTAACCAAAACGGTGAAGATATTCTTCTCTTTGATGGGAGGAGGATCTACCTGTTCGTCGTTCCAGGGCGGCAGCTTCCGGTTGATCCCCGAATCTACGTCCATGGTGGTGGTCACCAGGAAGAAGATAAGGAGCAGGAAGGCTATATCAGCCATGGAACCTGCGTTTATTTCAGGGGCGGATCTTCTTGCCATAACTTGATTTTACTTAAAAATGCTGGTTATCTCCGAGTAGAGGATAGACAGGATGGCCAGCGCCCCCAGTGCATAAAATACCAGGAGACCAGTGCCCACCTGCTGGGATGTCTCAGAGGTCACCTCCAATTTTTGCGCGTAAATTTCCAGATCGGAACCGGTACTGATGCCATAGCTTACCAGCAATATGACCACCAGGGCCACAATTCCGGCCAATGCACTTTTGGCGCCAGCCGGGTTCTTTACTACCTGCCACAGGGAGAAGAGCAATATCCCCACTACGGCAAGGGCCAGCAAGGCGTAGGTAACATAGATACCTGTGTTAATCAGCGTCTCGTTCATGACCAGTTTTATTTTTTGTTGTTAGACTCGTACTTGACCAACATATCGACCAGGGAGATGGAAGCATCTTCCATGGTGTTGGAAATGGAGTCCACTTTGGAAATGATGTAGTTGTAGAAGATCTGGAGGATCACCGCTACGATAAGACCGAATACGGTGGTCAGCAGGGCTACTTTAATACCGCCGGCTACCAGCGAGGGCGAAATATCGCCCGCGGCTTCGATAGAGTCAAAGGCCCCGATCATTCCGATAACCGTACCCATAAAGCCCAGCATGGGCGCCAGGGCGATAAAAAGCGAAATCCAGGATACGTTACGCTCCAACAGCCCCAGCTGTACGGAGCCGTAGGACTCTACAGATTTTTCTACCATCTCGATGCCTTCATCGTGACGCTCCAGCGCTTGGTAAAAAATACTGGCTACCGGGCCGCGGGTGTTGCGGCATACTTCTTTGGCCTTTTCTACGCCGCCACTTTGCAAGGCTTCCTCTATTTCGGCGAGGAGCTTTTTAGCGTTCGGCGTGGCCAGATTCAGGTAAATGATCCGCTCGATGGATATAGCCAGCCCCAGGATAAGGGTCAAGAGCACAATGCCCATAAAGGAAGGACCTCCTTCGATAAACTTTTCTTTGAGCACTTGGTGGAAGGTCAGGTCTTCTTCGGCCTGGGCTTCTTCTTTAGGCTCTTCCTTTTGAGTGTCCGCAGCAGCGACTTCGGCACTGTCTGCGGCCGCACTATCGGCGGCGGCAGCCGTGCTATCGGCGGCGGCAGAATCGGCCATGGCAGCCGTTTCCTGGGCGGTGTCGGTGGCAGCGGCATCTTGGGCCAGCAGGTCTCCGGCGTTAATGGTCACCAGGCCTACGATTGCGAGGATAGAGAGTAGTTTTTTCATTTTTGGTTGCGAGTTGTTTTGAGCGGTGAAATTAAAAAACTTGACCAAAAGCAAGCGGGCCACCCCTCATCGATTGTACTTTTTGATTTTCGATACCGCAAATAAAAGCATTATTTATTAGACACCTTGTGCAGGCAGGCCATCAGTTGTAATTTTGCAAATCCTTAACAAAAAGGAGAGGTGCTGGAGTGGTCGAACAGGCACGCCTGGAAAGCGTGTGTACCGGCAACGGTACCGAGGGTTCGAATCCCTCTCTCTCCGCCCCGCCCCCACCCGTCCTTCAGCGCAGCTGAAGGCGGGTTTTTTTTTATGCCCCCCGCCCAGGCTTGCCTGGGAAAGGGGGGCATAAAAAAAAACCGACCGCCGGGACGGCGGGGCGGGTGGGGGCGAGGATGCCGTCTCCCCACACCAGGGATCACCCGCAGCGGAGCAAGGGTAATCCCGACCTTAATGCCAAAATCACCCTTCGCCCCCCGCCCAGGCTTGCCTGGGAAAGGGGAGCATAAAAAAAAAACCGACCGCCGGGACGGCGGGGCGGGTGGGGGCGAGGATGCCGTCTCCCCACACCAGGGATCACCCGCAGCGGAGCAAGGGTAATCCCGACCTTAATGCCAAAATCACCCTTCGCCCCCCGCCCAGGCTTGCCTGGGAAAGGGG
>JAVLBR010000114.1:0-6922 GCA_031581125.1 Schleiferiaceae bacterium | reverse complement strand
CTTTTTGGAGCTGCGCAAGCCTCGCTGACCAACTTTCTAGGACAGACACTCGACTGTATGGACAAACACAAAATAGTGTCCGTCTATAAAGTCCGCTCTCGCTGCTAGCGAGACTCATCTCGCCCGTGGGGAGGCTGCGCTTTTATCGTCCTCTCGTGCCTCCATGAATGAGTCGGGACAGGCCCTGCATGCTTTCGGGGCAAGCTTTTCTTCAACTTTCTAGACGAGACACCAGACTGTATGGACAGGCACTAAATAAAAGCGGGCCCACTAAAAAAGCGCTCGCCTGGACAGGCCAGGCGAGCGCTTTTTGGTGGAGCTAAAACGGCTCGAATTCTGTTTTAGAACTTCGCTATCCAGGCATCGGGGACTTTCCGTTTTACGCTTTGCAGTTCTTTTTTGGCGGCGGGGTAGGTAGGTCTGGATTTATAAATAACCCGGTAGCTATCCACTTTTTCCACGTATACGGTGATCATTTCTGACTTGTCCAAATTGCTATTGGACCTATAACGTTCTGCCATACTGCGAGAAGCTAGGCTAGCTACTACAATCCGGTACTGCTTTTTGCCCAGGCTGGCCTGGCGCTGTTTTTCCGAGGGCGTGGCGCCGCGCCGGGAGGGGGCGCCCGCCGGCATTTCATCTACTGAGGCCACCTCCCGCTTGTCTTTGAGCTGCTGGAGGCTATCTACCTTGCTTTGCAGGTCGCTTATCATGAGGTCCTTCTCCTGCACATTCATTTCCAGGCGAGCTACCTTTTCTTTCATATTGTCTTGTACTTCCAATTCGCCTTTTAGGTTGTCGGCGGTTTGGCGAAGATTTTGGTAGCGTTTTTTATCCACTTCTACTTTACCCTTTGGGATTACGTGTTTAAGATGGAAGGTGAGGCCCAGCTTCACCATGCCGTAAGAATCAAGCTCAGGCGAATCGGTGGCATCTAACCAATCATTATCTTCTGAGAAGCGATGGTGATAGCCCATATTAAGGTCTAACTTAGGGCTGAGGGGAATGCCGATATTAGCTCCGCCAATGGTATGCCACATTAGGGAGTAGGTGCCATTGCGATTGCTCGGAATTTCCTGAATGCGGTTGCGGCTTGCGCGGCTATAGAGATTGCTATGGAGGACCCCCATCCCGACTCCACCGACCAGGTTAAATTTAAAATTGGTGTTATCGTCCAGGTAGCGCAGGATATTTACTTCCAGAGCCAGATTAGCCTCCCCTATATTGCTTTGAAAATAAGTAAGGTCGTCATTGCCATTCAGATAGCCATAAAGAATGTCGCCGCGTACCCGAAAGTACTTGTCTAATTGATAGCCAAGACCTCCGGTAAGAGCCAAGTTGGGCTTATACCCAATGTAGTCGGTTTGGTCCAGTTTTACGTAAGGCACGCCCAATCCAAGACCTACGTTGGCGGAGAGCTTTTCTTGCGCCTGAAGGCCGCCGCAAAGCAGAAGGGCGCTCAGAAGGGTAAAAATGCGTTTCATGTTTATCAATTTTGGTTCAGTGGCTTAAAATATGCTGTTTGGGCGAAATTAGCGTTTTTCTAATCATAAGCCCTATTAACCTACAATTATACTGGATAGCAGAAAGCAGGGGAGGCTTTTTTTTTATGAAGCGCTGAAATCAATCGCCAAGCAGACAAAAGATTGTAATTTTGCCCCCCTTTAAGAAAACGTATTGATACGCATACTGCATGGATGTAAGCACTCGCAAAACCAATGATTTAAACGCCGTCCTGACGGTTAAGATCGATGAGCAAGATTACCGGGAAAAGGTAGACCAAAAGCTCAAAGACTATCGCAAAAAGGCCGATATGCCTGGCTTTAGAAAGGGCAAGGTGCCCCTGTCTCTCATCAAAAAACAATACGGCAAAAGCCTCACCATAGACGAGGTTAATAAACTGATCCAGAGCAGTGTAATGGATCACATCCAGAAAGAAGAACTCAACATACTGGGAAGTCCTCTGCCCGTAGAACAAACAAATATCGATTGGGACCAGCAGAAAAACTTTAGCTTCGATTTTGAACTGGGCCTGGCCCCCGACTTTGAGCTGAAAGTAAACGGCCGCATTAAAGTGCCTTATCACAAAATAGTAGCGGAAAAAGACCAGGTAGACCACATGGTGAAGCAGTATGCCCGCCAGTACGGACAGATGAGTACGCCCGAAGCGGTGGAAAAAAACTGCCTGCTCCGGGGGCCGTTTACAGAAGTAAAGGCCGACGGTGAGCCCGTAGAAGAGGGCATCAAAACCTCCGCTACCTTTGACCTCAACAGCATCGACCACAGCAAAACCGAAAAGGAACTGCTGGGCAAAAAGGTAGGCGATACCGTAATACTCGACGCCCAAAAGGCCTTCAAAAAAGATTTTTCCCTTAGCAACCTGCTAGGGGTGAGCGAAGAAGAGCTTAATAACGCCACTCAGCGTTTTTCCTTCCAGATAGAAGAGATTAGTAAGGTAGAGCCCGCCGAGCTAAACCAAGAGCTGTTTGACAAAGTGTTTGGCGAAGGAGCGGTGGACTCCGAAGAAGCCTTCCGCCAGCGGGTGAAGGAAGACATGGAGCGCAACTATCTGCAGCATAGCGATCAGCAATTTTACGCAGATGTGAAGGACAAGCTCCTGGAGAAAATGCCCTTTGAACTGCCCGAAGGCTTCCTGAAAAAATGGCTGGTTCAGGAGCAGAAAGACATCACCGAGGAGAACATCGATGAAAAATTTCCCGAGATGAAGGACGAGCTGCGCTGGCAGCTCATCGAAAGCCGCCTCGTGAAGGAACACAACATCGAAGTCTCCGAAGAAGACCTCAAAGAACAGGCTACCCAGATGGTAATGCAGCAAATGGCCCAGTTTGGCCAGGCACCGCAAGAAGAAATGGCGGCCGGTATCGCGGAAAACTTGCTCGAGAACAAGGAGCAGCGCGAACAAATGAGCGACCAAGCCTACGCGAAGAAACTGCTGAAATTTTACAAAGAGCACCTCAAAGTGGAAGAAAAGGAAGTGAGCTACGACCAGTTTATTAAAAAGGTGACCAAAAAATAGAGCTGCCTGGCCCCAATCCCTCGGCCAGGTAATGCCGGACCCCGGTAGCTACAAAACGGCAGACTATCCGGACCTGACTCATTAAATCCCTTCCGCCCTAAGAAGGCTTAATGGCAGAAAATGGCCCTGGCCCGGAACTTGTATTCAAGCTGGTCGTTAATATTCCCTAAATTTGCCAAAGAATGAACTATAGAAAGGAATTTGAAAATTACGCTGTTAAAGAGCATGGCTTGAACAGCATGCATGTAGGCAACTATCTGGATGCCTCGCTTACGCCCTATATCATTGAAGAGCGGCAGCTCAACGTAGCCCAGATGGACGTCTTTTCCCGGCTGATGATGGACCGCATTATCTTTTTGGGCACGGGCATCAATGATCAAGTGGCCAACATTGTACAGGCACAACTACTCTTTCTGGAATCTTCCGATAGCAGCAAAGACATTCAGATATACCTCAACAGCCCCGGTGGCTCTGTCTATGCCGGGCTGGGTATTTATGATACCATGCAGCTGGTAGCGCCGGACGTGGCCACCATCTGTACCGGCATGGCCGCTTCCATGGGCGCCGTTTTATTATGTGCCGGCGCCGACGGCAAGCGCTCCGCGCTCAAGCACAGCCGGGTAATGATCCACCAGCCCATGGGCGGCTCCCAAGGACAAGCCAGCGACATGGAAATAGCGGTAAAAGAGGTCCTCAAAATGAAAGAAGAGCTCTACCGCATCATAGCCAACCACAGTGGCCAAAGCCTCGAAAAAGTAGAAAATGACAGCGACCGAGACTATTGGATGAGTGCTACCGAGGCCCAAGAATATGGCATGATTGATGAGGTACTTACTACGCAAAGAAGTAAAGCTTAAGCTTTAAAATACCCCCCGGGGCGGGGTCCGCCCCCCACACCACCACCCCGCCCCCAGCCCCGGCATACCCTGCCGGGGCTTTCTTATCTTTACCTCCTATTACGATTCCTTATGAGCAATAAAAAAGAAGACCTGAGCTGCTCCTTTTGCGGCCGCGAAAAAAAAGACACCAACCTGCTCATCGCCGGTTTGAGTGGCCACATCTGTGATCACTGCATCCGGCAGGCCTACGGTATCGTGGCCGAAGAATTGGATAACGAAGAGAAAAAAGAGCTCCCCCAGTCGCTCCGCCTCACCAAGCCTAAAGAGATCAATGAATTCTTAGCGGAATACGTCATCGGGCAAGAAGATGCCAAAAAGGTACTGTCCGTAGCCGTGTACAATCATTATAAAAGACTTACGGCCGCCTCTAAAAAAACGGAAGAGGTAGAGATCGAAAAGTCCAACATCGTACTAGTAGGGGAAACCGGAACCGGCAAAACCCTCATGGCCCGCACCATCGCCAAGATGCTCAACGTGCCCTTTACCATCGTAGATGCCACCATCCTCACCGAAGCCGGCTACGTAGGGGAAGACGTGGAAAGCATCTTGAGCCGCCTGCTCCAGGCCGCTGATTACGACCAAAAAGCCGCCGAACGGGGCATCATCTTCATCGATGAGATCGATAAAATAAGCCGCAAAAGCGACAACCCTTCCATCACCCGCGACGTGAGTGGCGAAGGCGTCCAGCAGGCTTTACTTAAGCTGCTGGAAGGCAGTAAGGTAAATGTACCCCCACAGGGCGGTCGCAAGCACCCCGATCAAAAGTTTGTGGAAATTGATACCCGCAATATCCTCTTTATCGCGGGGGGCGCCTTTGATGGCATTGAGCGCCACATCGCCCGGCGGCTTAATACCCAAGCCGTGGGTTTTCACAGCAGCAAAAACCGCAGCGGGGAAAGCGCTGAGGGCAACATGCTGCAGTACATTGCCCCCCAAGACCTCAAATCTTTTGGCCTTATTCCCGAGCTCATCGGCCGGATGCCCGTGGTCACCCACCTGGATCCCCTCGATGGCGAAACCCTCAAACGCATCCTTACCGAGCCCAAAAATGCGCTGATCAAGCAGTATACTCACCTCTTAGATATCGATGACATAGCGCTTGATTTCAAAGAAGAGGCGCTCCAGTACGTGGTAGAAAAGGCCGTAGAGTACAAACTGGGCGCGCGGGGCTTACGCTCCATCCTAGAAGCCATCCTCACCGAAGCCATGTACGAGCTTCCCGGCCATGGCGAGGAAAGCTATCCGCTCACCGTAGATCGGAAGTACGCCGCTAAGCGCCTGGATAAAACCGCCCTCAAAGCCCTGCGAGCCGCTTCCTAAACTAAAGCAGCCTGGGCCTCCGGCCGGTAAGCACGTTATCCCGGATACTGTTCCAAAAACCACTCCGCTTTTTCCACCATCTCCCGGCTGCCGCAAAAGAAAGGCACCCGCTGGTGCAACTCGTCTGGTTTGATATCCATAATCCGGGTATGGCCATCACTCGCTTTACCCCCCGCCTGCTCTATCAGATAAGCCATGGGATTGCACTCGTAGAGAAGGCGTAATTTTCCGTGGGGCGATTTAGTACCCCGCGGGTAAATGTAAATCCCGCCTTTAAGCAAATTGCGGTGAAAATCCGCCACCAAAGAACCTATGTAGCGCGATGTTAAGGGGCGCTTGGTGGCCGGATCCAGTTCCTGGCACCACTTAATGTACTTTTTCACCCCTTCCGGCATGTGGACGTAATTGCCCTCGTTGATGCTGTAAATGCGGCCGTTATTGCTTACCGTCATCTGCGGATGGGACAGAAAGAACGAGCCAATGCCCGGATCATAAGTAAAGCCATTCACGCCGTGGCCCGTCGTATACACCAGCATGGTACTGGTGCCGTACACCAGGTAGCCGGCCGCCACTTGTTTATGTCCGGGCTGCAGGAAATCCTCCCGCGTTACCTTTTCTCCCTGCTGGCTTATCCGCCGGTAAATGCTAAAAATAGTGCCCACCGATACATTCACATCGATATTAGAGCTCCCATCCAGCGGATCGATCAAAACCACGTACTTGGCATCCTTGTGCAGCTCCTCGTTAAACTCCACGTAATCGTCCATCTCTTCCGAAGCGATGCCACAGATCTCGCCCCGGTTATGCAGCGTGCTGATAAATAAGTCATTGGCCATCACATCCAGCTTTTGCTGCTGCTCGCCCTGCACGTTTTCATCGCCACTGGCGCCCAGGATATTGGCCAGGCCGGCCTTATTGATCTCCTGATTTACCATTTTTCCCGCCAGGCGAATGCTGCTAAGCAAGGCACTGAGTTCTCCTTTGGCATAAGGAAACTCTTTTTGGTATTCGATGATAAATTCGCCCAGGGTCACGTGGCGTTTCTTGATGGTCACTTGATTTTGCATGGAAGGGTATTTAGGGCAAATATAGAACGCCCTGGCCAGGCAGCCTTGTCCTATTTACCCATCCTCCGCCCCTTTCTTTTAAGGGCCTCTGCCAGTGCTTCCGGTTGGCCGG
Source organism: Schleiferiaceae bacterium (assembly GCA_031581125.1). Lineage (GTDB taxonomy): Bacteria > Bacteroidota > Bacteroidia > Flavobacteriales > Schleiferiaceae > CAJXMS01. Next base: position 487 of record JAVLBR010000114.1, on the reverse strand, counting down.
TACTCACCTCCAGCCGCTCGCCCGCGCGCGTTTCCAATACCATAAAATAAGCCCCGCCCGCATTGAGCACCTCGGCGCCATCCCGCCGGCTGCGCCCCAGCACACGCCGCCCTTTGCGCACCACCTGCGCTTTGCGCAGCACCTTCCAGGCGTACTTTTTTTGGGCCAGGGGGCCAAATGTGATAGACACCCCCGCTGAGTTTACGGCTATAAGCAAGCGCAGTCCCAGCAGCGTCCCGCCCACCATAAGCCAGAACACAAGCAGCATGGCATAAAACCAGCCCCCCTGGGGAATGCCCGGCGTAGATAGGCCCAGCAGAAAAGTCCGCAGACCGCCAAAGATGCCGTAAAAAAGAAGGGCGCTCCAGATCAGCCAGATAAAAGGAGCGCCGAGGCGCTGCTGCTCGTGGTACATGAGGGCAAAAGTACAGCGCACTGTAAAAAGCGGGGCCCGTGGCCACGCTCCCGGTAGGTTGCTATTTAGTGT
>JAVLBR010000113.1:0-6932 GCA_031581125.1 Schleiferiaceae bacterium | reverse complement strand
TCTGGCGCAGGCGCGGGCGCTGCAGCAGGCGTAGTCTTTCTTTATGAGAGCCCCCTGGAGCGGCCCCGCTGGCGCAAATCCTGTTTGGTATAGAATGTCCAAGCGGCGGAGGGGCTTCGACTGCGCTCAGCCTAAACAACCGTTTTTTCCAGCACTAGGGTTTAGGAAAGCCCCTCCCGGATGACGCCCTGAGCGGAGTCGAAGGGCCCTGAGCGGAGTCGAAGGGCTTCATGATCAATAATTTCGTATTTCGAATATATCCCAAATTTAGATACCTCCGAAAGGTTGACACCGCTTTTAATGGTTAAAAACAAAAAGAGGTGGGAAAACGGTCTCCGGTATCCACGGGATCGGTTGCCAAACTTTTTTGGGCTGCAGCAAAAAAGTATGAAAATGCTTAGGTCGAATAGTTAGGTAAGGGTTACGAACAGCTCATTGGCACCCCAAAATAACCTCTACCGAAAAGAAGCAACTTGCAGATTATTAAGGTATTATTAATCTTAATTTGTGGGTTCATAAGTGAGCTCAGGGCCTCCTCCACACCACTTTTTAAAGGCCATTCCCCCTTCTTCCTTCCGGGTTCAGGAGGGGTAGGGGTCTCGCCAGGGGTGAGACAAGTGGTTGACTCCCTTGAAAGGGATAAATCGCCTGGAATGCCAGCCTGCATGACCTGCGGTCCGCCCGGTAATGTCCCAGCGGAGCTGAAGCTGGTGAGCCTTGGATGGGATTATTCCGAGCAAAAAATGGCAGCCCATCAGGCTTTAGAAGTACGGCGCCTTCAAAAGAAAAAAGCCCGCCGGTAGAGGATACCGACGGGCTTTTAAGGGGGCTATTTTCGAGGATCTATTTCACGGTCTTGATCCAAAGTTTGCCGTCATAAGCGCCATTCATCTTACTGGATTTGGCCTGATCGGCTTCTTGATAGCTATCAAACTTCAAGAGGTAAACGTAGTAATAACTATTACTGGGATCGCGGAAGAAATTGGCTTTAAAGCCCTTGTTTTCCAATTGGCTGATCCGCTTGCGGGCGTTGCCTTCGCTGCTAAATACCCCGGCGGTGATGTAATAACCCTGGGAACCGGGAGCTACATTGCCGGCTTGGTTATCCGCAGCATAGCCGCCGTAGCCTGGTTGATTATTACTGCCGCCGCTGTTGTTTTGGCCGCGCTGGTTAATGTTTTGGCGGTTATTGGCATTGTTCCGGCCGCCGCGGTTGTTGTTCTGGCGCTGGTTGTTGCGATTGGCGCCCCGCTGGTTGTTGTTTTGGCCACGGTTATTGTTGTCCGCATTGTTTTGTCCTTGCTCCTCAGCAGGCTCCTGCTGGTTTTGCTCTTGCTGGCGCTTCATTTTCTCTTCAAACTCTTCCAGCTTTTCATCTACGGTTTCTTCTACCTGGTCTTGCTGGCGGAGTTGCCGCATCTTGATGCGCTTGAGCTCATTTTCCATCCGCTCGTTATCGCGGTTGCTTCCAAAGCGATAGGTCAGCATGAACTCATGACTGGTGCCTAGGGAGGTTCCGTAAGTATTGAGAGAGAAGTCGTAAGCATAGCCCAGGGTAAGCTCATCGGTAAGATTTACCCCGATGTTGCCCGTCACGGCATAGTCGGAGCGGTACATGGCCCCGATGTAGCCAAACTTCTTCATCCGGAACATCATACCGGCATCTACCTGCACGGGGATATTCTCGCCGGCGCGCACCATCACCATGGGGCTAAGTACCTGATCGTCGCCGTTAAAGGCGAAATCATACTGAGCATTGGCCACGTAATGGCGGGTGAGGCCAAAGTTGATGCGATTGTCACTATTGTCGCTGAACACCACATCCTGGGCGAGCAGTTGGGGCGCCGCCGCCCCCAGGGTAAAATCAGCCACTTTGAAGCGGAGGCCCGCCGATAGGTCAAAGACGCCCCGCTCCGTGGGCACCACGGTAAACACGTCGGAAGGGTCTTGAGCGCGTACCGAATTGGAGTTGATGCCTTGATTTAAGAAGCCCGCTCCAATACCAAAGGAGAGGCTGGCATCATCAGAAAGCTGCAGGTGGTAGGCATAATTGCCGTAGGCCCCGGTACGCTGGAGGATGTCGGTTTGGTCTACATAGCCGTAAAGGCTGTAGCCAAAATTGTAATTCTTCAGCGCTCCCTGCAGGGCAATAGCAGAGGTTTCGGGGGAGCCTTGCAAGCCGGTCCACTGCCGGCGATGCAGAATGGTGGCTTCGGTCACCCCTTTGGAGCCGGAATAAGCCGGGTTATAAATAAAGGGCGTGAAGAAATAATTGCTGTACAGGGGGATTTGCTGCGCATAAGCGCCCAGCCCCATAATAGCTACAAGAGATATGGTGATTAGCTTTTTCATTTCGTGATAGGGTTGTGTTATTTAGCGTGAGCGGAGAATGGTAAGAGCGTTACGCATACGAACGGTACCGCCGCAATCGAGAATGTAGTAGTAGGTGCCGTCATCTAACTCGTTCCCACCGTTGTCCACCCCCGTCCAGGTGCCGGAAAAGCTTTCCTCTTCGTACACGGTGCTGCCCCAGCGATTGAGGATGGTCAGCTTGCAATCATCGCCATCTACCAGCTCGCGGATATCCCATATATCGTTAAGTCCATCGCCGTTGGGGGTGATCACATTGTAGGCCTTGCTGTTTAAATTGACCGCGTCGGGCGGGTCTTCGCGATTTACGATAAAGAGGAGACTGTCCAGTCCTACACAACCGCGGGTGTTGGTCACTTCCACGAATATCCGCGCCGTGTCGGCGTCTACCCCATCCGGCAGGGTGTTGCTTACTTTTATGCTTTGGCCCCGCATAGAGCTAAACTGGATGGGATCGGAAGCAAACCAGCGGAAATCCGTCCCGCCGAAAGCCTGGAGGGTCACCACCTCGCCGGAAGCTGCGGTAATATCGGGGCCTATGGCGGCATTCACTACCAAGGACGTGACTTCTACCGTATCATAGGTGATACAGCCATTTACCCCGGTGGCCTCCACGGGGTAATTACCCGGGTTCTTGATGTAGCGGCTGGCACTCAGCACCTGTCCGTTTTGCCAAGAGAAGCTGGTAAAGTTGCCCTGCGCTACAAAAAGCACGCTATCGCCGGGGCAGATACCCACCGAGTCGCTGGGGATGTAAGAGACATTGGGCGCTTCATAAAAGATCGCCTGCACGCTATCCGCCACGTACTCACAGGTGCGGATACCAAATTGATTGCGGTACTGGGTAACCAGCCGGAAGTAAGCGGTGTCTTCATTTACCCGCTGGTAGCTGGTATCTATTTGGAAAGCTACCAGGCTATCGCCGGGCAGGTTGCTCCAAACATCCTGAATCGGGTTATACTGCTGCCACTGGTAATCCCAGGGACGCAGACCGGTATTGAAGGTGTCGGTAGCGGATACCAGGGCCGAATCATAGAGACAAAGATTTAGGTTGGTAACACTCGTTTGCCCGGGGAAGGGCACCTCCTGAACAGCTGTGCGGGGCAGGGAATCCACGAATACTTCGAAAGCCGCAGAAGTATCGCGGCATATGCCATCGTCCAGCACGAGGAAATAATGGCCACTGGAATCCACGGTAAGCCGCCGGTTTGTTTCACCGGTGAGCGCATATTTTACCCGGTTGCCCGAGTTGGGGTTGAGCGAGTCGGTGAGCCATTGGTAGGTGTAAGGAAAGCCATTAGTGTCCAGCTCTGTAGGGCTCACCGGCCCCTGAATGATAGCACTGTCTGTTTCGCAGAAATTGATGCTGTCTTGGCCTACCGTGCTTACCTGGGGCTGGCCGGGCGCGAGGGCCACCATATCGATGACCGGGCGCCACCGCACCACCATGGTATCGCTGTAGGCACTGCAGGTTACTTGTTTATTGGTGGTGGTCCGGTTGCGCAAGCGCACCCGGAAGTAGCGGATCAAGGGTTTGGGACTTTGAAAATAGGGTTGGCCCGGATCAGAGAGACTGGTGTCTACCGATAGCGTAGGCAGCGTGTCAAAGCTCCTTTGATTGCCGGTTTTCCCTGACACCGTCAGCCAGGTGCCCGTGGTGGGGTCCAGCCACTCCCAGCTGTATTTCCAGGTAGGATCTGGTACCGAGGGAAGGGTTTGGAGCTGTACCGAGTCGGTCATGCAGACGTTGAGAAAAGACGTATCGCCGGGATTGCCGGGGAAGGGCGGACTGATAAGGTCACCGTCCGGGATCGAATCCACGATCACTACGAAAGCCTCTGTGGTATCTAAACACAAGCCATCATCGATTACTACGTAAAAGTTATGGATACCCGGGGGCGCTATGCTATCATCCAGGGCGAGTTCAAAATTGGTGCGACCCTTTAAGGTATACTTAATGGGTTGCCCCGAGGTGGGGTTTATAGAGTCGGAGAGCCATTGGTAGGTGTAGGTAAGACCCGTGCCCTGGGGCGGTTGGGGCCCATCCAAAACGGCATCTTTATCCTCGCAAAACTCAATGCTGTCCAGTAGGCCATTGCCACCATTGACGATGGAACGGCTAATATCGAAACTACCCGCGTTTCGGGCATCATTCGAATTCCAGGTAATGGTCTGAGATGTATTAAGAGAAGACACCTTCACCTCAGGGGTCTTAATACTACAAGGACCATCTTTGATTTCACAACGGTAGGTACCACTGGACCCGACAATAAGGCTATCTACTTGCGGGGCATTAATGAGGGGCGTACCGTTCCGCTCCCAAATATACTGGGTGCCGTCGCCCGAAGCGAAAAGCACCACACTATCACCTACACAAAAGCCCACGTCCTGCTGCGAGGCCGTATAGGGATTTTCAAAGGTATCCTGGAGCGCGCCGTTACGGAGCAAGCGAACGGAGTCTATTTTGGCCACCGTAGGGATGCGGTTGATATTGTAAAAAGCGGTGTCCGAAACGCCATCCGCTACAATGCTGCCGGTATTATCCTTATTGACGATCCGGAATGCCTGCCCCAAAAGTTGGGCATTACAGGGAACGGCCAAAACCGCCCACTTTACGCCCGGCCCGATGGTATCATTTATGTTACTGGCGGAGACGTTGGGGTTTTTGCTAACCAGAAGGTCCACTAAATTAATATTCGTAGACGAACCCCAGGAAACCGTAGGGGGGGTCGGAGGCGGCGGCGAGTAGGAAGCCAGCTGGTACTCGAAAGTAGAGGTGCTGGCAAAAGCCGCCCCGGGTTTGATCTCGTAGCGCACCTCGATGGTGTCGCACTGGCATATCCCGGTCGGATTGCTAGGGTTGGAATTGACCTGCTGCAAGTCTATATCACCTTGCGCCACCTGCGCGGCCGCAGGCAGGGCCGCCATAAGCCCGATCACTAAGAGGCAGAGTGTATCGAATAGCTTCTTCATAATTGTAGGGATTTGAAATCGAATGGCCGCAAGTTAATACAAAGTGATGGTTATCACTTAGGCTGCATGAGTCAAAATAGCCTTTCATGATTCAAGGGCACGGCTACTTGATTGGGGCATAGTGCGCCAGCACTGAAAATTTAAACCTGTCCGTCAGTTATTTACCTTTTCTGGCAGCGCTTAATTTTGTCCACCAGCACTGGTTAATAAATTATGAAGTCAAAAAGTCTCTCCCAGCGCGTCCGCGCCTTTGGCTATGCTTTTCAGGGTATAGCCACCCTCTGGCGCAGTGGTGTGCACTTCCGCCTTATGGTGGGCATGGCCCTGGCCGTGATCATCCTGGCCGCCCTCCTCTCGGTATCCCGGCAAGAGTGGGCCCTGCTCCTGCTGAGTTGCGCCCTGGTCTTAACCGCCGAAGGCCTCAATTCCGCCCTCGAGCATCTTACCGACCTGGCCTCCCCCCAGTGGCATCCCCTGGCCCAAAAGGCCAAGGACAGCGCCGCCGCCGCCGCCCTCCTGGCCTCCCTGTTCGCCGCCGCGGTAGGCCTGCTTATCTTTGGCCCCAAACTATGGCTGCTCCTATGAACGAAATTTCCCTCAAAAACCAGATCGTCCAGCTCATCGAGCAGGAAAGCCAGGTGGACCAGGCCCTCCAGAAGCTCACCGAATTGCTGGTGCAGCAGGTAGACCGCATCCAGTGGGCCGGCTTTTATTTTATGCATACCCAGCAGCAGCAGCTGCACCTGGGCCCCTACACCGGCCCTGCCACCGAGCACACCGTGATCCCCTACGGCAAGGGCATCTGCGGCCAAGTAGCCACCAGCGGCCAGCCCTTCCGGGTAGATGACGTCAGCGCCCAGGACAACTACATCGCCTGCAGCCTCAGCACCCAGTCAGAGATCGTCGTGCCCCTCTACCAGCAGGAGCAGCTCATCGGGCAGATCGATCTGGACAGCGATCACCCCCAGGCTTTTAGCGCGGCAGACGAACAATTCCTTACCGACCTCCTCGCCATCCTGGCCGTCCAGTACGGCGCTGATCTGCAGCAGCTACAGCAAGAAATCACCGGCGCTTAGTCTTTCGGCAGTATAGGGCCTGGCGGCCAAATGTGAACCAGGCCGAAGTAATGATGGATAACCTTTTAGGCGGCCCTTTCTCCGGAACCGGCCCTTTCATTTGGGGCCCTAAAGCCGCCAAGCTATCTTTGCCACCGCAAAAGAGGACGGGATGTAGCGCAGCCCGGTAGCGCGCTTCGTTCGGGACGAAGAAGTCGCTGGTTCGAATCCAGTCATCCCGACATCGCAAGCCCACCAAGAGCCGCCCGCAGGGCGGCTTTTTTTGGGTCCAAACCCCAAGCCGAGCTTGCTCGAGCGCAGGGGTTTGGACCCAAAAAAGGCGGGCCTCAGCCCGCCCTTGGGGGGCGCCGTCGAAGTAAGCCGCCCCCTCACCCTGGATCGGCGATAGCCAATCACTTCCCCGAGGGGCCTCAAGTTTCACGTCTGATTAGCAGGATTTTTTTACTCGTCGGCCCCACTGTCATGCTGAGTGGCCCGTCCCGCTGCAAGCGGGGGCGGGCTGTATCGAAGCAG
>JAVLBR010000112.1:0-7089 GCA_031581125.1 Schleiferiaceae bacterium | reverse complement strand
TAAATCCCCCCAAGGGGGACTTTAGGCCGCGTCTGGACCGCCGGCGTTCTGCTTCTTGGAAGCTTGCTTATCGGGATTACACTTATTTGATGGGGTAGCAGGTGTTAAGCCCCCTTGGGGGGTTTGGGGGCCTTTACCGTTAAAGATGAGTGAGAGTAAAGCGTCCCAAACTTCTGTAAACCAATCTTTCTCGTCCAAAATCCAAAAGCGAAGCGATCTAATATCTAATTTCTCCCCTCCCCACTTTAACAGTTACCCAGTTCTACAGTTACCCTTTTACCCAATTCAACAGTTACCCAGTTCAACAATTTAACCTCTTCGAGTGCAGCGTATCCTTGTTATCCTAACAGGATATGGAGCGGCGGTGCCGCTTCAGGGGACTGTCATGCAAAGAGAGTCCGGGGTGGCCAGGCAGTTCCAGGGCCAGAGGGAGCTATTTGATCCCCACCCATCCTCAAATCTCCTCAAAATTGCGGTAAGGCAGCCGCTCCAAATAGCTGGCCTCTACCGTAAGGTGATCGTATTCCTCCTGCACCCGGCCTTCCAGCAGGTAAATGCCCCGCCCGCGAAAGGGATAGCGCTGCGGCAGGGGCGGAAAGTGGACGCTGTCGATAAACTGGCCTTCCCGGTCCAGAAAGCAGCCAAACTGCATCCGGCGGGGGGTGTCGCCGCGGGTGGTAACGTTCTTAACGTGGATGAGATAGCCGCACAGCCGCACCTTACGCCCGATGTGCTGCGGCAAATCACGCGCCAGCAGGGTGTTTTCCGGCAAGGAACGTACCAGCTCAAAGGGCGAACTGAGCGGAAAGCCCAACAACTCTATTTCCTCCACGGCGGCTTCGTGCGGATCGTGCTCCAGTTCGGGGATCTCCACCTTTTGCTCCGGGGCTCGAAACAAGTCGGGCACCGGCTGGGAACGCTTCTCGCCGGAAAGCCGAAAATGCGCCTCCCAAAGCAGTTTTTTGGTATCCGGCTCCAAGCTCCGCAGGGCCCGGATGCGAATGAGCAGGGTGAGCTGTTCCAGACTTATGGCCACGCGGTCTAGCAGGTTTTGCAGGCTGGTGTAAGGCCCGTGGGCGGCGCGTTCCTTCAGTAGAGCCTGGCCGGCCTCTTGCTCCAGGTCCTTGAGGTGCTGGAAGCCCAGGATGAGCGTAGTATCCAGCAGCCGGGTTTCCCAACCCGAGCGGTTGATACAGGGCGGCTCCACCGTAGCGCCGTGCAGCCGCGCTTCGTTCAGGTAGGTTTCCACGCTATAAAAACCGCCGCCATTATTGATCACCGCCGTCATGTATTCCAGCGGGTAATGCGCTTTCAGGTAGAGGCTCTGGTAGCTTTCTACCGCGTAGCTGGCGGAGTGACCCTTGGCAAAGGCGTAATTGCCAAAACTCTCGATCTGCCGCCACACTTCGGCGCTTACTTCTTCCGGGTAGCCACGTTCCCGGCAATTGCTAAAAAACTTCGCTTTAATGCTATCGAATTGATTGCGCTCGCGAAATTTCCAGCTCATGCCGCGGCGCAGCACATCCGCCTCTTCCAGGGTAAGGCCGGCAAAGTAATGCGCCACGCGCAGCACATCTTCCTGGTACACCATCACCCCGTAGGTTTCCGCCAGGATTTCGCCCATCTTCGGGTGAATATATTTCCGCCGCTCCGGATTGCGGTAGCGGTGGATGTACTCGGCCATCATGCCGCTTTGCGACACCCCCGGCCGGATGATGGAGCTGGCCGCTACCAGGGTGATGTAATTATCCACCCGCAGTTTTTTAAGCAAGCCCCGCATGGCGGGCGATTCCACGTAAAAGCAGGCCATGGTGCGGCCTTCGCGGAGGAGCGTTTTGATCTTTTCATCGCGGTAAAAGGGCGCCACGTGGTGAATGTCCAGCGCTGCCGCCTCGGGATGACGCTCCTTGACCAGCCGTACCGCGTCTTTGATCTTGCCCAGGCCCCGCTGGCCCAGGATATCGAATTTGTACAGCCCCACGTCTTCCGCCGCGTACATGTCGAAATGCACCGTTCGAAAGCCTTTGGGGGGCAGGAAGGTGGCGCCAAAGTAATGCACCTCTTTTTCGGGGATGATGATGCCGCTGGCGTGCACCGTGCGGTGATGTGGAAAGTCGCGGATGAGCTGGCCGTACTTGAGCACCAGCCGCTGGAGATCGTCGAGCTGCTCTGCCTGGATGCCGGGTTTGCTTATTTGTTCGATCTCCGCCGCGGGCAGGCCCAGCACCTTTCCCAGCTCCCGGGCCAGGGCTTTGAATTTAAAGGTGGTGTAGGAGCCCAGCAGGGCGGCCCGGGGAAAGCGTTCAAAAATATACTGGGTAATCTCGGGGCGGTCGCGCCAGGAAAAGTCAATGTCAAAATCGGGCGGCTGGCGGCGCGACATATTGATAAAGCGCTCAAAGTAGAGGTCCAGGGCCACCGGGTCCACGTCCGTGATGCCCAGCAAGTAGGCCACCAGGCTATTGGCCCCACTGCCGCGGCCTATGTGGAAAAAACCGCGCCGCCGGGCATACTGCACGATGTCCCAATTGATCAGAAAATAGCCGAAAAAATCGCGCTGCTCGATCACCTGCAGTTCGTTTTCCAGGCGCTCCTGCACGGTGGTAGAAACCTCAGCGCCAAAGCGGTATTCCAGCCCTTCCTGGCACAGGCGGCGGATCATGGTGCGGTCTTCCGCGGCCGATCCGGTGTAGTAGCGTTGGTTTTGGCTCTGGCGGTAATTCTGCATTTCGAAGCGTACCTGGCAGCGCGCCAGCAGGGTCTCCGTTTGCCGCACTACATCGGGCGCTCCCTCATAGGCGGCCGCGGCCGCTGCCTCGCTCCAGAGTCCCAGACGCGCGGGGGCCTGCTGGGCGGCGGGCAGCTTGCTCAGCAAGGTATTTTGGCCAATGGCCCGCAGCAGGCGGTGCGCATTGTAAGCGCGTTTTTGGGGAAAATCATTGTCGTACAGCATCACCATGCGCTGCCGCCGCGCTCCAGGCTGCGTCCAGGCCAGGCCCGCCGTCTTTTCCGGCGGCAGACCCAGCCATTCGTTGGGCGCCAGCGGCCCCTCCGGCGCGGCTTCCCAGGGATACACCACTTCACAATACTCCATTTCCGGTCGGTCCGGCCAGGGCGCCCCCTCTTCCCAATACCGCGACAGCAGCCGGTTCATTTCCGCAAAGCCTTCCTCATCCCGCGGCAGCAGCAGGTAGCGCCGCTGCATGCCTTCCCGCGCATCCACCCCAGGGATCACCCGCAGCCCTTGCTCCTCGCCCAGCCGCAGCGCCTCCAGCAGCCCGCCGGTGGTATTCACATCGGCCAGCAGCAGACGCCGGTCGCCCTGCTGCACCGCCGCTTCCACGATTTCCCGGGGACTGCGCACCCCGTAATGCAGGCTGTAATAACTATGGTGTACCATCCGCTTGGAAGGCCCCTTTGCCGTACGCCAGCTGGGCCTGTCGGCCAAATGTACGAGTCCCCGGCGGGAAAAAGACCCGGCTTTAAGCGGCTCCCTTCTCCCCTGCCTGTCCGGTGCGTGAGGCGCCCTGGGGGCCGTGCCATACCGCTACTGGGCCAGCGCCCTCAGCGTATTACCACCCGGCGGTAAAGGCTTTGGCCCGCGACCGTTTGGGCCTCCAGGCCATAGGAGCCGGGTGGCAGCGCTGCCACTTCCAGGAGCAGTGCTTTCCGTCCTTTCCCTTGCCATTGGCGCAGGGTTTTACCACCGCCCAAATCATACAGGCGGATTTCCTGCAGGGCCTGGGCGCTGCTGATCTTAAGCCGGCCATTCCGGGCGGGCACCGGATAAACCTCCAGTTCCGGTCGCGCCGAGAGGCGCTGGCGGCTCACTTGCTGTCCGGGCAAGCTGCGGCGCTCGTACCAAATGTCCAGCCAGCCCTTGCGTACCGCACCCCACACCGCGTGAAGGGTATCCTGGTGCAAGCTTACGCTCAAAAAGTCGTTGCCCGCGCTGGCCAGGATGCTATCGTAGGGCACCAGCGAGTCCGATAAGGGAAAATTGGCCCCAAAGGCCGTACTATCGGCGGGCCGGAAAGCGGCCATTATTTCACTGGCCGTTTGATACCCAGAGGATGGGGCATTGCGGCGATCGCGCCAGGCCACCACCAGGTCGCCGTCTGCATCAAAATCGGCCCACACCATATCCTGCATGCGGTCGTGCTGGAGGGGATCGTCGTTGATCCGTACCGGGCCACCCCAAGAGCGGCCGCCGTCGTAAGATTCGCGCAGAAAAAGGTCCATATGCCCCTGGGGACTGTTAAAGTAAAAGAAAGCCAGGTGGAGGCTATCGGCGGGATCGGCCCGCAGGAGGTAGGCTTTCTTGGAGAGCGAATCGTTGCCCGCGGAGGTGCCAGATCCCGCAAAAAGAGTCCGGTGCTGTACGCTCCGGCCTCCGTCCCGGGAGTGGGCCAGCACAAACTGCGGTTGCAAAAGCTGGCCGGGTACGTAGGAAGGATAGGCGGCGTAAAAATCACCATCAGCGGCCACGGCGGGCGTGGGCATGGGCAGTGGAATAAGGCTGCCCGCCTGCCAAGCCGCCGTATCCAGGTAGCGCCAGGGGCGAAAGCTTTGGCCCCCGTTGTCCGATACGTGCAAATAGGGATGAAAGGGCGGCTGCGCCCCTTCCGCGGTCATGCTGGTGATGTACACCCGGGTGCCGCCGATGCCCGGCCCTACTTGCAGCCAGGGCCGGTCTACCGGGTATTTACCGGGATCATCGGCAAAGGTCATTACGGTGGTGGGCGTCTGCCACGTGAGACCGGCATCGGAAGAACGGCGGAGGTAGATGCCGCCTTGCAGACTGGGTCGGTCAAAATCAATGTAAGCCAGGTAAAGCGTACCCTGGGCATCGTAGGCCATGGTGGGGTCGGCAGCGCCCAGGCCGGACTGGACATGCGGCAGGCGCAGCACGCCCTGCCAGGTATCGCCCCCGTCCAGACTGGTACGGGTTTTAATGGACAGCTTACGACTGCCCGGTTTGTAGCCCATCCAGGCCACGGTAAGCTCTTGGGGGGTTTGGGGATTTTGGGCCAGGAAGGGTTCCCCGTTAAAAATAAGGCCGGGAGATAATTCCTGGTTGCCCTGCGCCAATAGGCTCGTGCTGGCCATCAGCCCGAGCAAGCAAAGGCCGTTTAAAAGTTTGTAAAAATGAAAAGGCATGGAAAGGTTTTTTAGTTTGGATGCGGGAAAGGGGAACCTGGTTTAAGCCCCCCGGTGCTGATTCTTCAAAAATAACGAATCCGTACTTGGCCTTATAGCCCCCTACCGACTTTCCCCGCTTCTCTGTTCCAGGTAAAATATGCCACCTTTGCCCTCTTAAATTCTCCAAAAATGGCTCCTATGGACCTTACGCACTTGGAAGACCACTTCGTGAACGGAGGCGGTCAGTTCATCCGCAGTGCCTTCGATATTCAACAACGCCTGCGCCAGATACACGCCTTGGTCTTTGACTGGGACGGTGTATTTAACGATGGCGGCAAGGGCTTTCAGTCCCAAAGCAATTTTACGGAAGTGGATACCCTGGGTATTCACCTGCTGCGCTACGGCCTGTACCGGGCTACCGGCCATTTGCCGGCCATTGCCATCATTAGTGGCCAGGAAAATCCCTCGGCGCTTTACCTGGCCCAGCGCGACCACTACACGGCGGTGTACAGCCGCTCCCGCGATAAGGTCAAAGCCCTGCGGCACCTCTGCGATAAGACGGGCCTTACGCCGGGGCAAACCGCCTATTTCTATGACGATCTGCTGGACCTCTCGGTGGCTCAGGAAGTGGGCCTGCGCTTTGCAGTGGGCCGGCTGGCCAACCCCCTCCTGCTGGACTACATCGAGCACCACCACCTGGCCGATTATATCAGTGCCTGCCAGGGGCAGGAACACGCGGTACGCGAGTTTTGTGAACTGCTGCTGGGCATCTTGGGCGAATACGATACGGTGCTGGAAAGCCGCCTCGCGGCCGACGACAAGCACCAGGAATACGCCCACCTGCGCAATGAGGTAAGCACGACCTTTTACCGGGATCAGGAGGGGCAACTGAGTGCCTACCAACCGGAAATCCTTAGTTAATCAACGCCCCCCTGGCAATTGCCTAAGTTTGTACGCCTAATCTAAATAGACAAGATCATGAAAAATTGGACGCTATCACTTTTGGCCGCAGGCCTACTCACCGCCCTGGCTGCGCATGCGCAAGAACTGCCGGACGCCAGCCCCCGCCAAAAGGTAGAGCAGGACGTAGGGCTCACTGCTTTTACGGTAGATTATTCCCGGCCCGGTAAAAAAGAACGCGATATTTTCGGTGCCTTGGTGCCTTACGGCGAAATTTGGCGGACGGGCGCCAATAAGGCGACCACCGTAAGCTTTGATACCCCCGTGATTTTCCAGGGGGAAGAAATCCCCGCCGGCAGCTACTCCCTGTTTACCAAACCAGGCGAGGAAAGCTGGACGGTGATTTTTAACGAAGACACCGACCTGTGGGGCACGGGCGATTACGACCGGGAAAAAGACGTAGCGCGGCTGGAAGTGAAGGTCCAGAAAGTGGGGCCAACGGAAAACCTCACCATCGGTTTTGATAAGCTGCGGACGCAAACGGCCCATTTCTTTATCAAATGGGACCGCACCGGCGTATTCATTCCCCTGGAGGTGCCCACCATGCGGACCGCTATGCGCAATATAGAAGAGGCGCTGGCCGAGGCGGAAGAGGCCAAAAAATGGCGCGTGTATCGCAATGCGGCCAACTTTTACCACAATAATGAACTGGACCCCGAACAGGCCTTGTCCTACATGAAGCAGTCCCTGGAGCGCCACGAGGAAAGCTGGTACAGCCACTGGCTGCACGCGGAGATCCTGGCCAGCATGGATAATTATGAAGCGGCCGTAAAAGCGGCCTGGCAAGCCATGGAAATAGGAAAAGCCCGCGCGGAAGAAGACGATGGCTCCTTCCCTTATGCCAAGCGGGTAGAGGAGGGTATACGTCAATGGAAAGAACAGACCTAAATGGTGTCTGTCTATAAAGTCTCTCGCCCGTGGCGAGACGATCGTCCTTCTCGCTTCTAGCGAGACTGCGGTTTTATCGTCCTCTCGCGCCTCCCCGAA
>JAVLBR010000111.1:0-7264 GCA_031581125.1 Schleiferiaceae bacterium | reverse complement strand
CGGAGCTAAAGCGTAGGCCGCCGTCCCGGGGTAGGAATGGGATAGTGGGAAGAGTAGATATCCTAAAGACCATCGTCAATTTAGGTCCACATTGAATTATGGCTTTGTATTAAACGGGATTAGAGGATATAATTTAGGCAGTCAATAATTCATTTTTTATTCCGTCGAATTATCTTGGGATTTCGTCTGGTATCAAAAATATCACTGATCACCACGCGGCCATACCTATGATCTATCCAATAAATGATCTTATAATTGGTGTAAACCAAATACCGGAATTCTTGGGGTCTGTCTCTAAGAAGTTCTTCTTTCTGGCCAATAGCCGGTTCATGTTGGAGCCTAAGCGTAGTTTGGTAGATGCCGTTGATTAATTCTTTAGCAATGGTCAAACTGGCTTCTTCTTTATGATAGGCAAAAATTTTGCGGAGCTCTTTTTTGGCAAAATCAGTCCAGACAATCGCTAACTCCACCCTTCAATTTCTGATTTAAGTTTGCTGGATTCCGTTAGCCGACCTTTCTTCGAATCGTCCAGGGAGCGATCAATTCGGGCATTCACTTCTTCTACGGTCATAGGCGAAGGGTTGGACGCAGGGTCCTCTTGTCTTTGCTTTATTAAGAGCTTCTCTAATTTAATAACTGCTTCCTCATTTTCTAATCTAAGAAAAGCTTCTATAAATTTTAGTTTACGGGTTTTTAGATCCATTTAAACGATTTTTTTGGGTTCCGGAAGCTTTAAATGACAAGTCTCGTGTTGTTTAGGTGTATTTCTTTTCATTAATAGGCTATTATTGAAAATAAATTGTTTTCTTGCTCGCTTTGGGCATCCAGCGTAGCAGGCGATGCTACTTTTACATCCTGTGGATCGAGGGGGCTAACACAATTAGCAGGTAAAGATAAAAAATTACAGCCGCCTATTGACTCCAGCCGCTACCGCAATGCCACCTTGCGCATTTCGATTCCCCTGGGTGTGCTGACTACTAAGACATAAGTCCCCTGGGGATAAGCGCTTACATCAAGTGGAGAAGGGGGATAATACCAGCTTTTAAGGCTTTGGCCCTTAAAATCATACAAGTGCACTTCTTGGATGGGGGGATTTTCGGAAAAATAAAGACGGCCCCGTGCAGGATTGGGGTAAAAGTGGACTGGAGCATTCGGCTGGACTTCTTTATGGTGCAGGGATGGGCCGGTCTTGATCAGTTTCCTCAGCAAGGAATCTCTATTTACCCTGAGCAATGCCATATAAACCCCTGGGGAAAGGGTATCTGCCGGGAAATGCAGACTTAGGGAGCCACTCAAGACTAGATTGCTGAAAAAGCGATGCACCTGCCCATTAGCATCAAAGACCGCGAGGCTTACGGTATCCTCAGAAAGACCGCTGATGGTCAACTGAGTAGACTGCGGAAAAGGATTGGGGCTGGCTCCCAGGGAGGCAGAAGTAGGCTGGCCATTGACGGTTCCCAGGAAAAGGCAGGCCATAAGCATTACGGCAAAAGGACAGAATGGGGCTGGCATTTTTTTCATGAAAGGCGAAGGTAATCTTTTTGCCGCAGGCTGGTTTTGGTGAACCAAGCGCATCTTGTTTTTTCTATCCTATAAGTCCCAGATGTTATTCTTGTCCTTTCCGCGGTTGAGCTGGAAACATTTGAGTTTACCCGGTCGCCCCCCCTTTCCACAAAGCTTGCTATTGGGGAAAGTATAGGTAATGCCAAATTCATGGGTACCAAAAGTCCGGTGCGCCCCGAGGTCAGATATCGTTAAGTCAAAGCTATAGCCCAGCGTGAGCTGATTGATCTGGAAAAGGGATTGAAATATTAAGGCGTCCATATTTCGATTGATCCGGACGAAGTTTTGTCTACGAAAGCCCACTCCCACCTTGATAAAGGGGCCCGCATCCCGGTACAAAAGGAGGGTGTTGCTTTTGAGGCCGCCCATATGATTGGCTAGCATGCCGATGGAGAGATACTCCTTTTTGTTGCTATACTTTTTCGTAGGGAAATAGGTAAAGAGGTGCAGGGTGTAGCGATAGGGGACTTTTTCATCTACCCCAAAGAATGTTTGCACGGGACGGTTGATGTGAAATAGCGCTCCGCCCATTGACAGGTAGGCCCCTTGGTCATTGAGTTCCATTTGGTACCGCAGTCCGGCACTCATATCAAAAATCACATTAGAGGTTTCCCGTGGGTTTTGCACCTGGATAGCACTAGGCCGGCTTAGGTAACCTTCAAAATGGGAGTACTGGTCGCTAAAGCGCAGTTCGCTCCAGTCCAGGGTTTTCTGCCCTACTCCCAAACGCAATCCGGCCGAGAGGATATACTTGCGGCCAAACAAACGGCGGCCTAAAAAGTCCTGAACGCGCCCGGGCAGGTTTACCGATATGAGTCCGGCCACATCATAGGTACGCAGAAAGCCTTCGCCTTCTACCTGGCTTACCCCCTGTAGTCCGAAACCCAGGCGGTTTTCTGGGCAGCCACCGTTGATGGAAAAACTCTGGGTATTAAACCGGCCCGGAGTGTGCTCCCATTGAATACGCGATTGCAGGCTGGCGGTAATGTCACCGCTATAGCCCGCATAAGCTGGGTTCAAGTAGGTAGGGCTCATGGTAAATTGGGACATCACCGCATCCTGGCCCCACGAAAGGGAGCTCCAAAGCAGCAGAAAGGGCAATACCCCTTTAGCGGATGAGCGTAACTGTTCCAAATTTTAAGCCTTTTTGTTTTTTGTACTGGCTACCCGGCCAGAGCATACCATCGCTAAAACAAGCCCTTATCTTCCAGACGTAGGCGCCCATGGGCAGCAGTTCTCCTGCCTTGTTCTTACGGCCTTCCCAGGCTTCAGCCGGACTGCCATTTTCGTCCAAGCTGTCAGTGAAAAATACCCGGTTGCCCCACTTGTCGTAAACACTCAGCTCGTACAATTCCAGGCTATTACCTTTTGGTAGAAATACGGACGCTTCTCCTACGCCTTCCTGCCCAGGGGCCAGGGCGTTGGGAACTTTGAGTAGGAGTTGGTCCAGGATGAAATTCTGACATAAAGTGTCTTCGCAACCGTAGCGGTTGGTCATTAGTAGGCATACTTCCGCTTCGTATGCGCCTTCCGTGAGATTTACCCGGTATTGATGCTCCGCATCCAGGCTATAGGTGGTATCGCCATCCCCAAAGGTCCAGCGGGCTTGAATAGCGGGGTCATCATATTGACTCCGATTGCGGAACCGGAGCCGCCGGGCGTTGATTTTCTGCACTGCAAAATCAGCCGTAGGGGTGTTGCGGACTATAATTTGCTGCTGGAGGGTATCCCGGTCCTGGCACCCGCCCTGACCCGTCACGATGAGCTGGACATCGTAGCTGCCCGGCGTGGGGTACGTGTGGCGCACTTGCCGGCCGGTGTCTTGTTGGCCGTCACCAAAGCGCCATTCTATCTTGCTAAGCCCGCCGGGGTAATTGTACACACTGGTGTCGGTAAAGGTGACGGCATGGGGCTGGCAGCCTTGCCGAGGACTTGCCGTAAAGCCCGCTTCCGGGATGGCATATATATCTATCCATTTACGGAGCGTATCGCTACAGCCGTAGGTGTTCTGAGTGATTAAGCGCACTTGGTAACGTCCAGGCTGGGTATAAGTATGACTGGGGGCTTGCAGGGTGCTGGTATTGACACCGGGATTGCTTTGCGCGGCAAAATCCCATTGGTAGCCCACCGCGCTATCCGAGTTGTTCTGGAAAAGAATGGTCTGGGGCGCTCCGCAAGAATCGGGGGCTGCCCTTTGATAAGAAAAGCGCGCCGTGGGGATAGGGAGGATGCGGACGGTCTTTTGTAAACTGTCTGTACAACCAAAGTTGCTTTCCAAAATAAGCGTAACCGTGTAGGTGCCGGGCTGAGCGTAGCTATGCTGGGGATGCGCGCTACTGGATGTATTGCCATCGCCAAATTTCCAGGTGCGGCCTATGATCTGGCCACTCTGGACTTGACTGCTATCGCCAAAAGAAATGGGTTGCTGGTTCAAACAGGCATCCTCGAAGGTAAATGCTATCGCTGGCCTATCGTACACCTGCACCATTTTGCAAATGGTATCCGGACAGCCGTTGGCAGACAGCACCCGCAAGCACACTTGGTAGGTACCCGCCGAATCAAAAACGTAGCTGGGGTTTTGCAATAAGCTATTGCCCAGGGTATCAAATTGCCATTCATAACCGGTTATCTGGCCGCCATTGGGCGTTACGTTTTCGCTGAAAAACAGGCTATCACCAGCACAAACGGGACCGTTGTGGGCAAAATCACCCAAGGGAGAGGGGGCTACCTGAATAGTGGTGTAGGTAGTATCGTAGCTACAACCGTCATTTACAAAATGCGCTACTAGGTAAGTCCCGGCCTGTGTAAAGGTAAATCGAACACTGTCGCCATAGGCACTGAATTGGTTGCATTGATTTGCCGTGGTATCGTAGTCAAAACACCAGGCACTGTTGGTGGCGCCGAAGGATTGATCCTCAAATGTTACGCTCAGCGGGGCACAGCCATTCTGCCTACTGCTGGTAAAAAGGCCCTGGATGTTGTTGGGGTGCACCAGTATGTTCTGCTGTACGCTGCTGTCCCCGCATTCGTTTATCGCCCGTAGCGAGGCCGTGTAGATGGTATCGCGGGGTAGGGGATTGGTATAAGTATGAGCTTGCTGGCCCCAGATATAAAGTGTATCCCCGGAAGGAGTGAGCTGAATGCTGCGGGTAAGGCTATCCACCGGACTGCCATCCCCATAATCCAGGAGCAAGTAATCGGGGTCACCCGTCACCTGGCCGTCTAGTTGAAACGTTACCGGTAAGGGGGTACATCCCGTATCAGGTACCACTATCATCTTGGCTACTGGATTTGGTCGGAGATTGAAGCTGCGACTAAAAGTATCAATCCCGCAACAATTCTGGGAGATTAGCTCTAAATAATAAGTCGTGTCTTTACGATAGCTACCTTGAAGAGCAGGTAGTGAGTCTGGTTGGGGCCCTGTTCGGGAAGCCATGGATACCCTATTCCCATTGCTATCAAGGCTGTAAAGGTTCCAGCTATGGGATACCTGCGATCCTGTTGTGGAATTCTGTACCCTTAAATTAACAGGTCCACAGGACGGGATACTATCCACGGTAAAATGGGCTTGAGGTTGGTCAAAGATGTAAAATTGCCGCTGCAGGGTATCCCGACAGCCATACTGGGAAATCACTTCCATTGTTATTTTATGCCAACCGGTATCTGTAAAGGTATAAGCAAAGCTTTGTCCAGAGGTGTCTGCCATTCCATCCTCATTAAGGTCCCATTGCCAGCTGATGAGGCTGCCAGTTAGAGAGTCCACTGAGCTACTGTCGCTTAGTTGGTAGCTTTGCCCTTTACACAAACTGTCTCCACCACAGCCCAATGGGTTCTTAATTAGGGCCTTAGGACGTGAGTAGATCGTGATGGTGTCCCTTAACGTATCTCGGCAGCCCCGCCTATCCCGGACGCCCAGGCTTATGGGGTATAGGCCTGCCCGGCCAAATGTGTGATAGGGCTGCCGGATGCTATCGGTCGTGCCATCGCCAAAATCCCAGTGATATGCCACGATACTGTCGGCCGTTAAGCTGCTTTCGCTAAAGAATACACTATCACCATCGCAGGTGTTGGGTGCCTGGAAAACGGCCTCCGTTTGTCCGTACACTAAAATCTCCTGGGCTGTACTGTCGATGCAGCCGGCTGCGGAGGATACCGTAAGGCTTAGGGTAAAAACCGAATCCTGGAAGGTAGGATTGCTAAGGTTTAGCAAAGGTTGGGCTTGAGTAGATACGGGCTGTCCATTTAGATAGTATTGATAATTCAGAGCGTTTTGGCTTGAGTCCTGTACTTGAAAGCTGTAGGGCGTGCAGGCGGCTGTATCTAGCAAGGTAAACCGGGCTACGGGATCGGGGATGGTGCGCAGGAGCTGGGGAGCGGCGGTATCTACGCCGCAGCCGTGGAGGCCGTAGGCAAGCAGCCGGAGGAAGACGGTGTCGGCATCTTGTGTTAAGGTAGTATCGAGGCTGTGGCGTCCGTTTTGGCGGCGCAGGAAGTTGCCCTGGGCATCGTACCAGAGCCAGGCAAAGGCGCTATCAGCTTCGGGGAAGGCCTGGGCGCTTACCAGTGCGGTATCGATCGTGAAAGGGGCACAGGAGAGAGAGTCTTGGACCTGCATTAAGGCCCGTGGGGCGGGATATACGGTAACGCTATCGCGGAGGGTATCCTGGCAGCCGTAGGCATTGGTGGTGATTAGCTGGAGGGGGTAGGTGGTATCGGTCACGCCCGGGTTGCTCAGGCTGATGAGGGTATCGGTGGCGCTGGTTGTGCCAGCGGGCCCGAGGTTCCAAAGGTAGGAGAGGGTATTGAGGCTATCGCCGCTTTGGCCGGGGGTGCTTTGGTTGGTAAGGCTGAGGCTTAGCGGGGTGCAACCTTGCCGCTGGCTGAGGGCAAAGCCCGCGGTGGGTTGGGGGTAAACGGTGATGTTTTGGCTCACCGTATCGCTGCAGCCACGGGCGTCGGTAGAGACGAGTTGAACGGTGTATTGTAGAGAGTCTTGATTGCGGGCCGGGAGGGTGATCTGGGGCAGGGAGTCGCTGGCAGAACTAATGATCACCCCGGAAGGGGGGCTTACCGTCCAGTTAAAGTTTTGGGGGGTGACGGCGCTACTGGCATTGCCGGGCACGAAAGAGAGCGGACCGCAGGCCGAGGCGGGCAAGCTCATTTGGCCGCTAGGCCTACTGTAGAGCGTGAGGGTGTCACGGGTGGTATCGCGGCAGCCGTTGGCGCTGGTTACGATTTGGGAGATGACGATGGTGCTGTCATGGCCGCTTTGGTTGTCCGGCAGGTAGAGGGTGGGCTGGCGGACGGTGGTATCGCTGAAGCCAACCCGAGGGCTGGAGGCGGTCCAGCGGTAGCTAAGGGGCGCTTGGCCTTGCTCGCTTACGGTGGGGCTAAGCGAGTCGCGGGGGCAAGAGCTGCCGGGGAGGTTGAAGCCGGCCTGGGGCTTGGGGAATACGGTGATGTTTTGGTAGGCGGTATCGCTACAACCGGTACCGCCGGCTACTACCACGAGCTTGATCTCAAAGAGGGAGTCTTGGGAGGGGCTTAGGTGGCGCAAGAGGAGTTGTGGGGAGGCTTGATTGCTCACCAGGCTGTCGTTTACGAACCACTGGTGCTGTACGCCAGCGGAGCTGCTATCGATTAGGTTGACGCTTAAGGGAGAACAGCCGCTGTCGGGTAGGGCGGTAAACCGGGCTACGGG
>JAVLBR010000110.1:0-7312 GCA_031581125.1 Schleiferiaceae bacterium | reverse complement strand
GTCTTAGCAACCCGGAAGGGCCGGGTGCTAATTCCCATCTTTATGGACTCTTAATCAGAGCTTAAAGAAAGATAAGGTAAGTTGGTCATCACGGCCTGCGCCTTAGAGCGGAATTTCTGGAGTGAGTTGGAAAGACGAACGCTACAAAAATTCTGTTCTTACACATGGAAAAACCCTCTATTCACGAGCTGGCAAAAGAGCGCATCCTGGTGCTCGATGGTGCCATGGGCACGATGATCCAGCAGCACGATTTCTCCGAAGAAGATTATCGGGGCGAGCGATTTGCCGATTACGAGCATGCCCTCAAAGGCAATAACGACTTGCTTTCCCTTACCCAGCCAGACGCTATCCGTACGATACACGAGCAGTACCTGGAGGCGGGGGCTGATATCACCGAAACCAATACTTTTAGTGGCACCCAGATCGCCATGGCCGATTATAAAATGGAGGAGCTGGTGCCAGAGCTCAACTACGAATCGGCCCGCCTGGCCCGGGAAGCAGCCGATAAAATCACCCAGCAAAACCCCGACAAGCCCCGGTACGTAGCGGGCTCCATGGGGCCTACCAATAAAACGGCCAGTCTCTCCCCGGATGTAAACAACCCGGGCTACCGGGCCATCGACTTTGAAGCCCTTAAAGAAAACTATCAGGAACAGGCCCGCCACCTGATCCGCGGCGGGGTGGATATGCTGCTGGTGGAAACCGTCTTTGACACCCTCAATGCCAAAGCGGCCCTCTTTGCCATCAGCGAGTTATTTGAGGAGCTGGGAGAAGAGTACCCGGTTATGCTTAGCGGCACCATTACCGATGCCAGTGGACGCACCCTTTCCGGGCAAACCCCCGAGGCCTTCTGGTATTCTACCAAACACGCACCTCTCTTCTCCGTGGGGCTCAATTGCGCCCTCGGGGCCGAACAACTGCGGCCGCACCTGCAGGCCATTTCCCGCGAAGCGGATATCTACACTTCTGCCCATCCCAATGCCGGGCTGCCCAATGCCTTTGGGGAATACGAACAAACCCCGGAGGAAATGGGCGATCAGATCAAGGAGTACCTGGACCTGGGCCTTATCAATATCATCGGTGGCTGCTGCGGCACCACGCCGGAGCACATCAAGGTGATCGCCGATATGGCCGCTCAGTACAGCCCCCGTGATGTGCAAAAGGCGGTAGAAGCCCCTTAATAAAACTGGCTGAGTAAAGACGGTAGAATAAATGTAGCTCCCCCGCCGGGGTCGCTACCGATCAATAACATCCATTTCATAAACCAACAACATGGAATTATCCGGATTAGAAGCACTGAAAATTGGACCTGGGTCCAACTTTGTTAACATAGGAGAGCGCACCAACGTCACCGGCTCCAAGCGTTTCCTGCGCCTCATTAAAGAAGATAACTACGATGAAGCCCTGGAAGTAGCCCGCGACCAGGTAGAAGGCGGCGCCCAGATCATCGATGTCAACATGGATGAGGGCATGCTCGATGGCAAAGAAGCCATGGTGAAGTTTCTCAACCTCATGGCGGCCGAGCCCGATATAGCCCGTATTCCCGTGATGGTAGACTCCTCCAAGTTTGAGATCATTGAGGCGGGCCTCAAATGCCTCCAGGGCAAGAGTATTGTAAACTCCATCAGCCTTAAGAACGGGGAAGAAGAGTTTATTCAGCAGGCCAAGCTCATCAAGCGCTATGGCGCTGCCACCGTGATCATGGCCTTTGATGAAGACGGTCAGGCCGATACCCTGGACCGCCGCATCGAGATATGTCAACGCTCCTACGACCTCATGGTGAGCGATAAGATCAATTTTCCGAAGGAAGACATCATCTTTGACCCCAATATTTTCCCCGTGGGCACGGGAATAGAAGAGCACCGCCGCAATGCCATCGATTTCTTTGAAGCCACCAAGTGGATCAAGGAAAACCTGCCCGGGGCCAAGGTAAGCGGCGGGGTGAGCAATGTAAGCTTTAGCTTCCGGGGCAACCAGGCCGTACGGGAGGCCATGCACGCTTCATTCCTCTATCACGCCATCCAAAACGGCATGGACATGGGCATCGTAAATCCCACCATGCTGGAAGTGTACGAGGAAATCCCCAAGGACTTGCTCGAAC
The DNA here is from genome assembly GCA_031581125.1 of Schleiferiaceae bacterium. Taxonomy (GTDB): domain Bacteria; phylum Bacteroidota; class Bacteroidia; order Flavobacteriales; family Schleiferiaceae; genus CAJXMS01. The sequence goes on along the minus strand of JAVLBR010000110.1, from coordinate 5,211 downwards.
ATGTGGAAGATGTGCTCCTGGACCGGCGGGAAGATGCCACCGAACGCCTCCTGGACTTTGCCGAAAACGTGAAGAGCAAGGGCAAAACCAAGGAAAAGGATACCGCCTGGCGCGAACAGGAGGTGTCCAAACGCATCGAACATGCCCTGGTAAAGGGTATCCTGGACCACATCGAAGAGGATGTGGAAGAGGCCCGGGCGGATTACGACCAAACCCTGGAAGTGATTGAAGGCCCGCTGATGGACGGCATGAACGTGGTAGGCGATCTCTTTGGCTCCGGCAAAATGTTTCTCCCGCAGGTGGTCAAATCGGCCCGGGTGATGAAAAAAGCGGTGGCCTACCTCCAGCCCTACCTGGAAGCGGAAAAGGCCAATAACCCCAATAGCCAGAAAAAAGGCAAAGTGCTGCTGGCTACCGTGAAGGGCGACGTGCACGACATCGGCAAAAACATTGTGGGCGTGGTCCTGGCCTGCAACAACTTTGACATCGTAGACCTGGGCGTGATGGTGCCCCCCGAAAAAATTCTGGAAACCGCCAAAGAGGAGGACGTAGATGCCATCGGCTTGAGCGGCCTCATTACGCCCTCCCTGGACGAAATGATTCACGTGGCGGAAGAAATGGAGCGCCAAAACTTTGAACTGCCCCTGCTGATCGGCGGAGCTACCACTTCGCGGGCCCATACGGCCGTGAAGATCTACCCCAAGTATTCGGGTATTGCCGTGCACGTAAACGATGCCAGCCGCAGTGTGCCCGTGGCGCAAACCGTGGCCAATAAACAGGCCCGCCCCGAATACAAGGAAAAGCTCAGCGCCGAGTATACCAAGCTTCGCGATGGCTATCTCAAGCGCAGTAGCAGTAAGAAAATGGCCAGCCTGGAAGATGCCCGGAAAAACGGCCTGCAACTGGAATTTCCGGCGGAAGCCCGGCCCAAACCCAAACAACTGGGCCCGCAGAAGATCGAAGACATCGATCTGCGTACCCTGCGCCAGTACATAGACTGGACCCCCTTCTTCCAAACCTGGCAGCTTCACGGGAAATTCCCCAAACTGCTAGATGATGAGAAGGTAGGAGAAGAGGCCCGCAAACTGTATGATGATGCCCAGCAGATGCTGGACCAGATCATTGCGGAAAATTGGCTGCAGGCCAAAGGCGTTTACGGCTTCTGGGAAGCCAATCGCAAGGGGGCCGACGATATCCAACTCCGCGAAAACGGCCAGGAACTGGCTACTTTCTACACCCTCCGGCAGCAAACGGCCAAATCCGAAAAGGCGCACAACATGGCCCTGGCCGACTTTGTAGCGCCGGAAGAAGCAGGCCCCGATTACGTGGGGGCCTTTGCCGTTACGGCGGGGCTGGGCATAGAACCCCATATCAAACGCTTTGAGGAAGACCACGACGATTACAAAAGCATCCTCCTCAAGGCCCTGGCCGACCGCCTGGCGGAGGCCGCCGCGGAATGGTTGCACGAAAGGGTGCGCCGCGAATACTGGGGCTATGTGCCCGAGGAATCCTTTAGCAATGATGAGCTCATCAAAGAGAAATACCGCGGTATCCGGCCCGCCCCGGGCTATCCGGCCTGCCCCGATCACCTGGATAAGATCACCATCTTTGATCTTCTGGGGGCGCGGGACATCGGCATGGACCTAACCGATAGCCTGGCCATGACGCCGGCCGCGGCCGTATCCGGCTATTATCTGGCGCATCCGGAAAGCAAGTATTTCGGCCTCAATAAAATCGAAAAAGACCAGGTGGAAGACTACGCCGAGCGGCGGGGCATTACCCTTAAAGAAGCCGAAAAATGGCTCCGCCCCAACCTGAATTACGAAACCTAAAACCCCACTTTTAAGCTTTAAAAGGGGCCCCTGATGGGGCTTCGTTTTCTTAATACCCTGAAATAAAATTTTTAGATGAAAGTAACCGAGCACCTCGAAAAAGCCAAAGACACTATTTTTTCCTTTGAAATCCTGCCTCCCCTTAAAGGGCAGAACATCAATAGCATCTTTGGTGCCATAGACCAGCTCCTGGAGTTTAATCCCCCCTTCGTCAATGTAACTTATCACCGGGAAGAGGTGGTGTACAACAAACTGGAAAACGGCCTGCTCGAGCAGAAAGTGGTCAAGAAACGGCCCGGTACCGTGGGGATATGCGCGGCCATTCAGAGCAAGTACAAGATAGATGCCGTGCCTCACATCCTTTGTGGAGGCTTTACCAAAGAGGACACGGAAAACGTCCTGATCGATCTCAACTTCCTGAGCATTGACAATGTGCTGGCCCTCCGCGGCGATAGCATGAAAAACCAAACCTCCTTCGTGCCGGAACCCGACGGGCATCGCTTCGCCAGTGAGCTCATTGCTCAGATCAAGGGCATGAACAAGGGTATTTACCTGGACAAAGACCTGAAAAACAAAACCAAGACCAATTTCTGCATCGGGGGCGCGGCTTATCCGGAAAAGCATTTTGAGGCGCCCAATCTCAATACCGACATCCAGCGGGCCAAGGAAAAGGTGGAAGCAGGTGCCGAATACCTCACCACCCAGCTTTTCTTTGATAACGAGAAGTTTTTCCACTTTGTAGATCAATGCCGCAAAGCCGGCATTACCGTGCCCATTATCCCGGGCATTAAGCCCATTGCCACCAAGCGGCACCTGTCCATCTTGCCTACCATCTTCCATTGCGACCTGCCCGATGATCTCATCAAAGCGGTGGCCGATTGCAAGGACAATAAGCAAGTCCGCCAGGTGGGCATCGAGTGGGGCATCGAACAGTGCAAAGAGCTCAAAAAAGCCGGCGTACCGGCCATCCATTACTACAGCATGGGCAAGGTGGATAACGTGGAAAAGATCGCCCGGGAGGTATTCTAGACTCTATGGACAGGCACTATTCTAGCTACACCCCATCGCTTACTGGAGTTGAGATGGTTAAATTGTGGAACTGGGTAAGTGTTTAACTGGTGAGGGGCGTGGGGTTTAGACCTTAGATACGAGATCGCTGCGCTATTGGATTTTAGACTTCATGAGCCGGTATACAGAAGTTGGGGTCGATAAGGCTTAAAAGGCACAGAGCCGCGCCATGGGCGAGGCAGGCACAGGGTCTCGCCACGGGCGAGACTGGACTTTAAAGGCAGACACTACCTAAACCCTCCCGTTCGGTAGTCACGCTCTACTCGGCCCAAATATTTACAGAGCATCTCTACAGGACCTGACTGTCCTCCCGGGTATGCTTGGCCAGTACCCTATTACCGGCTGCCACATAATCTTCAAGCTGGGCCCTCCGGGCCGCTTGGAGACTTATTTATTGGGCATTTTTTTTATTCTTTAATAACGAGATCTATTAAATATGATTTTGTGGTCGAACTATTACTAGAGTATACTGAACTAGACGTGTAGTTTGATTTACTATTTGTTCTTTTTTTTATTTTTTTGGATTTTTTGTATTTGAAAAATAATTTATTTGGGTCATACCTTATTTTGGAATCTTTTAGCAGACTCTGAAATTTTTCTGTAAAAATGGCTTTTGTCTTATTGTCGCTAATTTTTGACATAATGTCTTGCCACACTTCATGATAGTTTTGGCTATTAACTGTTTCTGTTATGGTGTTTAATATTTCATCTACAGTTTGATTTATTTGAATTTTCCTTTCTCTTCTTGCTTTTTGTTTCTCCTTCCTTTTTACTTTTTTATCTATTAATTGTTCTTTTGTTAATCTCATTTATATCTTTTGTTTAATAAGGTATTTAATATGATTTCGCCTAATGTTTAGCACCTAAGAAACGTGTGGCTTTTGAGGCCTTGGCCTGTTCGCCCGTGACAAATCTAGCCAAGAAGAACGAACCCTGAGGAAACTACTGGCCGCTCCATATTTTCTTAGGTGCTTTTGTAGTTCAGCTTTGTTCTTTTTTATGTTTTGTTGTGGATTTCAAAGTTTTATTTTTTGTCTTTAACTTTTCGATAAACTCGCTTATCTCCTTTCTTTCTTTGTCTGAAAGAGGAGGGCTTTCTATTATTAAGTCCACATTTTTTGGCTCCGCTATATGTCCCATTTTATTTTGTTTTAAAGTATTTTATTACAAGGTGTTTGGCCGCTTCTGTCGCTATAATCATTCGTTGGTTTTTAAACTGTTGCGCTCCTAAGGTTTCTTCATAGTGTTTTATTAAAGCGGATTTTGCTGTGAAAGAAACAAATCCATCAAATCCTAATTGGAAAGACAGTTTACACGCGTAAGCAACAAGGTTTCCTGGAACGCCTTCGTAAAGCTTATTCTTCCCCAAATTAAATGGCGCACTTTCCAATAAGTTCAAAAACACGTGATCTCTTTCACGAGAAATGCTAATGAGCCCTTGAATAATGTCGGGATTATTTTCAATAGTCAGTTTATAAATTTCTTTACTCATGTCATTGAACTCAGTCTTCCAATTAAACTTCCAACCATTCTTTTTGATTAAATGTCTCAAGTCTGATTTCTTTAATGTCGAAACATCTGTCTGAAAACTGTCTCCTGAAATAGTATTTAAGATCGAATCGGTCAGTCGGTCAACTATAAATCCCTGTTCAATTTTCCCCATGCTTAAAGATACGAATTTTTCATGAGTCTGTTTTAGCTGAGGCCCCACTCCCGAAAAAACGAATATTCACTTTATCCCTTAATGGTTTTGCCTTGGCTTATGGCCAGGACTTCAATTCTTTACGTGGCTCGTTTGTGCCAATGGACGCTCTTCTTTTTGCAAATCCCCTTCGCTAACTGCCGCGTTCGCAGGGGCGGCGCACGCCTCGTCCAAAAGAGCCATTGCATATCGCGTAAAACCAAGGGTTTAAGATTCTAAACAAACATAAGGATTTTTTCTGGCAGCGCGGGACCCACGTCATGGCCAAGCCATCAGGAGGTGGCTACCCCTTGCGCTGGATGGGAGCTAATTGCTTCATATAAGGACAGGCCATCATGGATGAACGAACTGCAATAGGATACGAAGCACTGGGGAGGCAACCTCTCATTGGCCGCGTGTTTTTAGCTTATCGCAACCATTGTATGTTGAAAGAAGCCGGGCGCGTTGTAGGGCCCTTGTCTCACCCCTGGCGAGGCTAAACCCCCCAAGGGGGCCTAACACTTGCTACCGCATCAAAAGCAGCCAATCCCGAGCGGCAAGCTTCCAAGAAATTAAACTCCGGCGGTCCAGACGCGGCCTAAAGTCCCCCTTGGGGGGATTTAGGGGGCT
>JAVLBR010000109.1:0-7391 GCA_031581125.1 Schleiferiaceae bacterium | reverse complement strand
AAATCCCTCGATTGGAACGTAAAGCGCAGCCTTACCAAAATCAATTACCGCCTCCACACCGACGCGGTGAAGGAGCACCTCATCCCCGACAAATTATCCGCCCAAAGCATAAGTCTGGTGTATGCTTCCGAAGCGGATGTGCTCAACATGGCACTCTTTGGGCAAACCGTTAAATAGTGTCTGTCCATAGAGTCGAGTGTCTGTTCTAGAAAGTTCAAGAACGAGGCGCGAGAGGACGAGAAAAGCGCAGTCTCGCTACAAGCGAGATGAGCATTTTGAGGACGATCGCAACGAAGTTATTGGACTTTATAGACAGACACTAAATAATGGCGGGAAGCCAACCTCGAGAAGGAAGGCAATATCCGCGATTACGCCAACGTAAGTCAGCTGGTATGCCTGGCCAACCTGGAAAACCTTAATGCCGTGTGGATTGAAGAAGGCCTTGCTCAGTCTGATCGCCTCCTCCGGCTCAACCAAGTGGCCATCCAGCAGATGCAACTGCTCACGAGAACCGCTGCTGCCCAAAGACTGCAAGGCGGTAACCAGGGGAACTCCTAACGAAATTTTCGGAACCACCATCCACCTCCTGTGCCCTGCAGCGGGATGAGCCTCGCTTAATGCGAGATAGGTATTTTTGAGACCAGCAATCATTAAGTGTGCGTTTGCATCCACTCGCTACCATCTAAAAATCAATCCTCGCATGTACCTCTTTTTCGATACGGAAACAACTGGTTTGCCTCGAAGCTGGCGAGCGCCTGTTACTGCCTTGAACAACTGGCCCAGAATGGTGCAAATAGCCTGGATTCTTTGCGATGCTATGGGGCAGCGACTGGACGCCCATAACTACATCATCAGGCCAGAGCACTTTAAGATTCCAGGAGCTGCCGCTAAAGTTCACGGCATATCCACTGAAAGGGCCCAGAGCGAGGGCTATCCCTTGGCTGCCGTTTTAGGGGAATTCAACCAGGCGCTGGAGGGGGCCGATTTTGTGGTGGCCCATAACATCCGGTTTGACGAGAAAATCATAGGCGCTGAGCTGCTGAGAAAGAAAATACCGAGTGCGTTTGGTCAAAAGCAAAAGTTATGCACCATGCAGGCCGCTACGGAATTTTGCCGGCTACCGGGCCCCTACGGATATAAATGGCCCCGCTTATCTGAATTGCATACCAAGCTTTTTGGGGTGGACTTTGACAAGGCCCACGATGCGTCGGTAGACATCAACGCCACCGAAAAGTGTTTCTGGGCCATGCGAAAGCTTGGCTTGATTTAATTGGGGCGGCGTTTGTCCTGGAAAGCGAATGGAGCTTTACTACCGGGATTGTAGGGCCTGCAGCGCGCAGTATTCAAGCGCTGGAGCGGGTTTTTGCTCCGGAAAGAAAAGCCTGGACAAAAACTTTGTAAATTTACGCCATGGTTAAAGGTATTTCCATATCCCTGGCCTTCCTCATGCTGATAACCAACGTGGGCTTAGTTCACAACGCCCATATCTGTGGGGGCGAAGTGCTCGAAGATAGTTTTTCCCTGGGCGCGGAAAAGCTTAGCTGCGGTATGGAAGCCTTGCGACAGGATTGTGCGCACTTGACCGCTCCTTCCGATGGGGAGCAGCACCTGCACAGCCAACCTTGCTGTGAAAATGAGCACCAGCTACTCCGCTATGAGGAGGACGCGCGCCCCAGCGCTCCCACCGAAATCTTGGCGCCGGTTTTCCTGCAGGCCTTCGCACAGGTTTTTGTGCTACCGCTGCCGGTGTTCGAAACGCCGCTTGGCCTTGTGCGGGAAAAGGCGCCACCCTTGCCGCGGGTAAACCGGCAAATTCTCTTCCAAACCTTTCTGATTTAGGAGCATAATACATTTGGCCGCCAGGCCTAAAAGCCTGGTGAAGAGGGCGCTTAAATTGGTGCTCTGGGTTGATCCGCGTTTTGATAACCCCTATCTGGTATTATGCTTAATAAAATCATCAAATTCTTTTTGGAGAACCGACTGGTGACGGTTCTCGTCTTACTGCTCTTCATTGGCTGGGGCCTTATTACGGCGCCTTTTGGTTGGCAACTGGGGGCCCTGCCCTCGGATCCCGTGCCGGTAGATGCCATCCCCAACATTGGGGCCAATCAGCAAATTGTATTTACTGAGTGGAAGGGCCGCTCACCGCAAGATATTGAAGATCAGATCACCTACCCGCTTACCACTTACCTGCTGGGCATTCCGGGGGTGGAGTCGGTGCGCAGTACCTCGGTTTTTGGTTTTTCCAGCATTTACCTGATCTTCTCTGATGAGGTAGAATTTTATTGGTCGCGCTCGCGTATCCTGGAAAAGCTCAACTCCTTGCCCAGTGGGCTGCTTCCGGAAGGGGTGCAGCCGGCGCTGGGGCCCGACGCTACGGCCCTGGGCCAGGTGTACTGGTACACCCTGGAAGGGCGGGATAGCAGCGGGCAGGCCACTGGTAGCTGGGACCCGCAGGAAATCCGCTCGGTACAGGATTTTTACGTGAAATACGGCCTTAATGCTACGGAGGGAGTGGCAGAGGTGGCTTCCATTGGAGGCTACGTAAAGGAATATCAGATCAATGTAAGGCCGGAGGCGCTTAAAGCGTACGGGATACCGCTTGCTGCCGTGAGCAAGGCGGTAAAAAACAGCAACCAAGACGTAGGGGCTAAAACCATGGAGATCAATCAGGTGGAGTACCTGGTCCGCGGGCTGGGCTACGTGGAGAAGATCGAAGACCTGGAAATGGCGGTGGTGGACGTGCAAGACAATGTGCCCATCCGTATAAAAGACGTGGCTCAGGTACAGCTGGGCCCGGCTACCCGGCGTGGCGCCTTAGACAAGGGCGGGGCCGAGGTGGTAGGTGGGGTGGTAGTGGCCCGCCACGGAGCCAATCCGCTGGAGGTGATCAAAAACGTTAAAGCCAAGATCCAAAACATAGCCCCCGGCTTGCCCCAAAAAACCCTGGCTGATGGCCGGGTAAGCAAGCTTACCATCGTTCCCTTTTACGATCGGTCTGATTTGATTTACGAGACGCTGGGGACCCTGGAAGAAGCCCTCTCCCTGGAGATGCTCATCACCCTTTTGGTGGTGATCGTTATGGTGTACCATTTGCGGGCCGCTCTTTTGATATCCAGTATTTTACCGCTGGGGGTGCTGATGGTTTTTATTGCTATGCGCTATTTTGGGATTACGGCCAATATCGTAGCGCTTTCGGGTATCGCCATCGCCATAGGTACCATGGTAGACCTGGGCGTTATTTTAACGGAAAATATCCTTAAACGAAAAGCGGAAGCACCTCCGGGAGAGAATCTTTTAAACACGGTGTATCAAGGGGCTTCCGAAGTTTCTTCTGCTATCCTTACGGCCGTGGCTACCACGGTAGTGAGCTTTATTCCGGTGTTTACGCTTCAGGCGGCCGAAGGCAAGCTTTTTTCCCCGCTGGCTTACACGAAAACCTTCGCTCTTATTGCCGCGCTACTGATAACCCTACTGATCTTGCCTACCTTGGCGTACTGGCTGCTCGGCTGGCGCCGAAAAAACCGGGTTTTTACCCAATACGGGGGGATAGCCCTCTTGCTATTGGGCCTGGGCAGTTTGTTTTTGGGGCAGCATTGGGCGGGGGCTATGCTGCTGGCCCTGGGCGGGGTCTGGGTGCTGAAGACCTGGGGGCCCGGGGCCCCGGAATGGCCGCGGGCATGGCAACGCAGCGCTTACCAGCAAGCGGAGCTCATTATCATAGGGATAGGGGTGGCTTGGCTCTTGGCCCGCTACTGGCTGCCCTTGGGTCCGGCCAATGGGATGGGGGGCAATTTTCTTTTGGTACTGCTTTTGGTGGGACTTGTGCTGGGAGGCTTCCGTTTATTGGAGGCCTATTACAGTCGGATTTTGGGCTGGTGCCTGGCGCATAAAGGCCGCTTTCTGCTTTTGCCCACGCTTTTGATCCTATTGGCTTTGAATATTTGGCTGGGCTTTTCCTCGGTTTTTGGCTTTATGGCCCAGGGTTTTCAAAAGGTGGGATGGGACCTCCAGAAAACCACCGCCTGGCAGAAGGCGGCCGAAACTTTCCCGGGTATAGGCACTGAATTCATGCCCGCCCTGGATGAGGGAAGTTTTTTGCTGATGCCCTCCAATATGCCGCATGCCGGCATGGCTTATAACCAGGCGTCGCTCGCCCAAATGGACCGCCGGCTGGCCCAGATACCCGAAGTGGAAGAAGCGGTTGGCAAGCTGGGCCGGGCTGAAACCCCACTTGATCCGGCGCCGCTATCCATGTTTGAAACCATGGTCAACTATAAACCGGAGTATGCGGTGGACCGGAACGGCCGCCGCCGGCGTTTCCGGGTGGATCAGGCCGGGCACTTCATCACCCGGACGGGAGATACGCTTGCCCAGGCGGCTGCTTTGCAAGCGGGTATAAGTGCTGGGGCCCTTATCCCGGACGAAGACGGCCGCTATTTTCGCAACTGGCGGCGGCACATCGAGTCTCCGGACGATATCTGGCAGGAGATTGTGGCCGTGACGCAGCTACCGGGACTTACTTCGGCGCCCAAATTACAACCCATTGAAACCCGCCAGGTGATGCTGCAATCGGGCATGCGGGCCCCCATGGGTATAAAGGTTTTTGGGCCCGACCTGGCCAGCATTCAGGATTTTGCCCTGCAGCTGGAAAGTACCCTAAAAGAAGTCCCTTCGGTAAAACGGGAAGCGGTTTTTGCCGAACGCGTGGTGGGTAAGCCTTACCTCCATCTCGACATTGACCGGGAAAAGATGGCCCGGTATGGTTTGAGCGTGGCCGCGGTGCAGCAAACCATCGAGACGGCCATAGGGGGCGTCCGTATCACTTCCACTGTAGAAGGGCGGCGGCGCTTCCCGGTACGCGTGCGCTATCCCCGGGAGCGACGGCACACACCGCAGACCATCGGCAAAATTCTCATGGACACCCCCACGGGCACCCAGGTTCCGCTGCGGGAGCTGCTGGATATCCGTTATAAACGAGGCCCACAGGCCATCAAAAGTGAAGAAACCTTTAAGGTGGGTTACGTAACCTTTGATCGCAAACCGGGACTTTCGGAGGGCGAGGTGGTGGATGAGACCCGATCAGCCATTCAAGCGCAAGTGGAGCAGGGCAATCTTAGCATCCCGCCAGGGGTGAGCTATACGTTTTCGGGGAACTATAAAAACCAGGTGCGGGCCGAGAAACGACTTTCTCTGATTGTACCCTTGGTGCTGGGCGTGGTCTTTCTCATTCTCTACTTCCAGTTTCGTTCCGTTTCCACGGCGTTTATGGTATTTTCAGGAATAGCCATGGCCTTTAGCGGGGGCTTCATTCTTTTATGGCTTTATGGCCAGAGCTGGTTTCTCGACTTTTCCCTCTGGGAGACTTCCTTCCGGGATCTCTTTCAAATTCAAACCATCCATCTGAGCGTAGCGGTATGGGTAGGCTTTATAGCCTTATTTGGGATAGCTACGGATGATGGCGTGCTCATCGCCAGCTATCTGGATAGCAGCCATGCGCGCCATAAGCCTCATACCCAAGAAGGAGTACGGGCCGCGGTAATGGAGGCGGGCCGGCGTCGGGTGCGGCCGGCCCTGATGACCGCCGCTACCACCATGCTGGCCCTATTGCCCATTCTCTCCTCTACCGGCCGGGGTGCTGATATCATGGTGCCCATGGCCATTCCCTCTTTTGGCGGGCTGGCCTTTGCCCTGGTAAGCATTTTTATAGTCCCCGTCCTTTATGCCTGGCGGGAAGAAAGGAAGCTAAAAACACGGGAATCTAAATCTTAAAAGCGCATGAAAAGAATCCACCGCATTTTCATCATCTGGGCATGGGCCCTTCCGCTGCTGGTAAGCGGCCAGGATTTGGCGCACTACCAGCGCATTGCTGCCCAAAACAACCCGGGACTACAAGCGCAGTATAAAGCTTTTGAAGCGGCCCTGGCAAAAGTGGCCCAGCAAAGCAGCCTGCCTGATCCGCAGCTGTCATTCGGCTATTTTCTCTCGCCGGTAGAAACCCGGGTAGGGCCTCAGCAGGCCCGATTTTCTTTGAGCCAGCTGTTTCCCTGGTTTGGCACCCTTAAGGCCCGGGAAAAAGCCGCCGCGCTGCGGGCCGAGGCGCGCTACCAGGCGTTTTTGGCGGCACAGAGCCAACTTAACTATCGCGTGGCGCAAGCTTATTATCCGCTTTATGAGCTTCATCGGCACCTGAAAATAGAAAAGGAAAACCTGCGGCTATTGAAGACTTATAAAACGCTGGCCAATTCCCGGTTTGAAAGCGGCAAAGGAAGCATGGTAGCGGTTCTTAGAGTAGATATGCAGCTTAAGGAAGCCCAGACCAGACAATCGACTCTGAAGCAAAAAAAAGCCCCCTTGCTAAGCCAATTCAACCACTTACTGAATCGCCCTGAGGGTACGCCGGTAGCCCTACCGGACTCTCTGGGCTTAGGTTTACTACCGCAAAACCATCCCTCTGATTCGCTGCTAAGCGGACACCCTTTACTGGCAGAACTGCGCCTGCAGCAGAAGGCGAGCCAGGCTCAGGAGCAGGCGGCGGTTCGGCAAGGACTTCCCCAGATGGGTCTGGGGGTGGATTACGCCCTGGTAGCACCTAGGGGGGATGCCAGTGTACCCGGCAATGGACAGGATATCCTAATGCCTATGCTCAGCTTGCAGCTTCCCATCTTTAGGAAAAAACACCAGGCGGCCCAACGGGAGGCGCACATAAAGGCCGCGCAATACCGCCTCCTGCGAAAGGAGCAAGCCAATAGCCTCCGCCAGTCCTACGCGCAAGTACGCTATAAATGCCAGCAGCAAACGGAGCGAGTTCAATTACGAGAAGCGCAAATCCAAAGCGCCGAGCAGGCCCTGAGGCTCCTCCTGGCAGCTTACCGCCAGGGAGAAAATGACCTGGAAACGGTACTCGACATGCAGAAAAAAATTTGGGCCTTTAAAAAACAGCGTACCTCGGCCCTGGTGGAATACCATCTGGCCCGGGCCGAATGGGCTTATCTAATGACCAAATCAAACCAGAGCGAAAATGAATAAAAAGACCCTCCTTATGCTAGCAGCCGCCCTTGCCCTGGGGGTACTCCTTGGCTGGGGCTTGTTTAGCAATGCCTCACCGGAAGCGGAAGTCGCCTCTCAAAAAGCGGTCCGGGAAACGACCTTTACCTGTTCCATGCATCCGCAAATCAGGCAAAAGGAACCCGGCGATTGTCCCATTTGTGGCATGGAGCTTATTCCGGTAGCACAAGCGCCAGGCCACCAGAAGGACTCCCTGGCCGTGGCCATGAGCCCTACTGCCCAAAAGCTGGCCCAGGTACAGACCATCACCGTGGGTACCACAGAGCCCGTCAAAAACATCTCCCTCACGGGAAAGGTACAGGCAGATGCCCGACGGGTGTACA
>JAVLBR010000108.1:0-7560 GCA_031581125.1 Schleiferiaceae bacterium | reverse complement strand
GCCGCTTTGCGAAGCGATGAAAATCACCTGCTGCCCGAGGAGCATGTCCTGGGCCTGCGCAAAAGTGCCGGCAGGGACACCGTCTGGGCCCTGGTAAATGTGCGCGACAGCCCGCAACGGTTTAGTTTCCCCACCTCCCTAAAGGGGCGACTTATGCGGGATGTGCTCAGCGACGATACCCTCACCCTGGCCAGTGATTTGTTATTTTCGCCTTACCAATACCGCCTTTTAAAACCGCTTCCTTAGTTATGCAAATCACCGCTTTTTTCCGCCTTTTAGGGCCGGTAGCCGGTTTGGCACTGGCCTTCAGCAGCTGCAACCTTTCCCTCGAATCCTGGCAAAAAGAAGATACCGCTCAGGTAGACAGCCTTCTGCTGGAGTTAGACACCCTGGAACAAACCTACGAGGCTTCCCATTTCGAGGAGAATAAGGAGTCGCTGGAGCGCATGGAGTTTCTGCACGAGCGCCTGGGAGAAGGTTATGTCGACTCGGCCGACAAGGCCTTCTGGACCGGCCCTATGAACGACCTTTTTGTGATGCGGGAGTCCTATGAGAAATTTATGGAAGAGGCAGGCGAAAGGGAAAAGGAATTGGCCTATACTCACAAGCAGCTCCAAGATCTCAAGCGCAGCATCCTGGACAAAAAAGTGACCGAAATGGAAAGTGAGCGCTACCTGAAAAGGGAAACCAGAGCCGTAAAAGCCCTGCATAGATGGATGCGCCGGCGGGCTACCCCGCTGCAGGACGCCCGCCGCCGCTGGGACACCACCCAGGTGAGGTATGAAAACCTCCTGGAAGCGCTGCCCGGGGATAGCAGTGCCGAAACTTAAATTAGCTATTTCACGTTTTTCTTTTATGCGCAATACTCTCTCGCCGGTATCACTCTTTTTCCTCCTTTGCTACCTAGTGCTGGGCTCCCATGGCCTGCGGGCGCAGGCGGGGGTAAAGCAGAAGCTGGCGCTCGCAGAGCAGTATTTTGGCCAGGAAGATTATCAAAAGGCCCTTGACGAGCTGGATCCCCTGCTAGACCGCGGTGGGCCGCAGCGGGCGTACCGCCTGGGCTTTGATAGTTACGGAGCCCTTGATGAATGGCACAAGGCGGAGCGCCTGTCCCGGCGTTTTTTTAAAAAATTGCCCAACCGGGGACACATTTACCTAATTGACGAATACTACGCCCAGCTCCAGCAAGGACAGGAGCGGCAGGCCCAAAAAACGGAAGCCGATATCCTGGCCCGCATTGCCGAACAACCTGGTAGGGCGTACAGCTATGGGAAACGGATTCAGCAGCAAGGCTACCCCAAATTGGCCCTAAAAGTGTACCAAAAAGCAGAAGCGCAGCGCCGCCGGATGCGATTCGCCTACCAAAAAGCCTTGGTGTACGGAGAGCTGGGAGAAATCCAGAATATGTACCGCATGTACGTGGCCATGGTGGAGCAAAACCCCGCCTACCTCAATACGGTGAAGGTCCTGCTGGGCCGCGCCATCAATAAGGGGGGCATAAACCAGGAGCTGGACTTTCTCAAGCAACTGCTGATCCGCAAAATTCAGCAAGACGGCTCCCGCCGCTTAAATGATCTACTCATTTACCTTTACACCCAGGAGGGTAATCTTCGCGGGGCTTTTGTCCAGCTGCAGGCTTTGGCGCGCAAAGACCAGGTGGAAGCCGGGGAACTGATGAGGCTGGCCCGCATAAGTGATAACAACCAAGCCTACGATCTCAGCCAGGAGATCTATGCTTTCGTTCGCAAGAATTTTACCGAAGGCACCTACCACCAGAAAGCCCTGGTCGGTAAGCTCCATAGCCGTTACCAAGCCCTAGAAAACAGGGAGGAAGAGGCGAAACCCGCCTGGAAAAAATTAGCCCAAGCCTACCAAAAGGCCGACGAAGAGCTGAGCAAAAGCCGGCTATATCCGCAATTTCTCCGCCAGTGGGCCCGGATTTTGGCCTATCCCCTTACGCAAGACCAGGAGGCCGTTCGCCTTCTGGAAAAGGCCATCCAGCGAAGCCGAGACCCCCAGGAGCGGGCCCGGAGTCAAATCCTACTGGCCGATGTGCTCCTCTACCAGGGAAAGCGCTGGGACGCCATTATTTATTACAAGCGGGCAGAGGCCGACCTGGAGCAGACCGTCTTGGGTCAGGAAGCCAAGTTTAAAAGAGCCCAGGCCGCTTACTTTACCGGTGATTTTGAATGGGCGCAGGGCATTTTCGATGTACTCAAACGCTCTACTTCCAAGGAAATAGCTAATGATGCCATGCATTACAGCCTCCTGATCACCGAAAACATGGCCCTGGACAGCACCACCGAGGCCTTGGAAACTTATGCCCGGGCCGATCTGCTCCAATACCGCGGGATACTCGACTCTGCTCTGGGCCTGCTGGAGCGCATGCCCATCGCCTTTCCGGGACACGAAATACTCGATGACGTGAGCTTCCTGAAGGGACGAATCTACGGGCGCCAGGGGCGCGATTCGCTGGCGCGGAAGCAATATGCCTCCCTGCTGGCAAACTTCCCGGAGAGTACCCTGGCCGACGACGCCCTGATGCGCCTGGCCCAACTGCACGAGGCAGACCAACCGGAAAAAGCCATGGACCTTTACCGGCAGCTTTTTGTTAATTATGTAGATAGTTTTTTTGCTGCCCAGGCCCGGCAGCGTTTCCGTACCTTACGCGGTGATACCCTGGAATAAACTTTGCTGTTTGATGTCTCTCTATAAAGTTCAATAACTTCGTTGCGATCGTCCTCTAAATCCTCATTTACTACAGTAAACACCGGTTTTATCGTCCTCTCGCGCCTCGTTCTTGAACTTTCTAGACGAGACATCGGACCCTATGGACAGGCCCTATTTAGTGTCTGTCTAGTCCGCTCTCGCCCGTGGCGAGACGCTTGCCTCTCGCTTCAAGCGAGACTCATCTCGCCACTGGCGAGATTCCGCTTTTTGGAGCTGCGCAAGCCTTCCCGAATAAGTCGGGACAGGCCCCAAAATAATGGGGACAGGCGTTAGCCAATTTTATAGAACAGACACGAGAGTGTATAGACGGACACTATTTATATTGCCTTATGCCTGCCATCAATTCTAAAACCTTATTTCTTCGCCAGTGGCTGCAGCGGTACGGCTGGGTGGTACTCCTGCTTATACATGCTTTTGGTATCCTTACCATTGTTTATTGGGACCGCGCATTTTACGCCCGTTTTACGCCGCTTAATTTGGTGCTTTCCACCGTGCTGCTCTCGCTGGCCCTACCGGATGGGAAGCGCGGCTTAGCCTCTTTTCTGACGGCTTGTTTCCTGTTGGGTTACGCCATTGAGTGGGTGGGCATCCATACGGGATGGCCCTTTGGCCTTTATCACTACGGCCCCTCCCTGGCGCCTTTGCTTTCAGGGGTTCCGGTCATCATTGGCCTCAATTGGTTTCTTCTGTCGCTGGCGGCTGGCGCTCTGGCCGATCAAATTTTTAAAAGCCGCTGGGCAGCCATCCCGGCCGCCGCAGCCCTCATGACCGGGCTGGATCTTTTTATCGAGCCGGTGGCCCCTCTGCTGGACTTCTGGTACTGGGAGGCGCCCGCGGCCCCCTGGCAAAACTACCTGGCCTGGTTTCTCTTTAGCGTTCTGCTGCAGTTTCTGCGAACCCGATGGCTTTCACGGGGGTTGTTTTCGCTGGCCATCATTTATTTTGCTATTGTTTGGCTCTTTTTTATGTACTTGAATTTAGCCTTATGAGTTTGGAGTGGTATTGGAATGCAGCGATTGTAGTGGGCACTTTCTGGGGGATGGAATGGGTGGCCTGGGCCACCCATAAATACGTCATGCATGGCTTCTTATGGAACCTGCACTACGACCATCACAATAAGCAAAAAGGTTTTTTTGAAAAAAACGATGCCTTCTTCCTCATTTTTGCCGTGCCCAGTTGGCTCTGTATTATGCTGGGCATGATGCATCAAGTGGGCCCCGCCGTTTACATTGGCTACGGAATCGCCGTTTACGGCTTCGCTTATTTCCTCGTTCACGAGGTTTTTATCCACCGCCGTTTCAAGTGGTTTGGCACCGGTGGCCATACCTATCTCCGCGCCGTGTTGCTAGCGCACAAAATGCATCATAGCCATCTCGGCAAGGAGCAAGGAGAAAGTTTTGGCATGCTGATCGTGCACCCGCGCTATTGGAAAATGGCCCGTAGGCAGCAGGGAAAACGGCGCGGCACCCGGGTGCAGGCTAGCGCTTAGTACTGCAACAGGGAAGCACCCCAGGTAAAGCCACTTCCAAAGGCCGCCAAGCACAGCCAATCGCCTCTTTGGAGCCGCCCTTCCGCTACCGCTTCGCTGAGGGCAATGGGGATGGAAGCCGCCGTGGTGTTGCCGTAGCGCTGAATATTATTGTACACTTGATCATCCCGAAGGCCCATTTTCTTCTGGACAAATTGACTTATGCGCAGATTGGCCTGGTGGGGTATGAGCAGACCCAGCTCTTCTGGCCCCATCTCTGCCTTGGTAAGGACAGAACTTATCACTTCCTGGAAACGGGCCACGGCGTGCTTAAATACAAAGTTCCCGTTCATATAGGGATAGTAGCTGAGGTCTTCCGGGTCGTTTTCTTCGAGGATCTTATCTACCCAGTGCGACGTACTGGGGCTAATAAGGGAAAGCTCCCGGGCATGCTTACCCTGCGAATGTAGCTCCGTTTCCCGGATACCTTGATTTTCTGCTTCCGTAGGCTGGAGCACCACCGCGCCTGCGCCATCGCCAAAGATCACGGACACGTTGCGGCCACGAGTAGTTTTATCCAGGCCGCCACTGTGCAGCTCAGAGCCTATCAGCAGGATGTTTTGATAGGTGCCGGCTTTGATAAATTGATCGGCCACGGAAAGGCCGTACACAAAACCGGAACACTGGTTGCGCACGTCCAAGGCCCCTATGTTATCCAGTTCAAGTTGTTCCTGCACCAGCACCCCCGGGCCCGGGAAGTAGTAGTCTGGTGAGAGGGTAGCAAAGATGATAAAGTCTATATCCCCGGGGCTCAGCCCGGCATCGGCTATGGCCTTTCGGGCAGCGGCGGTGCCCATGGTGCTGGGGGTATCCTCGGAGCCTTGCGGTACCCAGCGACGCGCCTCTATCCCGGTACGCTCGCGTATCCACTCGTCGGAGGTGTCCATTACCAGCTCTAGATCACTATTCTTAACTATATTGTCAGGTACGTAATGGCCTACGCCCGCGATTTTAGTCCTTGTCATGACTTGTTGCTTTGAAGGACAAAGTAAATCGAAATTCCCGGAACCAGCACAGCGCCGCATAAGACGGTGCTTGTCGCTGGGGGCGGCCCACCATAAAAGCGAAATAGGCACCGGTGGGGTAGGGCACATTTGGCCGGGAGGCCAAAGGAGCGCCCGGCCGCGGGAAGCGGATTACCTTTATGTTAATATCCTGTGAATAATACCCCGTATCACTGGGGCCGAAATGTCCGTAAACAGCGGGATTAGCCGTATATTCGTGCGAGTTCAAGCAAAAACAATCGCAAATCTTATGAGCGAAGAGAAAAAAGAGTACGGCGCCAGTAGCATTCAAATACTGGAAGGGCTGGAAGCCGTGCGGAAACGCCCCTCAATGTACATCGGCGACGTGGGGACACGTGGGCTGCATCATCTTGTTTATGAGGTGGTTGATAACTCTATTGACGAGGCCCTGGCGGGCTACTGCGACCGTATTGAGGTTCAGATCAATGAGGACAATTCCATCACCGTATTGGATAATGGCCGCGGCATCCCTACCGATATGCACGAAAAAGAGGGCCGCAGCGCCGTAGAGGTGGTCATGACCGTGCTCCATGCCGGTGGCAAGTTTGACAAAGACTCTTATAAAGTATCCGGCGGCTTGCACGGTGTAGGGGTGAGCTGCGTGAATGCCCTGGCGGAACAGCTCCAAGTGGAGGTGCATCGCAATGGGAAGCTCTTCCGCCAAAGTTACCAACGAGGGGTGCCCGATGCGCCCCTGGCGGAAGAAGGGACTACCGAGCTGCGCGGCACCCAGATCACCTTCCGGCCGGACCACGACATTTTTCAGGAAACGGAGTACCATTACGAGGTGCTGGCCGCGCGGATGCGCGAGCTCTCCTTCCTCAATAAGGGCATTACCATCTTCATCACCGATAAGCGTGAAAAAGACGAGGAGGGTAATTTCCGGTCAGAAACCTTCCACAGCGAAGGGGGCCTAAAAGAATTTGTGGATTTCATCGACCAAACGCGGGAACGGATCATTCCTTCGGTGATCAGTATGGAAGGCTTTCGCAATGATATTCCCGTGGAGGTAGCCATGCATTACAACAATGGCTTTGGGGAAAATATCCATTCCTATGTCAACAATATCAACACCCACGAAGGAGGCACCCACATGGCCGGCTTTCGCCGGGCCCTTACCCGTACCCTCAAGCGCTACGCCGATGAAAGCGGCATCCTCACCAAGGAAAAGGTAGAAATAAGCGGGGACGACTTTCGGGAGGGCCTCACGGCGGTTATTTCGGTGAAGGTAATGGAACCCCAATTTGAGGGGCAAACCAAAACCAAACTGGGCAATAAGGAAGTGAGCGGCGCGGTAGATCAGCTCGTGGGTGAAATGCTCAGCAACTACCTGGAAGAGCACCCCAATGAGGCACGCATGATCGTGCAAAAGGTGGTGCTGGCCGCCAAAGCGCGCGTGGCCGCGAAAAAGGCCCGCGAAATGGTGCAGCGGAAAACGGTCATGAGCAGCACCGGCCTGCCCGGAAAGCTTAGCGACTGTTCGGAAACCGACCCCAGCGTCTGTGAGATTTTTCTGGTGGAGGGCGATTCGGCCGGCGGTACCGCGAAGCTGGGCCGCGACCGGAATTTTCAGGCCATCCTGCCCCTTCGGGGCAAAATTCTCAACGTGGAAAAGGCCATGCAGCACCGCGTCTTTGAGAATGAGGAAATCAAAAACATGTTTACCGCCCTGGGCGTAAGCGTAGGTACCGAAGACGATAGTAAAGCCCTTAATACCGATAAGCTGCGTTACCACAAAATCATCATCATGTGTGATGCCGATGTGGATGGCAGCCACATCGCTACCCTTATCCTCACCTTCTTCTTCCGTTACATGAAAGAGCTTATCGAGGCCGGCTATATTTACATCGCCGCGCCCCCGCTCTACCTGGTTAAAAAGGGTAAAAAAGAAACCTATGCCTGGAGTGATGAAGAGCGCGACCGCCTCTTTGAAGAATACGGTGGCGATAATAAGTCGGGCGTAAGCCTCCAGCGCTACAAAGGCCTGGGCGAGATGAATGCCGATCAGCTATGGGACACCACCATGAACCCCGAGCACCGGCTGCTTCGCCAGGTAACCATCGAGAGTGCCGCCGAGGCCGATCGCATCTTCTCTATGCTGATGGGCGATGACGTGCCGCCGCGGCGCGATTTTATCGAGCAGAATGCCAAGTACGCCAACATAGACGCCTAACTAGTGTCTGTCTATAAAGTCTCTCGCCCGTGGCGAGACGATCGTCCTCAAAATGCTCATCTCGCTTCTAGCGAGACTGCGGTTTTATCGTCCTCTCGCGCCTC
>JAVLBR010000107.1:0-7572 GCA_031581125.1 Schleiferiaceae bacterium | reverse complement strand
CGATCATCGGTTTGGTCAAAAGTTACCAGGCCAATCGTAAAATACGAGAGGCGGGCGTCTTTTTACAGAGGCCCTAAAGATGGGAATCCTAGGGGACAGGGGGCTGAGGAGCAGATTGCTTCTTACCGCTGCCCCCTCCTCTGGGCTCCATTTTTGGAATTCCTCAGCGCCCGGCTGGCTAGCTGGCCCATAAAGCGGATAGCCGATGCTGACATCGGGAAGCCGGCCTTTGCAGGGGTTCTTTTCAGTTCACAGGACGTTTATTCATTTAGTCCAAGGACTGACTATTTTTGCTAGCAAATGGCAAGCGATGCCAAGCTTGAAGCGGGATTAGGCAAGCTTCCTTAAAAAACGGAAACCCAATGGCGCCTGCAAAGGGCGGTTGAACCCATAGAACTGCACGTCTGCTGTCCATACGCTCCCAGACCCCTTGGGTAAAGCTAACCACCCTGGCCAGGGGGTGGAGAACTGAGCCGACCTCCCGAACCATACCCGGCGCCCTTATTGCCAAGAAATATGAAAGAAGTATTGCGTTTATTTTTATGGCTTATGCCTTTCAGTCTGCTGGGGCAAGATTACACGTCTTATCTCTCTGGAAGTGCTACAGACACCACCACCAAGCCTCGCGGAGGTGTATGCCTAATGGGCGGGGCCACCGAAGATGATAATGCCATGAAATGGTTTCTCCAGAGGGCAGCCGGTGGAGATGTGTTGGTATTGAGAACTTCCGGTTCAGATGGATATAATGCCTATTTGTACGCGGACTTAGGGATTTCGGTAAATTCGGTGGAAACCATCGTATGTCACAACGCTTCCGCCAGCAACGATCCTTATGTTCAGCAAAGGATAAATCAGGCCGAAGCGATTTGGCTGGCTGGGGGGGATCAATGGACCTACGTAAGTTACTGGAGGAACACGCCCGTAGCCCAGGCCATCAACCAGGCTATTCGGAAAAGAAACATCGTCATCGGCGGGACCAGCGCCGGCATGGCGGTGCTGGGCGGGTATTACTTTTCGGCGCAGAACGGTACCGTAAGCTCGGGAACCGCCCTATCCAACCCCTACCACCAGGCGGTTACCGTGGATTCCCTTCCTTTTATAGACAGTCATAACCTGAAACATACCATTACCGATACCCACTTTGACAACCCCAACAGAAAGGGAAGACTGCTGGCATTTCTGGCCCGCATCAAAAACGATTATGGCGGCGTGGCCAGAGCAATAGCCTGTGATGAATATACGGCGGTATGCATAGATACAAACGGCATGGCCCACGTATTTGGCGGACATCCCACCTACGATGATAATGCTTATTTCATTCAAGCCAACTGTGAGCTGACCAACCAGATGCCCGAAAACTGCAGCCCGGGCGCCCCCCTAACCTGGAACCGGGGCGGCCGGGCCCTAAAGGCCTACCAAATAAAAGGAGACAGCACGGGAAATAAGACCTTTAACCTAAAAGACTGGCAATCTGGCACCGGGGGCCTTTGGCTTAACTGGTATGCCGTCAATGGCAACTTTTCGGAACAGGCGGGGGCGCCCCTTAATTGTAATTCCACAGCCATTAACGAGGTACCGGGGCACCCAAATATCATTGCTTATCCCAACCCCGTGCGGACAAAATTGACCCTTACCGGAACGGATTTGCCGCCCCACAAGACGGCCATCACCTTGCAGAACCATTTGGGCCAAAACGTGAATTTCTCCATAAGCCCCCGCGGAGCGGGTTACGTCCTCGATTTACAGGCCGTGCCGAAAGGCATTTATACCCTGTTAATAAGAGACCGAAACCAACGCACCTACACCCGGAAAATCATCAAATATTAGCAACCCGTTCCCGCTAGCAGATGGTCTGAGGGCGCCAGGTACTTATCTTTTTCCGTTCGCCAGAACTTTCGCTTTAGTGGTACCTCGACAAAAGCCCAGAATAAAAGGGACAGCCCAAAGCTACTCTGGAGCCATGCTAAGCCTGATCTAGCTTACCATTAGGTATAGCTCAACTAAAACCTTCTCTTATTGCTTTTTACCTTGTTGGCGTTTTTGCTTTTTCCGCTTCTTGGCAAAAAGGTCCAGCACGTCAATAGGCGGAAGCAGGTACCCTTTCATGGGCCCGAGATTGCTCTGCTGAAATATGATATTGCGGAGGTTGTTGATCATCATATTCAGTGTGGAGTAAAATTTCAGGTTTCCCAGCTTATTTTCTTCGAGCTCTTCCGAATCTTGAATTTCAAAAACACCTATGGCGGCAGCCATCATGGAATAGCCTACCAAAGGTGAGCGACCTTTATTGACCTTTATCAGGCAGCTCACCTGGATAAGACCATCTTCCAGATTATGATGATAAAAGTCCACCTCCAAGGGGTAGCTATCAAAAAGGTGGCCTACATCGTCAATCTCCTCTTCTTGAGGGAGGATAAACTTAAACTGCGACTCAACTAGCTCAAAATGCTTTAGGCGTAATGGGGAGGGTTTTGCTTTCATCCGGCGAGGGCAAAGTCTTTATTGTCATCATCAACTATTTCCAGCAGGCTGGTGGGATCGGCATCATCGATGGTATTTTGCAACCGGTAACGAGATTTAGTCCACCGGCGATGGTATTCCAGGAGCTGGTGGCTTAGTGCCCGGTCCTCTTCTTCCTTGGTTAATACCACAAAATCGATATCCAAGGCCTCTTTCATTTTGGCCAGCATAGTCCAACTGGGCTTGCGATCGCCCCGGAAAAGCTGGGTGATAAAAGCGGGAGAGGTATGGACCTTTCCGGCCAGTTCTTTTTTGCTCATGCCCCGGCGGGCCATTTCCCGATCGACCCGGCTCAAAAACTGCATAGCCAAAAGACCGGCTTCCTGCTCCAAGCGCTCCTCGTTGCTGTCAAAACTCAGGAGTGAATCAAATTGGCGCTTAAGGGTTTTATTACTCATCATCAGTAAGTTGATAGGTGAATCCGGCTACCCGCCGGATAATTGTTTTTTCCTTGTGCGTAAGCTTTTGACTTTTCTTTTTGGGCAAAAGCTCTGCTGCGACTATTACCAGCACTTCTGTGTCACCATGGTAGAATTGCTGGCAGTAGATGCGGGCATTTTGCCCTCCTTTGAACATTTTGATGGCATACACCTGTTCGCAGCCCTTTTCAATGTTTTCTTGTGCATAGATGTCTCGCGTGGTTTGCCCAGCCAGGATGTACCGAAGCCTGTCGTCAAACTTCTTTCGCCGCCTACGGTCGGCTTTCAGAAAGGCAAAGAGGTCTTCCGCCGTCTGTTCATCCAAATACAAAGCGCGCTTTCCATCTTCTGATTTACGGTACAAGAACGCTTTTCTTTTCATGAGCAAAATTAAGCAATAGGTTAATTTGTCGCAAGAAATTACCAAGCTGTTTAGTAAGGCATTCATCTTCAGGGCCAAACCTCCTATACGGCGGAGGGGAAACCACCTTCATGCGATCCTGCCCTGACTTCTTGCTGCACTTCACCGCTATGGGATGGGGCGCGAATGAACGCACCAGGGCTGGCTAAAGTCTTCTTCCTCACCCATGCACTTTGTAGAAGTCAATCTTTTTCCTGGGCAACGGCGTTGGGACATGTATCCAGGTTCTTCTACAAGTTAGACGCGCACCTCTAAATTACTTGTCTTTTCAAAGAAAAGAAAAATTTTGATTATTCATTTTCCATGGGTTGGCGTCCTTTCAGAGCCAAGCTCCCGTCGTGCTCCTTTCGATCTTGTAAGCATAAAAGCCGGGGACTTTACTGCTCTGGCTTGACAGCACCCGTTCCCGCCATCAGGCGGTCTGAGGGCGCCTGTCTGCCTTCTAGTTGCCTTTTCCTTCGCCAATAAGCCAGCCGCCCTATTTTAAGGCTCCTTAGGAGGGCAATTACAGCTGGCCAAGTCGTTGCCCGATTCTGGGCACCAAGCTCCTAAAATCTCCAAGCGGCTCGATTCCTACTGCTTTAATGGACTTGGAAAGAGACCTTTGTCCAAAGGGGTAAATTAAAGTCACAGGAGTTCGTGTTTTGAAAATTTCATAAATTGTTGTACCTTTAACCTAACAGTACCCGAGTAGCATCCCGTTAGATCTGCTCTCGGGTCTTCTTTTTTCTAGACCCGGCAGTTCCAGATAATGCAGCCAAAATGCACTGCCATGGCTAAAGAGCCCAAAACCATAAAAGAGCAGATTGAGCTACTAGGGAACCGTAATATGGCTTTCCTAGATGTTGCCAAGGCCACTCACTACTTGGCAAACATCAGCTATTGCACTATTGAGATGCTAATCAAGTGTTTGATCGCCAATTCAATTCCTACCTATTGAGGCAAAAGAGTGCCACTAAGCCCATGGCCCCTGCAAAACGCCTCAACCAGTCAGCCCGCACGGTGGCCGCTTACGTAGCCGATAAGGAAGCGGATTATGATTTCCCCTTAGCCGGTGGGGAAAGCCCTTACCAAGCCCCCAGCTTCTCAAAAGCCTCTTTGATCACTTGCGCAATCCGTACCCGGCGCTCCTCCAAAAATTCCCGGTAATCCATTTCTTGCCAATTTTGTGGCAGGGCATGCCAGTAGTACATGCGCTCAAGCTCTGCCTGGGTAAACCGGGCCTCGTATTGAGGTACATATTCCTGCGGAGAGGCATCCGATATTTTGATATTGTCACTCCATTCCACCAGGGCATAATTGGCGATCTGATTGCGGTCGCGTTGCTGGCGTACCCCCTGCCGCTCCAAATAGGCCTTGGGAAACAAATGGTGCCGCTCCATGGGCGACTTTTTGCTGCGCAGCCCTTGCTGGAGGAGATCAGAAACAGGCAACTTAGCGTAAAGCCCGCGGGCCTCCAGAACAATGAGGGCCGCATAAAAGGCGAACTGACTGGGCGACTGATTGGAAGTAGTGGCCAGATTGGAGGGCAAAATGGTGGACCAATAATCGTTGGGCAAGGCATTCTGCATGATCTTTTGCAAGGCCCTCACAAAACCCTGTTTATCGGAAATAACCCTTAACTCGGCCAAGTCCTGCTCCATGCGGGACTCGGGAGAACTGGTGTACCGCCCCGTAAGGGAGGCAAAGAAAAACCACTGGGCCACCAGCATCCGGAGTTCATACCAGTCCATCTTGAAATCGTGCCGCCCAATGAGAAACAGCACGTAAGAATAGAGTATGGTGTTATCTGAACTGATGAGATCGGCTCGTAAAAAGCCGGCCTGACGAATGCCTTTTAAAAACTCGTGCCAGGTCTGAATGTCCAGGGTGAGGGCTTGCGCTTCTTTGAGTTTGCCAAATTGCTGATCGCGCAGCGCCACACTGACCTTACCCGTTTCCAGGTCCTTGCCCCGCAAAATGCTGTACACAAATTTTAAGCGCGCCCGCTTGAAGGCCAGGCCCACCGCCACCCGCAGCATCTGGTCGGGCCTGGGTTCCATAAGGTAGTTAAAGGCGGAGGCTTCATGCTTATTGGGCTGCTTGGCACTGCGGCAGAAGTTCTCCAAATCAAAGCGGCCCTGGTCCCAAAAAACACTCATCAAGGTGAGGATAAAATCTGCTTGGTTGAGCTTCTTGCCCTGGGCATTGATGCGCACGAAGATTTCCGCAACTTGCTCTTCGTCGATATCTGGCGACAGCTCCAAAGCCGAAAAGGGATAATGCGAGAGGTCTTGAAGACGGGCAATGGCACTGCGCACCCTTTTGAGTCTTTCTCTATCTACCTCCTCCACCTTTTTGAGCTGCTCGATGAAATCATCCATAAACTCATAGGGGTCACTATCCGGATGCCATAGCTGGGAGATATCGTGAATGTAGCGGGGATTGCGCCGAATAGAAGCATCCGGTATGGCGAAGGTTTCTTCCAGGGGATTAAACGCCACCCGTATCCGGGCTTCCTGATAATCCGACCGCACGATGGGATGGCCCTTCATCACTGCATAAAGGGAGGTGAGCCGCTGCTGACCATCCACGATGAGCAAGTCCGGATGCTTCTGCTTCCCCGAGGCGCCAATTTCCCGGGTGTTGTCCACTTGGTGATTGGCCCAAAACAGAAAATAACCCACCGGATAGCCCCGGTACATGCTATCAAACAAATCCCGCACCTTGGTATCCTTCCAGATAAAAGGCCGCTGAATATCAGGCAGCCCGATGGAGCCCAGGTCTATTTGATCGATTAAATGGGATAAACTGTAATTAACTTCTTTGTATTTGGTGGCCATAGGGGTATGCTGGTTAATAGTCTTTAGCGCTGGTCAAATATAACGGCCTCGGGCGCACATAGGGAACGCATGCACCAAAACCAGAAACCGCAAGGCCCCAAGTGGGCGGTATCGTCCTTATTAACAAGCACTTACCAAATTTCTCGCCAGCCCCCATTTTAGGCCCGGAAATTCCTATACATTTGACTTTCACCTATTGGGTATGCTATGAAACTGATCACCAACCAGGACACGCTGCTCTTAGACGACCTGGCGGATAAAATAGTAGCCGGCGTTTCCCGCGTCAGCATAAGCGTAAATTACTTTACAGCGCCCGCCCTGGCAGATGGACTTAAAAGCCTACAGCGCTGCCAAAGCATCCGTATCCTCCTGGGCAACGCACCGGAGTGGCCAGCGCATCATTTTCTTAGTTCAGAGGGGGAAAGTTTGCGCAGCCGAAATCTGGACCAGCGATACAGACTGCAGCAGGTGGCAAGGCTGCTCAACAATAAAGCGGAAATCCGGCTGGGCAGCCTGGCCAACCAGCAAGTTATCCTCATCGAAAATGAAAACAAAACCTTCTGCTACAATCTATCGCCCCAAAATCTGGATGCCGTAGCACTGGGCACCATTGAGGCGCCCACCCCCTCTTTGATTCAAGTTTTTGAGGATCAGCAAGACCAATACAAGCGTCTTTTTGAGCAAAGCTGGCAAAATAGCACCACCGCACTAGGAGATCAAATACAGCAGATTTTTGAAAACGGCGCCCAGTACCGCACCCCCCAGCAACTCTACAAATACGCCATGCGCGAAGTATTTGAGTACAGCACCGTTTCCGAAAGGGCTGATGAGAAGTTACAGCGGGTGGGCTTTAAAGATTCCAAGGTCTGGGATATGCTCTACAATTTCCAAAAGGATGCTGTACTGGGCGCCATCGAAAAAATTGAAACTTTTGGCGGCTGTATCATTGCCGATTCCGTAGGCCTGGGCAAAACCTTCGAAGCCCTGGCGGTGATGAAGTATTACCAACTCCGCAACGACCGGATTTTAGTACTGGCGCCCAAGAAGCTCCGCGAGAACTGGACGGTCTATCAACTCAACGATAAACGCAATGTTCTGGCCGAAGACCGCCTCAATTACGACGTGCTCAATCACACCGACCTAAGCCGCGAAAAGGGCAAATCCGGTGACATTGATCTGGAAATGATCAACTGGGGCAATTACGACCTGGTAGTCATTGACGAGTCCCACAATTTTCGCAACAACCCCAACAAGAAAGGCATAACCCGCTATCAAAGACTGATGCAGGATGTGATCAAATCCAACATCCGCACGAAGGTACTGATGCTTTCGGCCACGCCGGTCAATAACCGCCTTACCGATTTGCGCAATCAAGTGGCCTTTATCACCG
>JAVLBR010000106.1:0-7574 GCA_031581125.1 Schleiferiaceae bacterium | reverse complement strand
CACCTTTGCGCGCCTTATGCAAATGATGCCCCGTACGCAGGCCGGTAAGGCCATCCTTTACATGCTTATTTCGGTGGTGGGTTTTGCCCTTATGAACCTCACCGTCAAGTTCCTGGACCGCCTGCCCGCCACGGAGCTGGTGCTTTTTCGCTCGCTGGTATCCCTGCTGCTCAGCCTTTACTTTCTGCGGCGGCGCGGCATCAGTCCCTGGGGAAACCACAAGAAGTTTCTCATTGCCCGGGGCCTCTGTGGCGTCACAGCCCTTTCCATGTTTTTCTTCACCCTGCAGCGCTTGCCCCTGGCCTCGGCCATCACGCTTCAGTACCTCTCTCCCATCTTTACGGCTCTTTTTGGCATGCTCATACTACGGGAAAAGGTGCAGCCCTGGCAGTGGTTGTTCTTTGCCGTAAGCTTTGCCGGCATCGTCCTTATCAAGGGCTTTGACCCCCGCATCACGCCTTTGCTGTTCTTTCTGGGCATTGGTTCCGCCCTTTTTGCCGGGCTGGCCTACGTATTTGTGCGCCGGGTCAAAGACACCGACCACCCCCTGGTGGTGGTGTTTTACTTTCCCCTGGTGGCCACGCCCGTAATGGCGGTGGTCAGTGCCTTTAACTGGACCACCCCGGTGGGCTGGGAATGGCTCCTGCTGCTGGCCATGGGCATCTTTACCCAAATAGCCCAACTCAATATGACCAAGGCGCTGCAAACCGCGGAGGTAAACGAAATAGCCAGCCTCAAATACCTGGGCATCCTCTTCGCCCTGGGCTTTGACTTTTTCCTCTTTCAGGTAGAATACGCGGCCATGGCCCTGATCGGTATCGCTTTGGTAGTGGGCGGCGTGGTGCTCAACGTGGTGCTCAAGGGCTGGCAGCGGCGTCGCCAGCGCCTCCGCTCAGGTGATGCATAAAGATGCCACCCGCCACCGCCACGTTCAAGCTATCGATAGCGGTTCCGCTCCTGCGCGGCAATGCCAGTGGGGTGCCGGCTTGCTGCCAGCTCTCCCGCGGACCGTGGGCCTCGCTACCCATTACCAGCGCCAGCCGGGCGGGCAATAGCTCTGCGGCGGGCAGGGCCGCCCCTTCCAGATGGGCTACGTACCAGGGCCTATCCGCCAGCTCTTCCGCTATGGCCTCCGCTTCCGCGTAGCGGATTTGCACCCGGGCCAGGCTGCCCATGGTGCTTTGCACCACTTTGGGGTTATAGGCATCGGCGGTGGCGGGCGTTGCCCAAATGTGAGAAAAGCCAAACCAATCGGCCGTCCGGATCAGGCTACCTACATTACCGGGGTCCTGCACGCCATCCAGGATCAGGACCCGATTACCCCGGCCCGCTTGGCCTTCCAGGTAGGGGAAAACCGCGATGACCTCGTGAGCAGTTTGCAACTGAGAAAGCTGAGCCAACTCGCGGGGAGCAACACTTTTGGCCGCAGGCCAATGAGCGGGCGCTGTGCTCCAAAGGCCCTGGGGCTGAAGGCCCGCCTCCAGCAGATCGCGCACCACCCGGGGGCCTTCTGCTACGAAGCAGCGTTCCTGCTGGCGGTGTTTTTTGCGGCGCAGGCGGCGCAGCCATTTTTTATCTGCCGTTGTGAGCATAGACGTACTTTTGCGGAACCGATCGAGCGGGCCCGTCCCATGAAAAATCTTCCGCCAAAAATACAATTCGTCCTAAGCTTGCTTACGGCGCTGGTCTGCTTAAGTGGCTGCCACTATACCCGCCATGTGCCAGAAGGCAAAGCCCTGCTCTGGCAGCAGCACGTAGAACTTACGGGGCGGGAAAAAGCAGGCTACGAAGCGCAGTCTATCCTTAAGCAGGAGCCCAACCGGGATGTACTGGGCTGGCGGCCCAGCCTTATGCTCTACAGCTGGGGCCCTGGGCATGACAGCTCCCTCCTGGGCCGGCTGGGCAATCCGCCCGTTTTCCTCGACGAAGCCCGGGCCCAGCAGAGCCTTACCCAGCTGGAAAATTATTATTTCAACCGCGGCTACTTTCAAGTAGAAAGCCAATACCAAATAGAACAAAAAGAAAAAAAGGCCGCCGTGCGCTACCAGCTCCAGCTGGGGCCGCGCTACACCATCGATACGCTGGTGTATCAGGTAGATGACCCTTACATAGCCGGGCTTTTTAAGGGCTACCAGCAGGGCAGCCTGATCCGGGAGGGCGCTCCCTATCAGGCGCCGGTGCTGGATAAAGAACGCCAGCGCCTTAGTGCCTTGCTGCGCAACCACGGCTACTACGATTTTTCGCCTTCCTACATCACTTACCTGGCCGATACGGTGAGCCCCGTACTGCCGCGGCGCGTAAAGCTGGTCTTGCGGGTGCAAAAGCGCCAGCTGCGCCAGGGCGACTCCCTGGTGCGCCGGCCCCACCAGCGCTACCGGCTGGCGCGGGTGGTGCTGCGCCCGGACTATAACTACGTGAATCCCACTACGCCGCGGGACACCATCGAGCACCGGGGCTATCACCTGGCCTTTGACACCCTGCGCTACCGGCCCCGCTACCTCACCGATGCGCTCCACCTGGTGCCGGGTAGCTTTTACCGCCAAAAAAAGCTGGAAGAAACCTATGCCCACCTGGCCAGCTACCAGGCCTTCTCTATTACCGAAATTACCTTCCAGCCGCTGGGCTCCACCGCGGATACCGCCCTGCTGGAAGCGCAGGTGCGCCTGGAGCCCCGCCCCAAATACAGCCTCAACCCCAGCCTGGAAGCCACCAATACCAGCAGCAACCTGGGCATCAACGGCAATTTGAGCCTTACCGCGCGCAATGTATTCCGCGGCGGCGAGGCGCTTAAACTGGACCTGAGCAGTGGCCTCCAATACCAGCCCACCGTAGGCAACCAGGCCAACCTCTCCCGCACCTTCGAGCTCCGGGCAGAATTGGGCCTGGACATACCGCGCTTTTTGCTGCCTTTTAATACCGAAGGCCTAGTGCCCAAACGCATGCTTCCCCAGAGTGAAGTAAAGCTCTTTGCCAGCCGGACCAACCGGATCGAGTTTGACCGGGAAACCTTCGGGGGGCGCCTCGACTACCGCTGGCAGCAGGATGCCCTTAAGCAGCACCGTCTCAGCGTACTCAATACCAGCTTCTCTAACCTCCTGTCCATTCAGGAAGGATTTGTGGAAGAGCTCAGCCCCATTCAGCAGCTGGCCTTCAGCTCAGAATTCGTGACCAGCACTACCTGGGACTTTACCTACAACGGACAGCCCATAGCCGATGGCGGGGCTTATCATTATTTTAATAGCAATCTGGAACTGGGAGGTAATTTACAAGCCTTGGTCCACGACAGCTGGGCTAACCCAAACAGCTCCGACCAAAGCCTGGATCAGCTCTTCTCGGTTCCCATTTACCAGTTTGCCCGCCTTAAGGCCGACTACCGCTACTACTGGCCCATCGATGGGGAGCACCTTTGGATACAGCGGCTCACCGGCGGTTTTGTCCGCCCCTACGGCAATAGCCGCCTGGATAGGCCCGGCGGCGACCTGCTGCTGCCCCCTTTCTCGCGCTTTTTCTTTTTGGGCGGTAGCAACGACCTGCGGGCCTGGCCCGCCTACCGCGCCGGCGGAGGCAATGCCCAAATAACCAGCTACACCCAAAATCCAGGAGATAGCAGCGGCTTTGCCACGGGCACCTTTAAATTACTGGCCAATAGCGAATACCGCTTCCCCATCTACAGCTACCTCAAAGGCGCACTTTTCCTCGATGCCGGCAATATTTGGCTTACCGGCGGGCTCGAAAACGACCAGCCCGCCACCGCCTTCTCCGTGTCTGACCTGCTCGGCGACCTCTACCTGGGCACCGGCTTCGGCCTGCGGCTGGATCTGGATTATTTCGTCATCCGCTTTGATACCGGACTTAAATTAAGAGACCCAGGCTACCGCGCACAAGATCAAGATTGGGTGATCGCTACCCAGCCCATCTTGCCCAACTTGGTTTTTAACATTGCCTTGGGCTACCCATTTTAACCCTGTTCCCCCGGCGCGAAATATATTTTACATTTGCTCATCCTTAACTAACCGTAACCGTCAAAAAGAACCGGAAGAATGGATTTAAACCACATCACCGAACTCCTGGGCCAAGAAGCCGATCATCTCCTCCTCCATCAGAGCAAAACCATTCCTGCCGATCAGCTTCATCAGCCCGGACCCGACTATGTGGATCGGGCCTTCGGCCTTAGCAACCGCTCTCCGCAGGTCCTTAAAAGCTTGCAGAGCCTCTATAGCCACGGCCGCCTGGCCCACACCGGTTACCTCTCTATCCTCCCGGTAGACCAAGGCATCGAACACTCCGCCGGGGCCTCCTTTGCCAAAAACCCGCTCTACTTTGACGGGGAAAACATCGTAAAGCTGGCCATCGAAGGTGGCTGCAACGCGGTAGCCTCCACCTTCGGGGTGCTGGCCAGCGTATCCCGGAAATACGCCCACCGCATTCCCTTTATCGTAAAGCTCAACCACAATGAGCTGCTCACCTACCCCAATACTTTCGATCAGATCATGTACGGCAGCGTAGACGAAGCCTGGAATATGGGCGCCACCGCCGTGGGAGCTACCATCTACTTTGGTTCAGACGAGAGCAATCGCCAGATCGTGGAAATAGCCGAAGCCTTCGAAAGAGCCCACGAACTGGGCATGGCCACCATCCTCTGGTGCTACCTCCGCAATTCCGCTTTCAAGCAAGATAAAGACTACCACGTATCGGCCGATATCAGCGCCCAGGCCAATCACCTCGGCGTAACCCTCCAGGCCGATATCATCAAACAAAAACTCCCCGAAAACAACGGTGGCTACCAGGCCCTCAACAGCGGCGATAGCAGCTACGGCAAACTGGATGAGCGCATCTACACCGAGCTCAGCAGCGATCACCCCATAGATCTGTGCCGCTACCAAGTGGCCAACTGCTACATGGGCCGGCAAGGCCTCATCAACAGCGGCGGCAGCTCCAGTGGCAATGCCGATAGCGACCTGGCCCAGGCCGTGCGCACCGCCGTGATCAATAAACGCGCCGGCGGACAAGGCCTGATCAGCGGCCGCAAAGCTTTCCAAAAACCCATGAAAGATGGCGTAGCCCTGCTGCAAGCCGTTCAAGACGTATACCTTGAAAAAGGCATTTCACTGGCTTAAGACCGCCTTTACATTTGGCCTCCCGGCCAAATGTGCAACATCCCCGCTGGGAGCCCTTGCTCCCCATGGGACCAAAACCTAAAATAAAAAGCTATGGGCTGGTTTACAAGACGTAAAGAAGGCATCACCACCCGCACCAAAGACAAAAAGGAAACCCCCGAAGGCCTTTGGTATAAATGCAAACGGTGTAAGGTGATCGTGAGCAACGAAGACCACCGCAAAAACCTATGGGTGTGTAAAAACTGCGGCCACCACGAACGCATTAATGCGCCGGAGTACTTTCAGCTCCTCTTTGACGAGGGCCGGTACACTGAGCTGAACGCGAAGATGGCCAGCGGAGACCCGCTCAAGTTTGAGGATACCAAAAAATACACCGATCGCTACCAGGCCAGTGTAGCCAATACCGGCCTGAATGATGCCGTAAGTACCGCCCATGGCCAGCTCCATGGCCGCGAAGTGGTTATTGGTGCCATGAATTTCAACTTCATAGGCGGCTCCATGGGCTCCGTGGTAGGAGAGAAAATAAGCCGCGCCATCGATCACTCCCTAAAAAATGAGCTGCCTTTCATTATGGTCTCCAAAAGTGGCGGCGCCCGCATGATGGAGGCGGCCTTTTCGCTGATGCAAATGGCCAAAACCAGCGCCAAACTGGCCCGCCTGGGCGAAGCGGGCTTGCCCTACGTGTCGGTACTGACCGACCCCACTACGGGCGGCGTTACGGCCAGTTTTGCCATGCTGGGCGACATCAACATCGCCGAACCCAACGCGCTGATCGGCTTTGCCGGCCCCCGGGTAGTGCGGGAAACCATCGGAAAAGACCTGCCGGAAGGCTTCCAGCGCAGTGAATTTTTGCTGGAGCACGGCTTCCTCGATTTCATCGTAGAACGCGCCTGCCTTAAGCAACGAATTGATCAATTTCTGAGCATGACCTATCCCCTCGAACTGAACACCGAAGCAACGGCGTCCTAAGGAAGGGGGTATTAGGAAAACAAGGTTAGGCAAACGGTTGAGCACGCTAAAGTCAAATCGCTCGCAACGGGACGCTGGCTCTACCTTTTTAAGTTGGTCTTGGCCAACCTTAAGTAGTGTCTGCCTATAAAGTCGGCTCTCACCACCGGCGAGACTCCGCTTTTTTGGACTGCGTAAGCCTTCCCGAAATAATCGGGACAGGCTCGGACCAACTTTCTAAAACAGACACCAAGTAACCATTCAAACGCCCTTATACTAGGGCTATCGAAGCAGCCAAATTCCCGTGCCGCTGCCATAAGCAAGGCCAAATTCCCTTGTTTAAAATATACTCCTTATCTTGGCCTAACAAATAAGATGGATTAAAAGCGGTTATTAAGGATTGAAGTGGGCTGTAAGTAACCAAAGGCGGCCGCCCCCAACCTCCTTTACGGCAACTTCCAAAGTAGCTTCTCCCTTGTGACCGCAGGCACGAATTAAAATACAGACCGCCGCTGGCATATCAACTGAGCGCGTTAAGCTTTAAAGCGTATAGAGATTTATGAATTGGTTTATTTGAACACTAACAGATCAAAAAAAGGCATCCAATCCAGGGTAAAAAGCTCTTAATTTAAAATAGGTATGGGCTTATCATTGACAAACAAGATTATTGATAAATACTTCGGTATTCTTTCACTTTTAGATAAAGATTCTAAGAAGAGGCTCATCGTAAAGTTGACAACATCTATGGAAAAAAGGAAAGAAGCAACGGTTGACCTTAAAGAGTTAGCTGGGGCATGGCAGGACCATCGGGATTCCGATGAGATCATTAGTGATATTAAAATGGCAAGAATGGAAAAGAAAGACGATGTTCAATTTTAATGAATTATCTGCTCGACACGAATATATGCATTCATTTTTTCCGCGGAAAGTTTGGCGTAATGGAAAAAATGGAAGCGGCAAGAGCTGAAAACTGCGCCATTTCGGAAATAACCTTGGCCGAGCTTGCTTTCGGTGCGGAAAATAGTGACAAGCCTAAAAAGAACCACCGGCTTATTGAGCAATTAGTCCAGATTATAACTGTTATACCCTTATTTAATTCTATAAAACTGTATGGAAAGGAAAAAGCACGACTTAGAAAAGCCGGTACTATGATCAGTGATCTAGATTTATTTATTGGATGCACTGCCATTGAAAATGACCTAACAATGGTTACTGAAAACACCAGGGAGTTTGAAAGAATATCTAATATTAAACTGGAGAACTGGGTAGTGCGGGAACAATAATCTCCTTCCGAAAATCGCGCTAATAAATTTGTAAATAGATAAGGAAGATGCTAGGACGCCTAATAGTGAAAAATATTAGGCTCAAAATTACCAGGCTCTTGGCAACAACGCATCGCCGTCGCCATTTTACTCCCCCCTCTCTACCCTCAAAAGACTATAGGATAGTGTTTAGTCCATACTGTCGAGTGTCTGTTCTAGAAAGTTCGAGAGTCTCGCCAGTGGCGAG
>JAVLBR010000001.1:10874-144881 GCA_031581125.1 Schleiferiaceae bacterium | reverse complement strand
CCCGCCACGCAGAGCACAAATTCCCCTCTCGGGGGCTGTTCTGCAAAGTGAGCGGCTAAGTGGCCCAGGGTACTGGTGTGGCTTTCCTCAAATTTTTTACTGATTTCCCGGCTGTAGCTGGCCGGCCGGTCGGCCCCGAGGTACTGCGCCAGGTCGCGTAGCGTGCGGGGCAGCCGGTGGGGCGATTCGTAAAAGATCATGGTGCGCGGCTCCGCGGCCAGGGCTTTCAGGCGGGTTTGCCGGCCCTTTTTGGGCGGCAAAAACCCTTCAAAAGCAAAACGATGGTTGGGCAGGCCGCTGTTCATAAGCGCGGGTAGGGCGGCATTGGCGCCGGGGAGGGTGATGACCTGGTGCCCGGCCGCCAGGCAATGATGGGCCAGCAAGTAGCCGGGATCCGAGAGACCGGGCGTGCCCGCATCGCTGATCAGGGCCAGCGTCCCCAATGCGGGCAGCTCATCGGTCCAGTGCTGTACCTGCTGGTGCTCATTATGCATGTGAAAGCTCCGCATGGGCGTACTTATGCCGTAATGCTTGAGCAACTTGCCACTGGTGCGGGTATCTTCCGCCAGGATAAGGGCTACTTCTTGTAGCACCGCCACCGAGCGGTAGGTCATATCCGCCAGGTTGCCGATGGGCGTAGGAACCAAATAAAGGGTAGGTGTCATAAGTGTTCGTTGGGATCCCAAAAATACTTTTCCGCCTCCACCACCTGATCATCTACCACCGGCAGCCCTTCACTTTCCAGCAGGGCCTGCATTACGCCCGGGCCAAACATGTGCTGCCCCGTAAGCCGGCCCGAGCGGTTCACCACCCGGTGAGCCGGAATGCCCAGGAGGTCAGCGCTTTGCCGCAGGGCGGTGCCCACCAGGCGCGCACTACGGCCACTGCCCAGATAGCGGGCTATGGCCCCGTAAGAACAAATGCGCCCCGGGGGGATCTGCTCTACCACTTGGTACACCCGCTGGAAAAAATCACTTTTCAAAACCAAACTGCACATAGGTAATGGCGTGCCCCTGGGCGCGAAACATTTCCTCGTAATAGGTGCGCACCTGATGGAGCGGGTGGTCCTTATCAAAGGCCAGTTGCTTATCAATATCGTGATACGCCTGGTAGATAGGCAGGCCCAGGCCTTGCAGCAGCCCTACGGTGTAGCCGTGCATAAAGGCGCTATCTGTCTTGAGGTGTACCCGCCCGCCGGGCTTGAGGATGCGGCGGTACTTTTCCAGAAAAGCGGCGTTGGTAAGGCGGTGCTTGCTGCGGCTATTTTTGATTTGTGGATCGGGGAAGGTTATCCAGATTTCGTCCACCTCGCCGGGGGCAAAGCACTGGTCTATCAATTCTATTTGGGTACGCAGGAAGGCCACGTTGTCCATTTTTTCGGTACGGGCTTCGTGGGCCCCGTACCATATCCGCGCCCCTTTCAGGTCCACGCCCACGAAGTTGCGCTCCGGATGCTGCCGGGCCAGCGCTATGGTGTACTCTCCCTTGCCGCAGCCCAGCTCCAGGGTTATAGGGGCCTGGCGGCCAAATGTGTTATCGCCCCAACGACCTACCTGTTTCCAGCCCTGGAGTATCGTTTCCCGGGTAGGTTCCAGGACGTGCGCCATAGCGGCGTTATCTTCAAAGCGGGCTAATTTTTTTCGCGCCATAAGGCGGCAAAAATAAACCATTGTGAATTGCGAACTTGGCGGCATGAAGCAGCCGGAAATATGGTACGCGGTGCTCAACTGGGGCCTGGGGCACGCCAGCCGCAGCGCCCCCCTCATCGAAGCCCTGGAGCAGCGGGGCTACCGGGTACGCCTGGCCAGTGATGGCGCGGCGCTGGACTGGTTGCGGGCGCGCTTTCCCCATTTGCCCTATTGGGAGCTCCCCGCTTACCAGGCGCGCTACGCCCGGCACTGGCCCGCCTGGGCAGCTCTGGTGCCGCAGCTGCCGCGCCTGGCCCGGCGGGCCAGGGCGGAGCATCGTTTTTTAGCGCGCTGCCTGCAGGCCCATCCGGCGCCGCAGGCCCTTATCAGTGACAACCGGCTGGGCTGGCAGGCCCCGGGCCAGCGCAGCCTTTACCTGAGCCATCAATTCCAGCTGGCCGCGCCTCCTTTTAGCCAGCTGGCCACCGCTTTGCACCGGCATTATTGGCGGTCCTTTGCTGCCCTGGCCGTACCGGATGCACCGGACAGCCCCCTGGCGGGTAAGCTGGCCCGCCCGCCGGCTTCCTGGGGCGAAAGGCTTTACTGGCTGGGGCCGTTATCACATTTGGCCGGCAGGCCGGAACTAAAAAGCCGCGCTAGCGCAAATCACCAGGGCCCGCTCCGGATTACGGCGGTGCTGAGCGGGCCCGAACCGCAGCGCAGCCTTTTGGAGGGCCTACTTACGGCCCAGGCCCAGGGCTTGCCCCAGTATAAATGGACCCTGGTGCGGGGCCGTGAGGGGACCTATGGCGGCTGGCCGGGGCCGGTATACGAGCGGTTGGGTTCAGAGGCTTTGGCGGCGGTTTTGGCCCAGACGGATGTGGTGGTGGGGCGCAGTGGCTATTCCAGCTTGATGGATTACCAGCAGGCCCAATTGCCGGCGGTGCTTATCCCCACGCCGGGCCAGGGCGAGCAGGAATATCTGGCGGCTTACCATGCCGGGCAGGGCCACGCCGTAGCGGCCCGGCAGGGGCAGCTGGACCTATCCGGGCATATCCGGGCTGCGTTGAAGGCGCCTGGCTGGCCGACGGTTCAAAAGCCCTCCTGGGAGGGCTTATTTGGCTTTTTGGAGGGTAAATGAGAAGGTAGAACCTATGTCTTCTTCGCTTTGCACGTCGATGGTTTGGCCGTGTACGTCCAGGATGTGCTTGACGATGGCCAGCCCCAGGCCGGTGCCGCCGGCTTCGCGGGAGCGACTCTTGTCTACCCGGTAAAAGCGCTCGAAGACGCGCTCTACGTCCTGGCGGGGGATCCCCATGCCATTGTCCCTGATGCTTACCAGCACGCGCTCCTCCATGTCGGAAAATTGGATTTCTACCAGGCCTTCCTGTTTGCCGTATTTCAGGGCATTGGCGATGAGGTTGATGACGATTTGCTCTATTTTGGTTTTATCGGCGTGTACGCGCACGCTTTTGGGGGCTTGGGGGTGGAAGCGCAGGGTGATGTTCCGCTTTTGGCGGAGGTCTTCTACCAGCTCAAAGACCTCCCGGCACACTTCTGCCAGGTCAAATTCGGAATACTGAAGCTGCACCCGGTTGGATTCCAGGTCGGAGATGATCTCCAGGTCTTCGATGATGTTGATCATCCGGTCTACCGATTTATTGGCACGCTTGAGGTATTTGCGGTTGATCTCGGGATCGTCCAGGGCGCCATCGAGCAGGGTGAGGAGGTAGCCTTGGATATTGAAGATGGGCGTTTTTAGCTCGTGGGAAATGTTGCCGATAAATTCCCGGCGGAAGTTTTCGCGTTCGCGGAGCTTTTCGATCTCGGAGCTGCGCTGCTGGGCCCATTCATATACTTCCTGGGTAACCTGGTCCAGGTCTATGGCGGGCGGTTCCACGCCGGATTGAGGGCTTTTACTGCGCTTGAGCTCGTGGATGGTTTGGTAGATGAGCTTCACCTTTTGTTGTACAAAACGGGAGATGGTGTAGCGGGCCAGGAGGAATACCAGGAAGCCCCCGAGCAGGGGGGCGCTCACCAGAAGCCATAGGGCGGGAACAGCGCCCTGGCCGGCTAGCGGTGGTAGGGCCAGCAGAGCCAGGACTACCAGGGCCGAGGTAAATCCCAGCAGCAGGGCGAGATTTTGGGGCTTATGCAGCATCACGAGCGGCTTAGGCTTCGAATTTATAGCCTACGCCTTTCACCGTTCTGATGTGATGGGAGCCTATCTTCTCGCGAAGTTTGCGCACGTGTACGTCTATGGTCCGGCCGCCTACCACTACGTCATTGCCCCATATTTTGTCGAGGATTTCGTCGCGGTGAAACACCTTACCGGGGTGGGAGGTGAGAAGGGCCAGTAGTTCAAATTCTTTGCGGGGTAGGTCCAGGTGTTTGTTTTGGTAGTGGATCTGGTACTTGTCCAGGTCTATGGTAAGATCGCCCAGTTCCTGCAGAGAGCTATTGCTGTTTTGCCCGTAGCGGCGGAGCAGGGCCTTCATGCGGCTGAGCAGCACCTTGGGCTTGATGGGTTTGGTGATGTAGTCATCCGCCCCCGCATCGAAGCCCGCTACCTGGGAATAATCTTCCCCCCGGGCGGTAAGGAAAGCGATCAGGACGTGTTCCAGGTCGGGGCTTTTGCGGATCTGGTCACAAGTCTCGATGCCGTCCATGCCTGGCATCATCACGTCCAGAAGGATAAGGTGCGGGCGGTGCTCGCGCGCTTTTTGAAGGGCTTCTTCCCCGTTGCTGGCCGTGTAGACCTGGTAGTTTTCTTTGCGCAGATTATAGCCTACGAATTCTAAAATATCAGGCTCATCGTCTACGATAAGGACGGTATAATCGCTGTTTTTCATAGTTCGGTTCAAACCATTTAGTGTTTGTCCATACTTTTCGGTGTCTTGTCTAGAAAGTTCAAGAACGAGGCGCGAGCGAAAGATAAAGCGCAGTTTACTAGCGTAAATGAGCATTTTGAGGACGAACGCAACGAAGTTATTGGGCTTTTAGACAGACACTAACTAGACAAGGCCAAAAATACGGATTGTAGGGGTAGGGCTCTGGTCTTAACAAAAGGTTAATGATTGGCCCGCTAATTTAAAAGCCCCTCAAGCACCACCAGGAGCGGTTTAACGCACCCAGTAGGGCTTTGGGGATAATAAACCGGAAATCCCGGGGGCTTGAAGAAGGTTTAAACTGAGTTAACGATGGCTTAAAATGAGCCCACTTTCTTTGCCGCAGAAATTAAAAATCAAAACCGATGAACAAGATCAAACACATTTTCCTTTACGGATTCATTTCCTTCTTCGCGCTGGTAAGTTGCGATGATGACCCTACGACCAATCCAGAGCCGGAGAACCCCTCCACCGATATCATCACCAAGAGTGGTGAAATCACCGCCGACGAAACCTGGTCCGCCGAAAACATCTACAAGATGGAAGGTCGGGTTACCGTAACTGGTGGCGCCACCCTTACCATCGAGCCTGGCACTATCATTAAAGCAGCACCGGGTGCTGGTCAGTTTGCCTCTGCGCTATTGATCTCCCGCGATGGTATGATCATGGCCGAAGGAACCGCCGAAAAGCCCATCATTTTCACCTCTGTAGCCGATGATATTCAGCCGGGTGAAATTGAAAGTCCTAATATGGATGCCAACAACAATGGCCTCTGGGGCGGAATAATCATCTTAGGAGAGGCTCCCATCTCTGCCTCCGCAGATGAGGTGCAAATCGAGGGTATCCCTACCTCTGATGCTAATGGTCTCTATGGTGGTCAGAATGGTTCCGATAACTCTGGCGTATTTACTTATGTTTCTATCCGTCACGGCGGGTCAAATATAGGTGCCGGTAACGAAATCAATGGTCTCACCATGGGAGGCGTTGGTTCCGGAACTACCATTAATAACATTGAAATTGTTGCCAACCAAGATGATGGTCTAGAGTGGTTTGGTGGAAATGTAGACGTGGATAATGTACTCGTATGGAATTGCGGTGACGATGCGCTGGATACAGACCAAGACTGGATTGGTACCTGTTCTAACTTCATCCTGGTTACCCCTCGTGGAGGCTCTGGATTTGAACTGGACGGTCCGGAAGGTTCCTTGAATCGTGGCTGCCATACGCTTAACAATGGTATCGTTTACGCCGGTGGCGATATTGACCACCTGGTAGATTGGGACGATAACACCAATGCCAGCGTAACTAACGTTTACTTCTTTGGTCTGGATAGCGATTACGGTATCATTGAAGGTGATTTTGAACCCATCGAAACCTTCGGAGGTGATGGCAACTGTCCTTCCAGTGGCTGGGAAGCTACCATGAATGGCAAAACGGTAGCCGAGGTATTCGGCTCTGACGTTGCTTCAGCCGTGAGCGAAGTGCCCAATGGACAGCCTACTGTAGGTCCTTCCGTGGGTGACTTTGGTTGGACCTGGGCCGGTACTTCCAATGCGCTTACCAGCATAGGTCTTTAATCCATTTTTAAGTACAAAAAAGGAGGTCATCGCCTACTAAGGAGGTGGCCTCTTTTTTTATTCTCCCTACAGTTAAAATTTCCTCCAATGCAGCCCAAACTTCTTCCTTCACTTCTATTCATAGTTTTCTTCGGCTTAGCCAGCGCCCACCTTCATGCGCAAAAAGGCGTGTTACGAGGTACTATCATAGACGGCGAAACGGCCGAGCCCCTCTATAGTGCCAATGCAGTGCTCAAGGGCACTCAATTGGGAGCTACTACTGATTTTGATGGCAAATTTGAACTCCAAGCCGAACCCGGCGTCTACGATTTAAAGGTGACTTTTATAGGAATGAGCCCCACGACCATCACGGGAGTGGAATTGAAAGCAGGGGAGGTTAATGTTATTGACGTTATTAAGCTAGAGCCCTCCAGCAATCAACTGGAAGCCGTAACCATTACCGCTAAAGCGGTGCGCAACACCGAGGCGGCACTAATTACGGCCAAGCGGAAATCTGCTAACTTAATTGACGGTATATCTGCGGCTAAGCTGCGCAAAATTGGAGACGGCAATGTGGGAGAGGCGGCCCAAAGGGTGACTGGGGTGTCTGTAGAAGGAGGTAAGTATGTGTACGTACGCGGGCTTGGTGATCGCTACACTAAAACCAGGCTCAACGGCGTAAGCATACCTGGACTAGACCCGGATCGGAATGCCATCCAAATAGACATATTTCCGACCAATCTTATTTCCAACATGACCATTCTTAAAACCGGCTTAGCTGAATTACCAGCTGATTTTGCCGGAGGTCTTGTGAATATAGAAACCAAAGAATTCCCCACAAAAAAAATATTCAGCCTATCGGCCAGCGTCGGATATAACCCTGCCATGCATTTAAACAATGATTACCTTACTTATGAAGGCAGCGCTACCGACTTTCTGGGCTTCGATGGTGGGGCTCGGGCCCTGCCTGCGCAGGGGAGAAGGGACCCCGTTCCCAGCCCACTTACGGCAGGATCCGAGGAAGTGGGTGCTTTTAACGAGGCTTTCTCTCCCGTGCTGGGAGCCCAACAAGCCACCAGCATGCCCAACTTTAGCCTGGGTATCTCAAAAGGGAACCAATTTACCCTGGACAATGACCATAAACTAGGGTATATATTTTCGGCCACTTACCGCAGTGAGATTGATTTTTACGATGATTTTACTCTGGGAGAATATATAAGACCCGCGGCGGCCACTGACTATGAGCTGCAATACACAACCCGGCAACGTGGCCAGCAATCGCAACAAGATATACTACTGGGCGGCTTAGGCGGCTTGACTTACAAAACGCCACAGTCTAAGTACCGCCTTACGGTAATGCACTTACAATCCGGCCAAACCAGAACCTCCCAGTTCAACTTGGATAATAGCGAAGCCGGTGGTGCCACCGGCCAGTCCGGCTACCGGGCTTTCGTAAACAATCTTGAGTATTCCCAAAGGGGCTTAACCAACATCCTCTTTAATGGAGAACACCATAGCAAAGACGGCAACTGGGACGTGGAATGGAAACTCTCCCCCACCTTTTCTAACATAAAAGATCCCGATCTACGCCGTACGCCTTTCACCCTTAACGCCGCTAGTGGGGACTCCTCCTTCGAAGCCGGGCAAGGTGGAAATCAAAAACGAATTTGGCGCTACTTAAACGAATTTAACGGCGTGGCAAAAATCGACCTGATTCGAAATCTACAGCTTGCTGAACGGCAAGCCAAGCTTAAATTCGGCTTGAGCAACATCTTCAAATACCGAGACTACGAAATTTTGGATTACGACCTGCAGTTCTTTGGCAGTCAGCCCAGCTTTAATGGAAACCCAGATGACGTCCTAAGAGACGGAATCCTTTATCCCAACGGCGTGGCCTATTATAATGCCCAGTTTGGAAGCCCCAATCCTAACGCTTATCAATCCAACAACAATAACCTTGGATCCTACGCTTCCCTATCATTTTCCCCCCTAATGCGCCTCAAGACCATCTTCGGTCTCCGCTCGGAGTATTTTGTGCAGCGCCATACCGGACGTAGCATTACGGCCGCTGGGGAAATTAATAATGGCGCCGACCCCAAAGACCTCGAAGAAGCGCTCGAAAACGAAGAAGTACTGAATTCCTTCGATCTCTTTCCTTCCGTGAACCTAATTTATAATCTCACTGAAGATATGAACCTCCGGGCTTCCCTCTTCCGCTCTATCGCCCGGCCTTCCTTCAAAGAGCTTTCCTTTGCGGGCATCTTGGACCCCGCATCCAATCGTACTTTTAACGGAGGATTGTTTGCTTACCCTGGTATTTGGGATGGAAACCTGAGTGAAACACGCATCAATAATGTCGATCTTAGATGGGAACTCTTCATGGAGCCCGGCGAGGTGATCTCTCTTAGTGCCTTCTTCAAAACCTTTGATGATCCCATTGAGCTCGTGCGTATCCCCGAGGCTCAAACTACCCCCGAGTTTCAACCTCGGAACGTGGGAGACGGCTTGGTGTACGGAGCCGAGTTTGAGTTTACCAAAGGATTGGGCTTTATAAGTGAAGCACTGGCCCCTCTTTCCTTCAGTGGTAACTTTACCTACGTGTTTTCTCGTATCGATATGAACGTTAGTGAGCTGGAAGCCCGGGAAAGATTCGAAAAAGAAGGCCAGAACATCGAATCAACCCGCCAAATGCAAGGCCAAGCGCCCTTTGTTATTAACGGGGGGTTCATCTATAGCGACAATGATAAGGGCCTGAATGCAGGTATTTTTTACAACGTTAAAGGCCCTACGCTGGCCGTGGTGGGCGGCGGCCTCTTTCCCGATGTGTACACCGACCCCTTCCACAATCTAAAAATTAACCTGAACAAAAAGCTGGGCGAAGAGCAAAATCAGACCCTAAACCTGGAGATTAGCAACCTCTTACTCGACACTTTTGATCAGTATTACAGTGGATTCCGGGCCGAAAATCAGGTTTTTCAAGCCTACAGCCCCGGCGTCACCTTCTCGGTGGGCTATAGCCTCAATTTTTAGCACGCCGGTGGCCCGCCGGGAGGGCACACATTTGGCCTCCCGGCCAAATGTGCCGCCGCCCTGCGAGAAGCAAGTGCGCCCATGGCAGCTTAGCCCAGGAACCAGCACTTGTTAACGAAGCCTT
Organism: Schleiferiaceae bacterium; assembly: GCA_031581125.1. Classification (GTDB taxonomy): domain Bacteria; phylum Bacteroidota; class Bacteroidia; order Flavobacteriales; family Schleiferiaceae; genus CAJXMS01. The sequence goes on along the minus strand of JAVLBR010000001.1, from coordinate 135,655 downwards.
AATAAATAAGCCCCACCAGCAAGCATCCTAAACCCTAATTTTGCTCCAAACTTTTTAAAGACAATTATCATGAAAAATCGACTATTAAAACTAGCTTTATGCCTTTTCATAGCAAACGGCTTAATGGCGACAGTGCACAACGTGTCGGTTACCTCAAATGCCTATACCCCAAGCTCCCTTACCATCGCCCAGGGAGATACAGTGGTGTGGTCTAATATGTCTGGTTCCCACAATGTGAATGGCTCTACCACCACCTACCCCAATAATCCGGTTGGTTTTAGCAACGGAGCAGCTTCTTCCAGTATGTGGACGTACCAGTTTGTATTTAATACCCCTGGTACTTATAGTTATCAGTGCGATCCCCATACCAGCTTGGGAATGACCGGTAGTATTACCGTCCAATCCGGTATTCCCAGCTACGATATTGCCCAGGTAACGGGCAGCGACTCCCTGGGCGTGGCAGACTCCCTTACCGTAGAATGCAAACTCACCGGGGTTCTTCACTCCATCGATTTTGACGGTAATAGCGGTTACAGCTTTTACATGTACGACGCTACGGGCGGCATCAATGTGTTTAACTTCAGCGATGTAAGCTCCTACAGCAGCCCGCAGGTAGGGGACTCTATTCGGGTAGTGGGCACCATCGACCAGTATAATGGCCTCACCGAAATAGTACCCGATTCCATTAGCGTCCTGGGCAGTGGCGTGGCGCTGAAAGCACCTACCGCCGTTACCTCCCTGGGGGAGTCTACTGAAGGCGAATACATCACCTTCCGCGGGGCCCGCCTCATCAACGCCAGCAATTGGCCCAGTGCCGGAAACAGCGGCAATGTGGACGTAACCAACGGTCAAGACACCATCACCCTGCGTATCGATAGCGATTCCGACATAGACGGCACTGCCGCCCCTACCGGTGTATTCAATGTAACTGGTGCCGGCGGCCAGTATGACTTCAGCAGCCCCTACACCGAGGGCTATCAGCTCTTCCCCAGTAGCGTGAATGATATCGATACGGTACCGCCCTCTAGCCTTCCCTACTACGATATCGCCAGCGTAACCACCAATGATGCCAATTTTGCGCCCGATTCGTTAGGGGTAAATTGTGAACTGCGGGGTACTGTGTACACCGTGGACTTCGATGGGAATAGCGGTATCAGCCTCTACATGTACGACCAGACTGGCGGTATCAACGTCTTTAACTTTAGTGACCCCGATTTTTACAGCCAGGTACAGCCCGGTGACAGCATCCATGTATTTGGCGACATAGACCAGTACCGCGGGCTTACCGAGATCTTTGCGGATTCCATCGTCCTCTTTGGCCGGGGCCAAAGCCTTCAAGCCCCCACCGTGGTGAGCACCCTCGACGAAACTACCGAAGGAGAATACGTAGAGCTGCAAGGCTTAAGCCTGGTAAACGCCAGCCAATGGCCCAGCGCCGGCAACAGTGCTACCGTAGATGTGACCAATGGCACCGACACCTTGGCTCTTCGCATCGATAGCGATACCGATATTGACGGTACTCCGGCCCCCACTACCGCCTTTGATGTGGAAGGTGCCGGCAGTCAGTTTACTTTTAGCAGTACGCCCAACAACGGCTACCAGCTCTATCCCAGCTCCCTGAATAGCTTCACCTTTACCGGTGGTGCTAGCACCCCCTGCACCCAGCCCTTCTTCTCCGAGTACATCGAAGGCTCTAGCAACAATAAGGGCTTCGAGATTTACAACCCCGATTCGCAGGCCCTTAATTTGGGCGGGTATCAGGTAGTACTTTCCGGCAATGGCGGAAGCTTTACCAATACCTTTGACCTGAGCGGGACCCTGGCTTCCGGAGATGTATACACCATCACTACCGACCAAGCCGATCCCACCATGCTGGCCGCGGCCGATACAGCCCTAAGCTTCCCCAGCATCGCGCACTTTAACGGCGATGATGCCCTGGCACTGCTCGATACCAACACCGGAGATACCCTGGACATCATAGGCGTAGTAGGCGTAGATCCCGGTAGCAGCTGGTCCGTAGGTAGCGGCAGCACCGAGAACCACACCCTGGTTCGCAACGCATCCGTGAGTCAAGGAGAGAAAGATTGGAGCATAGCCTCCGGCCAATGGAGCGTAAACCCTAGCAATACTTTTAGCTTCCTGGGTAGCCATACTTCCAACTGCGTGGCGGCTCCCGCCAACCCTACGGTAAACTTCGCCACCTCCCAGACCAGCGTCCTGGAGTCGGCCGGTACGGTACAAGTAGATATGCTGATCAACCCCACCTCGAGTACGCAGGACACCATCACCCTGCAAGCCTCCCTGGGCAGCAACGTCACCACCGGCGATGGCACCATCACGCCTTCGCCCAACCTATTGACCGGGCTATTCGACGTGGTAGTGCCCGCCAATGCCGATTCGGCCAGCTTTACCATTAACGTGATCGACGACGCCCTGCTGGAAGGCAACGAGACCCTTTTCGTGGACATAGACACGGCCTCGTCTAACCTGATGGTAGGCAATAACCGTAACTTTGCCTTCATTATCCAAGACAATGATTTCCCCACTTACAGCATCGCTCAGGTAACTACCAACCAGCCCAACGGCGAGCCTGATTCCCTCAACGTATACTGCAAAGTGGGCGGTACTGTCTTTAGCCCCAACTTCCAGGGCGGCGGTCTCAGCATCTACATGAGCGATGGCACCGGTGGCATCAACGTGTTTAGCTTCAACGCCGTGAGTGGCTACACCCCCGCGCTTGGCGACTCCATCGTGGCCATCGGCAACATCGCCTTTTATAACGGCCTCACCGAGATCATCGTCGATAGCGTACGCCTGGTGAGCAGCGGCAACCCCATCCCGACGCCCACCCCGGTCACCGATCTAAACGAGGGTACCGAAAGCGAGCTGATCCGCCTGAACGGCTACCGCCTGGTAGACCCCACTCAGTGGCCCCTGCAAGGCAGTAATCGCAACCTGGACATCACCAACGGCCAGGACACCCTGCTGATGCGCATAGACCGGGATACCGACATAGACGGCAGCACGGCGCCCACCGGCACCTTTGACTTGATCGGGGTAGGCAGCCAGTTTGACGGCAGCGACCCCTACGACGAGGGCTACCAGATCTTCCCGCGAGATACCAACGATATCCTTCCGGTAAACCTGCCCAACCTGCACGTAAGCGAGGTAATGCCCAAAAGCGATCTGAGCAGCCCGGTAGACGGCGACTGGTTCGAGATCACCAATGCCGGCAGTACGCCGATAGACATCCAGGGCTTTAGCTGGGACGATGAGAGCCGCGAAATAGGCAAGCACACCGTAAACACCAGCATCCAACTCACCGCTGGAGAGGCCATCATCCTGCTGGAAGCAGGTACGGCCGATGTACCCGCCTGGCTCACCGAGTGGAAGATCAGCAACACCAGTGTGCAAGTGCTCAACGAGGGCAACCAGTTTAACGGCTTCTCCGGGCTAAGCTCCGGCGGCGACGAAGTAAACCTCTACGACGATGGCGGCCGCCTGCTGAGCGCTGCCGCCTGGGATGGCGCCAGCGTAAATGCTGGTGTATCCCTGGTTTACGATACCACGGGCACCCTGGTAGGGCCTTCCGTAGCGGGCACCAACGGCGCTTACAACAGCGTAAACGGCGATGTAGGCAGTCCCGGCAACCAGAACATCTCCCTGAGCGAGTTCTTGGGAGGCGAATGGAGCCTGTTCCCCAATCCCGCCACCGAGCACGTGCTGCTGGAAAACGCCACCACCGCCCGCAAGGTCATCCGCATCCAGAGCCTCACCGGGCAGCTCCTAAAAGAGCTTAGCAGCCGCGAGCCACAGGTCCGCATCCAGGTAGGCGATCTGCCCGCGGGCACCTACTTGATCACCATCGCGGTAGAGGGCCAGCAGGCCACTCGCAAGCTGATCGTGCAGTAGGCATTAGCCAATAAAATAAAGGTTAAAAAAAAAGGCCGGTTCCGAGAGGAGCCGGCCTTTTTTATTGAAATCGGGTCATGGGGAGCTCGGTCGTAATAGGAGTCTATGTGTTCTGGGAAGTTTTTTTTATCTCCAGGCGCATGAAGCACGTTTTTCCATTTTGTTTTTTTCTTATATTGAGAACCTAAAATTTGTTACTATGAAATCAACTTTAACAGCTTTAATCTGCTTCCTGGCAGGTATGCTAGCTGCTCAACAAAGCAACAGCGATCGCTTGGCTCCAACTTTAAAGGTAGGGGAGCCCGCCCAAATTCAAACGCCTCCCGCCGTTCCAGACGCCCAGTCCAGTTCGATTTGGAGCGAAGATTTTACCAATGGCATTCCGAATACCTGGAGCCAAAATGGCAGTCCCGCAACGGCCTTGTGGGAATACCGCGGCCCTAATACCACCCCCGATAATACCACGGGTTCTAGGGGTGCTTTTGTCGGAACGAATGGTCCCATCAATTCCAGCACCGCCAGTAATGGGTTTGTGATCTTTGATTCGGATTACTATGATAACGGGGGTAACAGCACTAATCTTGGTGGAGGATCTGTTCCAGCGCCCCATACCGGTCGTCTCATCACCGAAATGATAGACCTCAGCAATGAGCCCCAGGTGGAGCTGAAGTTTGAATCCTTTGTGCGGCGCTTTCAGGCAGGATTTTTTGTAGCCTTTAGTACGGACGGAGGTGCTACTTATACGGACTCCATAGAGTTTTATCCCGAAGTAAGTATTGCTGTAAACGCCGCAAGCCCCAATGCCGTAGTGTCAAGAGGCAATATCAGCAGCATCGTAGGGGGGCAGGATAGCGTGGTAATGCAGTTCATCTTTGACGGGACCCGCAGCAATGCAAACGGTTCCGGCTATTACTTCTGGCAACTGGATGATGTGGAATTGCGGACGCCCTCCCGAAATCAAATGTTCTTTACCACCTACAATGGCAGTCCTGAGCAGGATATGATTTATGACAACAACCCGGGTAGCGCTAAATATGGGATTATGCACGTGGACCAGATTACCCCGGTGCATTTTGACGCCAATATTCGAAATTACGGCTCCCAGACCCAAACCAACGTGCAACTTCGGGTGGAAATTCGGGATGCCAACACGAATAGTCTGGTTCAGGCCATTACCAGTTCACCAGGCTGTGCTTCCCTTGCTACGGGGGATACCTGTAGCTTTGATAGTCTTACTACCTCCTCCTGGACACCTCCGGCCACGCCCGCCAATTACGAGATCACCTATAGGGTAACCTCTGATTCCATTCCCGCTAGCGCCGCTACCGATACGGCTACTTTTGACTTTTTTGTTTCAGACCGTTTGTACAGCACGGACCGCAACGAAGTCTCTAATTATGTGGGAACGAACTCCGCTAGTCCTCCCATAAACCAATTGGGCGTGCGCTTTAATCTGAAGAATGAGGACCCCGACCGGCCCGGCCTGGGCAAAAACTACCTGGAAGGGGTAAGGGTGTCTTTTAGCAATACAACCGATAGCACCGCTTCCATCGAGTTCGCTATTTGGGACACCACCGGTTTTCAATTTAATAGCGGATTTCCCGCCGGTGCCCAAGCTATTAAGCGTTTCTTTTTTACCCTGGATTCTTCTGCTCCGGGCAACTCCAATTATTACTTTCCCTTCGGCACGCCGGACTCCATCTACGATGCAGTTACCCAAACCTGGATAGATACCCTGCGGCCTTATGCGCTGGATACCGGAACCTATTTCCTTACCATGACCATGCTGCCCAATGCCCCCAATGGGGTGGTAAGGATAGCTAATGATGCTTCCTTTCCGCAGCCAGGAGAAGCTACCATCATGCAACTAACTGATGGAAATTGGTATGGGGGCTTTACTAGTAGCACTTTTGAGGCTCCTGCGATACGCCTTCAAATGGGAGCGCAGCTGCCCACCTCCTCATCGCCCCCCTCAAGCACCCCCTGCACCCAACCCTTCTTCTCCGAGTACATCGAAGGCTCTAGCAACAACAAGGGCTTCGAGATTTACAACCCCGATTCGCAGGCCCTTAATTTGGGCGGGTATCAGGTAGTACTTTCCGGCAATGGCGGAAGCTTTACCAATACCTTTGACCTGAGCGGGACCCTGGCTTCCGGAGATGTATACACCATCACTACCGACCAAGCCGATCCCACCATGCTGGCCGCGGCCGATACAGCCCTAAGCTTCCCCAGCATCGCGCACTTTAACGGCGATGATGCCCTGGCACTGCTCGATACCAACACCGGAGATACCCTGGACATCATAGGCGTAGTAGGCGTAGATCCCGGTAGCAGCTGGTCCGTAGGTAGCGGCAGCACCGAGAACCACACCCTGGTTCGCAACGCATCCGTGAGTCAAGGAGAGAAAGATTGGAGCATAGCCTCCGGCCAATGGAGCGTAAACCCTAGCAATACTTTTAGCTTCCTGGGTAGCCATACTTCCAACTGCGTGGCGGCTCCCGCCAACCCTACGGTAAACTTCGCCACCTCCCAGACCAGCGTCCTGGAGTCGGCCGGTACGGTACAAGTAGATATGCTGATCAACCCCACCTCGAGTACGCAGGACACCATCACCCTGCAAGCCTCCCTGGGCAGCAACGTCACCACCGGCGATGGCACCATCACGCCTTCGCCCAACCTATTGACCGGGCTATTCGACGTGGTAGTGCCCGCCAATGCCGATTCGGCCAGCTTTACCATTAACGTGATCGACGACGCCCTGCTGGAAGGCAACGAGACCCTTTTCGTGGACATAGACACGGCCTCGTCTAACCTGATGGTAGGCAATAACCGTAACTTTGCCTTCATTATCCAAGACAATGATTTCCCCACTTACAGCATCGCTCAGGTAACTACCAACCAGCCCAACGGCGAGCCTGATTCCCTCAACGTATACTGCAAAGTGGGCGGTACTGTCTTTAGCCCCAACTTCCAGGGCGGCGGTCTCAGCATCTACATGAGCGATGGCACCGGTGGCATCAACGTGTTTAGCTTCAACGCCGTGAGTGGCTACACCCCCGCGCTTGGCGACTCCATCGTGGCCATCGGCAACATCGCCTTTTATAACGGCCTCACCGAGATCATCGTCGATAGCGTACGCCTGGTGAGCAGCGGCAACCCCATCCCGACGCCCACCCCGGTCACCGATCTAAACGAGGGTACCGAAAGCGAGCTGATCCGCCTGAACGGCTACCGCCTGGTAGACCCCACTCAGTGGCCCCTGCAAGGCAGTAATCGCAACCTGGACATCACCAACGGCCAGGACACCCTGCTGATGCGCATAGACCGGGATACCGACATAGACGGCAGCACGGCGCCCACCGGCACCTTTGACTTGATCGGGGTAGGCAGCCAGTTTGACGGCAGCGACCCCTACGACGAGGGCTACCAGATCTTCCCGCGAGATACCAACGATATCCTTCCGGTAAACCTGCCCAACCTGCACGTAAGCGAGGTAATGCCCAAAAGCGATCTGAGCAGCCCGGTAGACGGCGACTGGTTCGAGATCACCAATGCCGGCAGTACGCCGATAGACATCCAGGGCTTTAGCTGGGACGATGAGAGCCGCGAAATAGGCAAGCACACCGTAAACACCAGCATCCAACTCACCGCTGGAGAGGCCATCATCCTGCTGGAAGCAGGTACGGCCGATGTACCCGCCTGGCTCACCGAGTGGAAGATCAGCAACACCAGTGTGCAAGTGCTCAACGAGGGCAACCAGTTTAACGGCTTCTCCGGGCTAAGCTCCGGCGGCGACGAAGTAAACCTCTACGACGATGGCGGCCGCCTGCTGAGCGCTGCCGCCTGGGATGGCGCCAGCGTAAATGCTGGTGTATCCCTGGTTTACGATACCACGGGCACCCTGGTAGGGCCTTCCGTAGCGGGCACCAACGGCGCTTACAACAGCGTAAACGGCGATGTAGGCAGTCCCGGCAACCAGAACATCTCCCTGAGCGAGTTCTTGGGAGGCGAATGGAGCCTGTTCCCCAATCCCGCCACCGAGCACGTGCTGCTGGAAAACGCCACCACCGCCCGCAAGGTCATCCGCATCCAGAGCCTCACCGGGCAGCTCCTAAAAGAGCTTAGCAGCCGCGAGCCACAGGTCCGCATCCAGGTAGGCGATCTGCCCGCGGGCACCTACTTGATCACCATCGCGGTAGAGGGCCAGCAGGCCACTCGCAAGCTGATCGTCCAGTAGGCCTGTTTAAGCAGCGGTAGCGGTAAGCGCTCCCCGCTTCTTTACTGAATTATAAAGAAGGGTTGGTCTTTTATTGACCAGCCCTTTTTTATTTTAGCATTTTTCTTTTGGCCGCCGGCCAAATGTGTTATTTCCTTCCCCGCATGCAAGTAGGTATTTTAAATATTGTATCCCTGGTAGGAGCCCTGGGCTTATTGATTTTTGGCATGAAAATCATGAGCGAGGGGGTGCAAAAGGTAGCTGGGACCGGGCTCAGACGGCTTCTAAGTGCCGTTACTTCCCGGCGTTTGCTGGGGGTTTTCTCGGGCACCGTTACCACCGGGCTGGTACAGTCCTCTACGGCGGTCACCGTCATGCTGGTCAGCTTTGTAAATGCCGGCCTGCTCACCCTGGCCGAGTCGGTAAGCGTTACCATGGGGGCCAATATAGGCACCACGCTCACTGCCTGGCTGGTAGCGGGTTTGGGACTCAACGAGTTCTCGGTATCTTCTCTGAGCCTGCCTGCCATGGCCCTGGGATTGATATTGATGTTTATGCCCGCCCAGAAGGTAAAGCAGTGGGCGGAGGTACTGATGGGCTTTGGGATCTTATTTCTGGGGCTCTCGCTGATGCGAGAGGCCGTTCCCGACCTGGAGGAAATGCCCAGCGTGTTTGCCTTTGTGCAGGACTTGCAGTACTATGACCAGCCCTGGCTTACCCAGCTGGGTACGCTGGCCATTTTCGTTTTGATCGGTTTTGCCCTTACCGCCCTGCTGCAAAGCTCCTCGGCGGCCATGGCCATCACTCTGGTGCTTACTTATGAAGGATGGATCAGCTTTCCTTTGGCCGTAGGCCTGGTGCTGGGGGAAAACATCGGAACCACTATCACGGCCAATATTGCCGCCTTGGTGGGCAATGTGCACGCCAAGCGGGCCGCCCGCCTCCACTTGATCATTAACCTCATAGGGGTGGCCTGGGCGGTGCTCCTGTTCCCCTATTTTACCGAAGCGGTGGCTTGGTGCAGCCAGGCTTTTTTACAGGGCGATCCCCATACCCAGCTGGATGCCATACCCCTGGCGCTGGCCTTTTACCATACCGCTTTTAACGTGCTCAATGTGGCCCTTTTGATGGGCTTTGTGCCTTTTCTGGTGCGGGTGGCCCAGGCTTGGGTGCCCTCCCGGGGCGAGGAAGATGAGCTCTTTAGCCTCGATTATCTGGAGCGGGGGGTGCTGGCCACTTCGGAGCTTTCCCTGGTGGAAGCGCGAAAGCAACTTACCAAGATGGGAGACCTTATGCGGAAGGCTTATAAACTGGTGCCGCTGCTTATCACCGAGATGGACGAAAGTAAAGTACGACGCCACGCCCAGAAGCTGCAGAAGTACGAGGACATATCCGATCGCATGGAAATAGAGGTGTCTTCCTACCTCAGTAAGGCCAGTGAAGGCGAGCTCAGCGCTGCCGGAGTGGGCAAGGTCAAGGCTATGCTGCACGTGGCCCACTACCTGGAGCGGATGGGGGACATCTACCTGGAAATAAGCCGCAATCTCACCCGGCGTAAGGAGCAAAAGGCTTACTTTACTCCGGATATGCGCAACAATATCCTGCGGCTCTCCGAGGTGGTACAGCGCAGCCTGGACTTAATGGTGCAAAACATCGATCGCAGCGAGGAAGGCCTGCACCTGGAGGAGGCCATGGAGCTGGAAAACAAGGTGGACGCCATCTATAAAGAACTACGCAATGAGTACCTGGACCGGGTGCAGCACGGCAAATTTCGCCTCCAGAGTGGGATGTACTACAGCGACTTGCTTACCGAAATGGAGCGCATAGCAGACCATGCCGCTTCCATCACCAAAACCCTCTCTGGGCAGGGCCCTACGGAACTGCGATAGCGGGGCTGCTTATGCGCTCGCTGCTATTGCCGTCCCGGTCTTCCAGCCGGAGTTCAAACCGGATGGAGTCCGCATTATGGCGGGGGAAGTTGGAATAATCGAAGGGGGTGGTGATATCGCCCTCCAGGGTTTTGTTTTGGCCTTCCGGCGTTAGGTTGGGCAGGATGTTGTGATACGGAAGGCAGCTATCAGTGGGCGGAATGGGGACCATCTGGCCGTTTACCTGCTCAAAATAATAGATGTAGAGGTCAAAGCGCTCCAGAAAGCTTTCGTAATCCTCCAGCCGGCAGGTGTCCGGGAAACTGAGCTCGTCCGAGCCTACGTTGCCGTCCCCGTCCGTAAAATGGACGGTAAGGTCTATAACCCGCCGTCCCGCCAGGGTATCGCCCAGCACCCGTACCTCGGCCGATTTCCAGCTTAGGCTGGGCACCTTGGGGAGTTTTTCCGGGGGTTCACACCCGGCCAGCGTCAAAAGCACGGCCAGGAACCCTAATTTTGAAGAGACGTTATGCATGGGATTCTTTACTTGCAGTATGAACATAGAACACCCCGGGGCGGATGATCTTACGCCTTTCAAAGATACAATATTCCGGTGGCCGCTGCCAGACCGCGACCGCCGGGCGCTGGAACTTTACCGGCTCCAGGCCCGGTACAATCCTGTGTATGCCCGCTACCACCAGCTGCTGGGGTATGATCCGGAGCAAGTAAGCCGGCTGGAAGATGTCCCTTACCTGCCCATCCGTTTTTTCAAGCAGCGGCACGTAAGTGTGCATCCGCAGGCGCCCGGTCTATACTTTACCAGTTCGGGCACCAGCGGCGGCGCCACTAGCCGGCATCCGGTGTACGATCCGGCTTTTTATCTAAGGGGGGCGCAACTGCACTTTGAGCAGCGTTATGGCCCTCTTTCCCAATACGCCGTCCTGGCGCTGCTGCCGGCCTACCTGGAGCGGCAGGGTTCCTCCTTGGTGTACATGGCCCAGCACTTCATTGAGCAGGCGGGTCATCCGGCGAGCGGCTTCTTTCTGGATGACCTCCCGACGCTTTCCGGGGTGCTCCGGCGAATGGCAGCCGCCGGCCAGCCCGTATTGCTGCTGGGGGTCACCTTTGCCTTGCTGGACCTGGCGGAACAGTTTCCCCAGGCCCTGGGCCCGCACACCGTGGTGATGGAAACCGGCGGTATGAAAGGCCGCCGCCGCGAAATGGTGCGCGCCGAGGTGCACGAGCAGCTCCAGGAAGCCTTTGGCCTGGCGGCCATCCACTCCGAGTACGGCATGACCGAGCTCTTTTCGCAGGCATACAGTCAGGGCCAGGGCTTTTTTGAAACCCCGCCCTGGATGCAAGTGCATATCCGCCGCGTGGATGATCCCCTGAGCCGCGCCCGCTCCGGCAAAACGGGCGGGATCAACGTGATGGACCTGGCCAATGTAGAGAGCTGTGCATTTATCCAAACCGACGATTTGGGCCGCCAGCACCCCGATGGCCGTTTTGAGGTCTTGGGCCGCTTTGACCACGCCGAAATACGCGGCTGCAATCTTATGGTGCTGTAACTTGCCGCGGGATGTTTTACATTTGGCCGGAGGCCAAAAGAAATATAACCATGCTGAAAATACACCTCTCCTTAGTAACATTTTGCCTGCTGGCAGCCTGCTGTCCGGCGCAAGTGCTGGAAGATAAAACGGAAGTGCTGGATGCGCCGGTAGGGGAAGCGCTCTGGGTACAGGAGGCCGGCACGGCGCTGTATGCGTATCCGGCGCAGGAGGGCTGGTACCGGGTGCGCCGGAAGGTGTACCTGCCCATGGCGGCGTGGGATGGAAGCCAGATAGCGGCCGGTACCGCGCTGCAAAACGAGGATGGCGACAAAATAGGGGAAACCCGCCGGGCCCTAACCCCGGTTATGGCCGATACGGTAAAGCGTTTTAGGCGTAAACCGCGCCTCCGGGCCATCTTGGAAGGGCAGGTTTTCAAAACCAAACTGGCGGAAGGAACCCTACCCGAAGAACGGCTCCAGGACATTCTCCAGCAGCGCAACCGCCGCGACCAGATGGCGGGCTACGAGGGCCTGGTGGAAGATTTTGACCTGATCGAGCGAAGCTACGATGGTTTTGAAGCGTGGGTGCTGCGGGCGCAGCACCGCAGTTTAAAGGAGCCCGGCGATTTTCGTCTGATCCTTGTTTACCGGGGCTCCCTGCCTTTTGCCGTGATGGCCAAGGGGTATCCCATAAGCATGGAGCGGCCTAAGGAAACCTGGGAGATGCAGGACATGACCATCCTCTACAGCTATAATCCCACCGACGAGCAGAAGGCGCTCATGGAAGAAATTCTTTTTACCCATCTTGCGCTCTGAGCCCGAGCAGGGGGGAAAGACCGAAGCCGCAAGGAATAAGGGCGGCTAAGCATCTTCCGGGAAAAAATCGGCGCGAAGGATCCGATAATCTTCCAGCAGGCGGGTGACTTCTTCCCGGCTGGTGCCATCGTAAAAGCCACGAATGCGGTCTTTGGGGTCTACCAGCACAAAATTTTCGGTGTGGATAAAGTCTTCCGGCCCGCCGGTGCCGCCGCTGTCTACTACGGCGAAGTAGCTTTTGCGGGCCAGGCGGTAAATTTCTTTTTTGGGCCCGGTGAGGAGCTGCCATTTACCGCGAATGGCGCCCTGGCGCTTGGCATAGGCCCGCATTACGGGGATGCTGTCTATCTCGGGGGTTACGGTATGGGACACCAGGGTAAAATGCGGATCGTCTTTCAAGGCTTTTTGGAGTCGCCGCTTTTGGCGGGCCATGTCTATGCAAATGGTAGGGCAGGTGGTGAAGAAAAAATCGGCCACGTAGATCTGCCCTTCTAGATTTTCCTCTGTTATGGTGTCGCCGTACTGATTGTAGAGTGCAAAAGGCAGTACCCGGTGGTGGCGCCCCTGGTTTTGCAGAGACTTATCCACCAGCTTGGGGTTGAGATCACTGGGATTGTACACCGGCAATTTCGGCTCGGGTTTTAGTATGTAGTAAGCGCCCGTAATGCCGCCGGCAAAAACCAGCAGAAGGAGCGCAATTTTGATGATATCGGTCTTTTCCAGGTTCATAGGGCCCTTGCTATGGATGGTTCAGCTTATAACTGGTACAAAAATAAGGCCGTGAAAGGGGCGGAGGTTTTATATTTTTGAACCAAAATATGCCTTATGAAGAATGTTTTTTGGGCCGGCCTGCTGGTGATCGGCTTAGCGGCCTGCCAGAATAAGCCCGGGGGCCAGGGCGATGCGCAAAAGAGTGATACACCATCGGTGGAGCAAAGCCAAATAGATAGCCTCAAAAAAGCGGTGCTGTCCGCGCACGACCGCGTGATGCCGCAGATGAACCCCATGGGGCGGCTGCGCAACCGCCTCCAGGAAGCCGCGGGGGAACAGCCGGCAGACAGTAGCCAATACCGGCAAGCGGCAAAGGCCCTGGCGCAAGCCCAGGCGCAAATGAAGCGCTGGATGCGGCAGTTTCGCTTACCGGAAGACAGCAGCGCGGCCTTCCAAGAGCGCTATTTAAAGGATCAATACCAGGTAATGCGGGGCATTGAGAACCGTACCGAGACGGCGATGAAGCAGGCCCGCCAGCTCCTGAATTCGGCCGACACCGCCCAGACGGCGCCGTAGCGTTTAAGGGGGCCCAATCAGGCATGTCCCGGCGTTTTCGGGGAGGCGCGAGAGGACGATAAAACCGCAGTCTCGCCCATGGCGAGATGAGGATTTTGAGGACGATCGTCTCGCTAGAAGCGAGATTAGACTTTATAGACAGAACTAAATAGTGTTTGTCCATAGAGTCGAGTGTCTGTTCTAGAATGTTCGCTAACGAGGCTTGCGCAGCCCAAAAAAGCGGAGTTTACTAGCGTAAATGAGTATTTTTTGGGCAAGCATAACGAAGTTAGCGGACTTTATAGACAGACACTAAATAACAAACAATAACCACCCCCTTACCCTTCCTTTACCTAAGGAGGGGAGAGCGGGGGAGTCCTCCTCAAGGACCTGGCAAGCAAGCGTAACGAAGCTGACCGGCTTTATAGTCAGCCACAAATTATTACTTGCTTTTCCTTTTTTTATACACCGGCACCGTAGAACAAGCCTCGCCAAAAAGGAGGGATTTGACCACCGGCCGGAGCAGGGCCGCTACGCGCACGTAGGCGCTGGCGGGCACGGGGCGCTCGCTGCAGCCTTTCACAATGACGGGCTTGTCTTGGTAATCCGCCACGGGGAGTTGGCGCAGGGACTCTTCCCAGAGGAGGGTTTCCAGTTCTTCTTCGCTGCCGTAGGTCAGGGCATGGGCGTAGGGCTGGAGGGCGGTGGCCACCAGGAGATAAGCCCACTGGGGGATGATGGCATCGGTGCTGCATTGCAGGGCCACGGCCTGCCCTTGGTACTGGGTCCAGTCGTGGGCTTTCACCGCTTCCCGGAAGGATTTTTCCCGCACGATCAGCCCTTCGTACAGCCAGGGCGAAAGGTCTATCACCCGGCGGGGGGCGGAAGGGTACCAGTCATCCAGTCCCAGGGTGATGAGCGGGCTTTTGGCCACGCGGTTTTCGATGGTATCAGGAGACGTATTATCGGCCATAAGAGCAATCATTTTTGGAACATACAAATATCGGGATAATGATGGGTTCCTCTGTTTGATGGGTAAACTGATAAACTGGTGAACTGGGTAATTGATGAACATCCCGACACTGGGGGGTGCGTGGCTGGCCATGGCGTAAGTATCCGGCTACGCACCTCTTGTCCGCACGCAAGGCCTGCTAAACCTTGGCTATCGAAATTGATCTAATGAAAAGCAAGAAAATATTGGCCCAAGGTTAAGCTTGGCGATAAAGCGTCTAGCCCATCAAAGCCTTTTGGGGCCGATAAAGGGAAATGGCCCGCTCCTTTAGCTTCCCTGCCCCCAGGTCCTACCGCCATAAGGTATGCAGGCCTTATTTCGGGAGCGAAATGGACCCCTACCACCGAGAAAATACCCAGTTGTGCCGGTAGCGCCTACAGGAGGAGCGGGGCTGGATACGCCCAGGAATGTTAACTTGCGGTTGGTTTTATCCGCTCTAAGTCCCATCCCCAAGCGTTCCTAATGAAAGCCACCATTACTTCCATTCAACTCAAGGGGCCTTTTAAGTTTTTTGCGCTTTCCGCCCGGGCGCTTAAGATCATTAGGCAGCTGAGGGCAGGTCCTTGCCGGGATTTTAAAAAGAAAGGCTGGGGGACCACCCATTATACGATGAGTCTTTGGGATAGCGAGGAGGAGCTCAAGGCTTTTGCGCGCAGTGGGGCGCACCGGGAAGCCATGCAAGCCAGCGCCTCCATAGCCCGGGAAATCCGCACCATAACCATCGAAGCCCAGGTCCTGCCCGATTGGCCGGAGGCCAAAGCATTATTGGCCAAGGGCAAGGTTTTTCGGTATGAGTGACTGCCGCCTCCTCAGGAATTGACCACGTAGAGACGGTAGCCTTCTCGGTTTTCCGCGGTAGAGCGGCCGTTCCGGGCAAATCGCTTTTGCGGCCCCACCGGCTTTTGCTGATCGCGGGTGTGCAGGGCCTCGTAAGTTTTAAAATCGATGGCTTGGCGTTGCTGGAGCGTGGCCTGCAGGGCCAGGGGCCGTACCTGCTGAGCCCAGTCCTCTGCCAGGTGGCCGCTCAATACCTTCGATTTACTACCGGAACCGTAGGCCAGCAGGCCTACTTCCTCCCCGGCCAGCGCGTGGCCGGCGGCCTGGTGGTGGTCCAGTGCACTGAGCAGGGCCATAAAAATGGAGGCGCTGTACATATTGCCTATCTGGGCCGAGGCCTTTTCGGAAGGAGCAATGCGCGCCGCTACAAAAGTCCCGTATGCTTCTGATTTGCGCAGCGCTTTCCAGCTGGCCGCGTCTTCGGGGTTATCCTGGAGGGTGGAGAGGATGCTTTGAATTTCAGGAGGTACCACTTCATCGTTCTTTTGCAGAGCTTCCAGCCACAGCGGCAAAAACATACGCCGGGCTTGAAAGGCATAGGGGAGGTGAAAGATCAGGTGCCGCCAGCGGTCGCGCCAGGTACCGGCGGTGGGTTCCTGCTGCGATTCCCAGTGCTGGAGGGCTTCTTTTACCCGGTTTTGGTAGCAGTCGTTGGAATAGGGGCCGTCAAAAACCGGTTCGTGCCGAAACTCCTCTACCACCTGGCCGGGAAAGCCCCAGAAGGGATGCTCGGAGGTGGCGAGTTTTTCGGCGGCTTCGGAGCCGGAGAGTTCCTGGCCCAGCAGTTGGGCCGCCGCTTGCAGGAGCTCCGTCCGCTGGAAGTTTCGGCGGGGCTTGAAAAAGTCGCCTACGCTCTCGGTAGCCACGCCAGTGGAAGCGTCCATTTCCAGAAGGCGAGGGTTTGCGCTTACCCGTAGGGCTACGGCGCCCGCGCCCTGGGTGTATTCTCCCCCCGATCCGAGGTCGTACTGCGCCAGGTCGGTGGCGATGACCAGGGCTTCCTGGTCGGGATTATGGCGCACATGGTGCAAGGCTGCTTCAAGGGCGTCTACGCCCCCCACGCAGGCAAAGGTGAAATCTACCGCATCGCAGTGCCGCAGGCAGCGTGGGCCTTGTTCCTTCTCCAGGTAACGTTCCAGCAGCTCCAGTACGTAAGTAGCGGTGGGCTTGGAGCTATCTACGGCACTTTCCGTTCCCAGGAAGAGTTTGCGAATCTTACGCGGCGCCCATTCCTGGGTATCGATGAGCCGGGCGGCCGCCTCGGCGGCAAAGGTCACCACGTCTTCATCGGCATCGGGTACCGCCATGTTTTCCAGGCCCAGGCCCTTATTCAGTTTGGGGTAAGCTATGTCCCGGGCTTCTGCCAGGGCTTCAATGGGCAAATAAAGGGGCGGTACGTAGAAGTGGAGGGCATCTATGCCCACGGTAGGGGATTGGCTCATGGTCCTTTAGCTTTAGAAGAAATGGCTAAAGGCAAAGAAAGCCTAAATGTTTACAAAAAACCCAGTTCTAATTTGGCTTCCTCGCTCATCATTTCTTTATCCCAGGGCGGGTCAAAGGTGATCTCTACTTCCGCATCTTTGACCGTTTCCAGGGTGCCTACCCGCTGTTTCACTTCTTCGGGCAGGCTTTCTGCCACGGGGCAGTTGGGCGAGGTGAGGGTCATGAGGATGTGCACGTGGTAGTCGGTGCTCACTTGCACGTCGTACACCAGGCCCAGTTCGTAGATATTCACCGGGATTTCGGGATCGTACACGCTGCGGAGCATGTCTACCACATCTTCTCCTACTTTTTGGAGTTCGGCATCGGTAGGGGTGGAAGTACTCATGAGCTTGTAGTTTTAGATTCACTGGCCTGCAGGGCCAGGGCATAATATTTCATTTGTTTCACCATGTTCACCAGGCCATTGGCGCGGGTGGGGCTGAGGTGTTCTTTCAGGCCTATTTGGTCTATGAAGTCCATATCGGCCTGGGTTATTTCCGAGGGCTTATGCCCATCCAGCACCCGGATGAGTAAGGCTATAATGCCTTTGGTAAGGATGGCATCGCTATCAGCGGTGTAGTGCACGTGTTCCCCGTCATTTTCGGCATGCAGCCATACCTGGCTTTGGCAGCCTTTGATCAGGTTGTCCTCCTTTTTGTATTGCTCGTCTATCAGCGGGAGTTCTTTGCCCAGCTCTATGAGGTGCTCGTACTTATCCATCCAATCTTCCAGGAAGGCAAATTCTTCTACTATTTCGGCTTGTTTTTCGGCGATGCTTTCCATCTCAAGATATTTTTAATCCGCGGATTCACATGATTGTGGCGCCACCATGACTTAAAAGAAAAGCTTTCCTTTCTTCCGCGGGAACATTTGGCCGGGAGGCCAAATGTGCAAGCGGCGGCAGGAGCGTGGTTCTTTTATTCATGGCAGAACTTAACTAGAATTTGTACTGTCAAGTGTCTGTTCTAGAAAGTTCGCTAACGAGGCTTGCGCAGCCCAAAAAAGCGGAGTTTACAGGAGTAAATGAGCATTTTTTGGGCAAGTGTAACGAAGTTAACGGACTTTATAGACAGACACTAGTTGAGCATTTTTTCGGCCCGCTGCAGGGCAGCGATAAATTGATCGATCTCCTCGGTGGTGTTGTAAAAAGCGAAGCTGGCACGCATGGTGCCGCTGATGCCAAAGCGCTTCATGAGGGGCTGGTTGCAGTGGTGGCCAGTGCGGATGGCCACGCCCAGCTTGTCCAGGATGGCGCCGGCATCGTAGGGGTGGATGTCTTCCAGGAGAAAGGAAATAACGCTGGCCTTGTGGGGTACGTCTCCGTATATTTTAAGGCGGGGAAAGTGGCGGCGCAGGGCATCCGTGGCGTAGGCCAGCAGCTCTTCCTCGTGGCGCGCCAGGGCAGGGCGGTCCTGCTGCTGGAGGTATTCAAAGGCGGCGCCCAGGCCTATGGCCCCGGCTATGTGGGGGGTGCCGGCCTCAAACTTATGGGGCAGCTCTCCGTAGGTGGTTTTTTCGAAGCTTACTTCGGCTATCATTTCGCCGCCGCCTTGGTAGGGAGGGAGCTCATTAAGCAGGGCCTCCTTGCCGTACAGTACGCCTATACCGGTGGGCCCAAATACCTTGTGCCCGCTAAAGACGTAAAAATCAGCGTCCAGGGCCCGCACATCAATCGGGCGGTGGGGCACGCTCTGGGCCCCGTCCAGGAGCACCCAGGCGCCGTGTTTATGGGCCTCTTCAATGATGGCTTCTACGGGGTTGATCACGCCCAGGGCGTTGGAATAATGGTTTACGGCCACCATTTTGGTGCGGGAGGATAGGAGCTCGCGGTAAGCGGTGAGGTCTATCTCGCCCTCATCGGAAATGGGGATTACCCGCAAGCTGGCGCCGGTGCGCTGGCAAAGCATTTGCCAGGGAACGATGTTGCTGTGGTGCTCCAGGGCGGAGATGATGATCTCGTCTTCCGGGCCTATCTGGTTTTGTCCCAGGGAGGTGGCTATCAGGTTGATGCCGTCGGTGGTGCCCTTGGTCCAGATGATTTCGTGCGGATGCGCTGCATTGAGCTCCTGCTGCACGATTTTCCGGGCTCCTTCAAAGGCATCGGTGGCCTTTTGGCTAAGCTGATGAACCCCCCGGTGCACATTGCTATGGGTGGTTTCGTAGTAGTGGCTTAGCGTATCGATCACGGCCTGCGGCTTTTGGGCGGAGGCCGCGTTGTCAAAGTAGGCCAGTGGTTTACCGGCTACTTTTTGGTGGAGTACCGGGAAATCCTGCCGGATTTTAGCGATATCGAGGGGGGGCGTTTTTACTTCCATGTTCGGGCGGCATTTCTGGATGGGGGCTTAGAGCTCAAAATCCAGGTTCACGTTCAGTTTTTTGGCAATCATGCGGTTCAGCTTTTTGCGCAGCTCGGGGAGCTTCACATTGCGCAGGCCGTCATTGGCAAAGGCATAGAGGAGCAGGGCCTGGGCTTCCCGGCGGGCGATGCCGCGGGTCATGAGGTAAAAGAGGGCCTGATCATCGAGCTGGCCAATGGTGCAGCCGTGGGAACAGGCTACGTCGTCGGCATAAATTTCCAGCTGCGGCTTGGTGTCCACGGAGGCCTTATCGGTAAGCAGCACATTGTTGTTTTGCTGAAAGGCATTGGTTTTTTGGGCATGCGGGTGTACCATCACCTTACCATTGAATACGCCGTGGGCCTTGTCGTCATAGATACCCTTGTAGAGTTCATTACTGTAGCAATTGGGTACCTTGTGGTCCACCAGGGTGTGGTGATCTATGAGTTGCTGCCCATCGCCAATGGTGATGCCGTCCAGGTGGCTTTCGCAGTGCTCTTCGTCCAGGAAGAGGTTGAGGTTGTTGCGTATAAAGCGGTTGCCAAAGGAATAAGTACCCAGGGTAACGCTACTGTGGCTTAGCTGGCGGATGGAGGTATTATCGATCAGCGAAGCCTGGCCGTTGTCGTTTTGAATTTTGTGGTAGTGCAGGCGGGCGTGGCGCTGCACGAAGATTTCGGTGGCGCTATTGGTGAGCACGGGCTTATCGCTCAGGCTTTGGTGCCGTTCGGTGATGGTAGCCTCGGCATTTTCTTCCAGGAGGATGAGGTTGCGGGGCTGGGTCATCACCTCCTGCCCGTGTTCGGTGGTAAAGAAGAGTACCTGGATGGGCTTGTCGGCCGCCTGGCTTTTTTTGATGCGGATAAAGGCCCCTTCCCGGGCAAAGGCCGTATTGAGCGAAGAAAGCGCTTCGTATTCCGGCAGGGCTTGCCCAAAGTATTCATTGGCCACGTCGCCAAATTTATTGAGCATACTGCTGAAGGTGCATACGTCAAAGCGCTCGTGAGTGGTTTCGCTTAGCCAGCTGCTGTACACCCCGTCCACGAAGACCAGCTTATAGGAGTCTACATCGTTGAGGAAGTATTTTTTGATCTGGCTAAAATCTACCGTGTGCTCATCGTTGGGGAAAAGCCGGTAGTCGTGTTTAAGGATGGGCTTAAGCGAGGTGTATTTCCACTCCTCATCGCGTTTGGTAGGGAAGCCCATGTCCTCAAAGCGTTGCATGGCCGCCCGCCGCTTTTGGTGCACGGGCGTTTGCGCGTGGCCATTGAGCTCGTTTTCAAATACGATGAAGGAGGATTCCAGTTTATCTTTAAGTGCTTCCAAGGGGGAATAATTTTGCTTTGGGTTGATAAGCGAAAAAGCGGGGACACCGAGGTGGTCAGCCAGCGACTATACCGCCGGCTCTTTGAGCCAATCGTAGCCGTGCTCTTCCAGCTCCAGGGCCAGGTCTTTATTACCGGATTTCACGATTTTGCCTTGGGAGAGTACGTGAACATAGTCCGGCTCTATATGGTCCAGCAAGCGCTGGTAGTGCGTAATCAGGATGATGGCGTTGTCCTTGGTACGCAGGGTATTCACGCCCTTGGCTACTACGCGGAGCGCATCGATGTCCAGTCCGGAGTCGGTCTCATCCAGGATTCCCAGTTTGGGTTCCAACATGGCCATTTGGAATATCTCGTTGCGCTTTTTCTCCCCGCCAGAAAAACCCTCATTGAGGGAGCGGCTGAGGAAACTTTTGTCCATGTCCAGCAGGCTCATCTTTTCCCGCATTTTCTTGAGCAGTTTATTGGCGGGCAGCGGCTCTTCTCCCCGGGCCTTACGGAGCTCGTTGATGGAAGTTTTCAGGAAGTTGGTTACCGTTACGCCGGGAATCTCTACCGGGTATTGAAAGGAGAGGAAAATGCCTTTTTGAGCCCTTTCGTCGGGTCCCAAATCCATTAGGTCTTCTTTTTCAAACTGAATGTTGCCCTGGGTGATCTCGTAATCTTCCCGCCCGGCGATCACCGAGCTCAGGGTAGATTTGCCCGAACCATTGGGCCCCATGATGGCGTGGATTTCTCCCGGTTTCACTTCCAGGTTTACGCCCCGAAGGATTTCCGTTCCTTCTACGGAGGCGTGCAGGTTATTTATCTTAAGCATAAGGCGTTTCTATTTTGTACAGTAGAGTTTAAAAAAAAGGAAGGACGGGGCCCGTTTTAGCCCACCGAGCCCTCCAGTGAAATTTCCAACAATTTTTGCGCCTCTACGGCAAATTCCATGGGCAGTTGGTTGAGGATGTCTTTGCAATAGCCATTCACGATCAGGGCGATGGCTTCCTCTTCCCCTATACCGCGCTGATTACAGTAGAAGATCTGGTCTTCCCCTATTTTGGAGGTGGTAGCTTCGTGCTCCACCTGGGCGGTTTTGTTTTGGGTTTCGATGTAGGGGAAGGTGTGCGAACCGCAGCCACTGCCCATCAGCAGGGAGTCGCACTGCGAGAAGTTACGCGAGTTGGTAGCGCGCGGCCCTATTTTCACCAGGCCCCGGTAGTTGCCATTACTATGCCCAGCGCAGATGCCCTTACTGATGATGGTACTCTTGGTGTTTTTACCGAGGTGGATCATCTTGGTACCGGTATCGTTTTGCTGGTAATTGTTGGTTACCGCTACCGAATAAAATTCCCCTACCGAATTGTCCCCTTTCAGGATGCAGGAGGGGTATTTCCAGGTTACCGCGGAGCCGGTCTCTACCTGGGTCCAGGATATTTTGGCGTTTTTCTCGCAGAGGCCGCGCTTGGTGACAAAGTTGTACACGCCCCCTTTGCCGTTTTTGTCGCCGGGGTACCAGTTTTGCACGGTGCTGTATTTGATCTCGGCATTGTCCATGGCCTTGAGCTCTACCACCGCCGCATGCAGTTGGTTCTCGTCGCGCATGGGGGCGGTACAGCCTTCCAGGTAGCTCAAATAGCTGCCTTCCTCGGCCACCACCAGGGTGCGTTCAAACTGGCCCGTACCGGCTTCGTTGATCCGGAAATAGGTGCTGAGTTCCATCGGGCAGCGCACTCCTTTCGGGATGTAGCAGAAGGAGCCGTCTGTAAATACCGCTGAGTTCAGCGCCGCGTAATAATTGTCGGTACGCGGCACCACGGTGCCGATGTGTTGGCGTACCAGCTCGGGATAATCTTGCAGGGCCTCACTGATGGAGCAAAAAATGATGCCCAGTTCTCCCAGTTTCTCTTTAAAAGTAGTTTTCACGGAAACGGAGTCTACCACCACATCCATGGCCACGCCGGTAAGGCGTTTTTGCTCATCCAGGCTTATGCCCAGTTTGTCAAAGGTTTTGAGCAGTTCGGGATCTACCTCGTCGAGGCTTTCCGGCCCTTCTTGTTGCTTGGGGGCGCTGTAGTAAGAGATGGCCTGTAAGTCGGGCTTGGGGTACTGAACGTTGGCCCAGGTAGGTTCCGTCATTTTTTGGAAGCCACGGAGGGCTTCCAGGCGCCATTCTACCATCCACTCCGGTTCATTTTTCTTGGCCGAGATAAAACGGATAATCTCCTCATTGAGCCCCGGGGGCGCTTTATCGGATTCTATATCGGTGTAGAAACCATATTGGTAGTCACTGCCGGTGACTTCTTCTAGCAGTTCGTTTTCCTTACTCATAGCGTTTTCGTTTAAAAATTAGACCGCGAAGCTTTCGCCACAGCCACAGGTGCGTTGGGCATTGGGGTTGTTAAAGTAGAAACCCTTGCCATTGAGCCCACCACTGTATTCCAGGGTGGTCCCGATCAGGTATAGGAAGCTGCGCTTATCCACCAGGATTTTAACGCCTTGATCTTCAAAGAGCTTATCGCCCTCCTGTTGTTCTTGGGTAAAATCCAGCTCGTAGCTGAGCCCGGAACAGCCACCACTCGAAACACCTACTCTCACGAAGGTGTTTTCCGGCTGATGGCCATTCTCTTCCATGTATTCGGAAAGCTTCTTTACGGCGGTATCGGCTACTTTTATCATGGCTTTATTTAGACTGATTCCAATGGCAAATATACGGTTTAACGACTTGCCTGGAAAATGGTTTAACCCCGCCGTTATGCCAGGGATCACTTGATTTTAGCGGCCTTTCGGCCAAATGTAATTGTGCGCAGCGAGGGGATTTGGCCTAATTTTGCCGCCTATGGAAGAAGGCAAGAAACCGGAAGAAGCATTTACCCCCCTGGATCAGATAGGGGAATTTCCCCTTATAGATCGACTGGTGAAAGGGTTCCCCCTTATGCAGGGTTCCAGCCTGCTGGGCATAGGGGACGATGCCGCCGCAGTGGAGCACCTCACCGGGCCCACTTTGCTCAGTACAGATATGCTGGTGGAGGGCGTTCATTTTGATCTTACCTACGTGCCGCCGCAACACCTGGGGTATAAGGCGGCTATCGTCAATTTCTCCGATATCTACGCCATGAACGGCAAGCCTACCCAGCTTACCATGAATCTGGCCATTAGCAACCGCTTTGGCGTAGAATTTCTCGAAGGGATCTACGCGGGTTTAAGGGCCGCCTGTGAAGAACACGAAGTGGACTTGGTGGGAGGAGATACCACCTCTTCTTATTCTGGACTTATCCTTTCGGGTACGGTCCTGGGCGAGGTGGAAGCCGGTCGGCTCGTCAAGCGCAGGGGTGCCCAGCCCACCGATTTGGTAGTGGTAAGTGGCGATTTGGGCGGTGCCTATATGGGCTTGCAACTGCTGGAGCGGGAGAAGAGCGTATTCAAGGAAAACCCCGAAATGCAGCCCGAACTGAAAGGCAATGAATACGCCTTGCGGCGCCAACTCCGGCCCGAAGCCCGCCGGGATGTCATCGACACCCTCAGTGGGCTGGAGGTGCTACCCACCAGTATGATCGATATTTCCGATGGCCTCAGCAGTGAGCTGCTGCACCTCTGCAACAGTGCCCAAACGGGCGTCCATATTTACGAGGAAAATATCCCCATTGATCCCAGCGTCTATAAGCTCTGCGAAGAATTTGAGCTTACCACCACCACGGTAGCCCTTAATGGAGGGGAAGATTACGAATTGCTCTTCACTATTTCCATTCACGACCACGACAAGATTAAGGCCAACCCCAACTTTACCGTCATTGGTCATATAACCGATCCTGCCGAGGGCCGCAATATGGTAACCCGCGACAGCAAGTTGATTCCCCTGCAAGCCCAGGGTTGGCAGTCTGGCTGGTAAAGACAGCCAAAATCCGCTCTCCCAAAAATCTCGTATATCCCCCCTCCTTGGTAATGACCCATCATTTGATTCAGCTCCGATGAGCCATTCACTCCTTTAAGGCTTGTTTAAATCGACGGGAAGGGCCCTTCAATCATTGATGATTAAAGCTTTTAGAGCCTTTTTGTATCTTCGTGGGTTAAGCTATGCTTACGCGGACCCTGTTTCTCATCTTATCTTGCCTCTCGGTAGCTGACCTCGTGGCACAGCCCTGCCGGCCGGTGGTCAACTTAGGAGATACCGTAACTTTTTGTCAGGGCAACACGCTCATCCTAAACGCCACCGATCCAGCGGCTACCTCTTACGTATGGAGCACCGGGGCCACTTCTTCCAGCATTCAGGTAAGCTCCTCGGGCCTCTACTGGGTGCAAGCTGCCAATTCCTGCGGCGCCACGCGGGATTCAGTTAGGGTGCTGGTCCACCAGCCTTTATCTATACAGCTTGGCCCAGACCAGCCTATTTGTAATAACGGGTCTATTACCATCGATCCGGGTTTACCCGCTTACTATGATTATAATTGGAGCAATGGCAGCAGTCAATCAAAACTCACCGTCAACCAAGCCGGCCTTTACTGGCTGGAAATTAAAAATGCCTGTGGGACCTTTCGAGACACCATCCGGATCCTGCCTTCCCCGGGCAGCCGCAATTTTTCCCTGGGCCCTGATATTTTTAAGTGCAGCCCCGGCCAGGTAACCCTTAGTGTGCCGCCCGGCTTTACGGGGCAGTTTTCCTGGAGCACTGGGGCCAGCAGCCGGTCTATCCAGGTAAGCCAAACCGGAACCTACAGCGTTACCGTCCAGAACCCTTGCGGTCAATTTACCGATAGTATTTACGTTCAGCTGGTGGACGACCTGCAGACCGGACTGCCCGACACGCTTCGCAAATGCTCCGGCAATAGCGTTACCATGGGAACCGCTCTGCGGGGCAATATCAGCTGGAGCAATGGTACCCAGGGAAACTACAATACCGTTCAGCAGCCCGGCAGTTATATTATGACCCTACAGCATCCCTGTGGCACCCTTCGCGATACGGTGGAAGTGGTGAATTATCCCCCTTACAACCTGGAACTGGGACCAGATACCACTGCCTGTGAGCAGCTTACCCTCAGCGCTCCGCCCGGGGCCATAAGCTACAACTGGAGCAATGGGCAAACGGGGTCTCGTTTTACCGCCCTCGGGACCAATACCTATTGGGTAGAGGTGGTTACCCCCTGCGCCGTGCATCGCGATACCGTTCACGTTACCATCAAGAATGGCCCCCGTGATGTGCTTCCCGATACCGTAGGCGTATGTCCGGCCGATTCGGCCGGGCCGCTTTTAGATGCCGGCAACTGGGGTCCCGCCACCGGTCATTTATGGGACGATGGCGATACCGCTCGAACCCATACCTTCCGGACGCCCGGCCTCCATTGGGTAGACGTATGGAACGAATGCGATACCCTCCGCGATACCATCATCGTCATTCCCGATTCCAGCTTGTCGCACCTGCAGTGGCCCCAGGTGATTTACTTCTGCGACACCGGAGATGCCTATTCTTTTCTCATCGACTCCCTGGGACCTACCGTGGGCATCGAGTGGGCGGATAATTGGCCGGCCGATTCGGTCCGTAAGTTTCAGAACAGCGATACCCTGGCCTTTACCGTATTCAACGCTTGCGATACCATCCACGATACCCTCCGGCTGGATTTAGCTACCGACCCTACAACTTTAGATTTCAGAAAACTACCTCTTCCCTATGTAGCGCTTTGCCGGGGGGATACGCACCGGGTAGAATTGCCGCGAAACGAACAATTGCAGGCCGTATGGGAAGACGGCGACAGCAGCTACATACGTGAATTTGTAGCCCTTCAAACCGATACCCTGGGCTACACCCTTTTTAACCGCTGCGACACCACTCACAAAACAATAGTAATGGCCGTAGCCAATCCGCTACCCTCCCCCAAGGTACCGGATACCCTGGTCTGCGCGCCCCTTACCCTGGACTTGACTTTTCCCCCTAACCCGGGGCAAACCATCAAAATAAATGGCCAGAATTACGGGGATACGGCTCAGCTCGACCAATCCGGTCGCTACATCCTGGAAGGCACCAACCCCTGCGGAAGCTTTGTGGATACCTTTAACCTGACGGTGCGTAAACAGCTGCGCCGTAAGGCTTTCCCCGCTTATTTTTGTTCCGGCGACTCGGCTTTGCTAAATGCCAGCCAAACTCAAGCCCGGCAGTACCGCTGGAGCACCGGCGATACCACCCCCACCATATTTGTAAAACAGCCCGGCTGGTACTACGTGGACCTCCGCAATGAATGCGACACTCTCCGCGATTCGGTTTACGCCACCGAGGTGCAGCCCCTGCCGCCCATTGACCTGGGGCGCGACACCATTTTTTGCGCTGGAACACTGACTCTGGATGCCGGCGATTTTGACGGGGCCAGCTACCGCTGGCAAAACGGCGCCGGTTCCCGTTTCTTCACCGTAAATCATAGCGGCAAGTACTGGGTCCGGGTCAACAATGGCTGCAGCGTGCGTTCCGATACCATCGAAGTGCTCATCACGGGGCCTCCCAAGGCGGTGCTCGGTACGGAAGTTCATTATTGTTCCAGCAACTCCTTTACCCTTAATGCGCAAAATCCCGGCTCTACTTACCGCTGGAACACAGGAGATACCACCCAGACCATTCCCATTCAGCAACCAGGCACCTACTGGGTAGAAATAACCAATGATTGTGGCCAGCTGGTGGATACCGTGGAAATGGTCAATGAAGACCCCATTCCCAGCGATGTATTGGGGCCAGACACCCTGATCTGCGATGGGACTAGCTTGTGGCTTAATCCACATTTGGCCTACGCCGAAAAAAACTGGAGCACCGGCAGCGCTGCGGATAGCATCCCCGTCACCTCCACCGGAACCTACTGGCTGCGAGCGGAAAACCTCTGTGGTACCGTAGTGGACAGCATTCGGGTGTACGTAGAGACGGTGCCCCGTTTTGATAAGCCCGATACCGGGATATGCCATGTGGGGGATAGCCTCCTTTTGCGCGGTCCGCCGGGTATGCAGCGCTACCAGTGGAGCAATGGTAAAACCAGCCCCAACATATGGGTGCACCAGCCCCAGCACCTCAGCCTCACCGTGGAGAATGCCTGCTTTGCTTATACCGACAGTCTGGAGGTCCAGGCCCAATACCCCCTGGACCTCGGGCTTGCTGATGATACGGCCTTGTGCCAGGGCCAGGTATTGAAGGTAGACCTTCGAGGCCCTGATCTCCCCGTTTATTGGTCTGATGGAAACCGTGATGCGCTGCGACGTATTCGCCAGTCAGGTACCTACATAGCGGCCATTGACAATCGTTGCGGACACTATCTGGACACCCTCCGGGCGCATTTTTTACCCCCCCTGGTAGATAGCAGCTTTACGGTTCAGCTCTGTCGTGGTGATTCCCTGAAGCTGGGCCCCACAGATTATGGCTATCAGCTTTTGTGGCCGGATAGCAGCCTGTCTGGGCCCCGCTGGGTGTACGGGCCGGGCCGCTACACTACCCAGATAAAAAACCCCTGCGGCCAGGCGCAGTGGGATTTTCAGGTGCAGGAGCAGCTTTGTGCCTGTCCGCTTTACTGGCCCACTGCCTTTACCCCCACCCACGATGGTACCAACGAAACTTTTCACCCCGTCACCGCCTGCCGGCTTTCCTCTTTCGAAATGATCATTTTTGACCGCTGGGGCAAGGAACTATACCGCACTCAAGACCTTGATCAGGGCTGGAACGGTAAGGTAAACGGACAGCGGGCCCCCTTAGGCACCTACATGTACTGGGCCCGTTACCGCTGGGTAGGCCGGGGTACGGGGCAGGAGCGCAGAGAGCGCGGTTATTTTACCTTGGTACGCTAGCATAGGGAGGGCCTGGCGGCCAAATGTGATTCAGCGCTACCACAAGAGGCTTTGGCCCGGAGTTCATCTATCCTGCTAGCAAGGCTTTCAAATGCGGCTGCAATCCTTCCTGGAGCGCTGCTGGCGCCTCGATGTGGCTCATGTGGCCCAGGGGTAGCGATAGCCATTTTACGCCCGTGATCTGAGCGAGCTTACGGAGCTTTTCGTGATCCAAAATAGGATCTTCTTCCGCCGCCACCAGCAGAATAGGACAGGAGAGTTCGCGCAAGACACTTTCCCTGTCGGGGCGCATTAGCATACCGTAAAGGGCCGCGATGATGCCCTGCGTATTCATCTTGTGGGCGGCATGGACCGCTTGCTGAATGGCGGAAGCGCACTTTTTCCGGCTCTCGGGGGCAAAGAGCAGAGGAATGGCCTGGCGTAGGTACCCCTCCCGGTTTCGCTTAACCAGCGCTATGGCCCGTTCCCGGCTGGCCCGGCGCTCGGGGCTGTCGGGCCAGGGGGAAGAGTTGAGTAGGATTAAGGCCTGAAGCTTCTTTGGGTAGCGTTCGGCAAAGGCCAGGGCCACGTAGCCGCCCATGGAGTGCCCGGCGAGGACGGCTTTTGAGGCCCCAATATGCTGGAGTAGGCAATGTATTAACTCAGCCATGGTATCCATGCTATGGGGGCAGGGCAGGTTCGGTGCGTTCCCATGGCCCGGTAGGTCGAGGCTCAATACGCGCCAGTGTGCGGTGAGGGAGGGTGTCAAGGTGTGCCACATATCCCGGTTTTCCAGGTAGCCGTGGATAAGTATCAGAAGGGGCCCAGTACCTCGATAATCCCTAGCATAAAAGGTTTTGTCCAAGTAGTTAAAAACAAGGCTATTAGAGGTGGTATGCTCCATGGCAGAGGGCCTTATGCTTCCGGTACTCCGGTTTGGGTGGTTTTATATGATTCTAAAGGAACCCTGGCGCGCGCTGTCTTGCACCCTAGGATTTGGGGAGTGCCTAGGGCGTCTTAAGCCCGTTTATAAGGGCTTGATAGTGCTTCATTTTTTCCCTGTTGCCTTTTTCTTTCCAAAGCAAATAGAGATTCTTATAAACGGTCTTAGAATTTCCGTATGCCAGGGCTTTCTCATAGTATTTAATGGCCTTATCTTTTTCTTTTTGGATAAGATAGAGGGTGCCCAGATTTTTATAGGAAAGCCAGTAATCTGGGTTTTCAGCGCTTAGGCATTTCTTAAAATAGGAGGTGGCTTTTTCGTAATCCTTATCATGGTGAAAGGCAATATTGCCCAGATTCATGAGGGCATAAAAGTTAGTTGAGTCATTCTCTATTATTCTGAGGAATAGTGATCTAGACTTCTCATTATGCCCTAGGTTTAAATGGCTACGGGCCCATAATTTAAGGAACTCAGGAAGGCTTTGAAAGCCCCCCGCTCGCTTATATCCAGCTTCTGACTCTTCAAAATATTTAATGGCTTTTTCATAATTCTCTTGGTTATATTGTTTGATCGCTTGGGCGTATTTTGGGGCGTAATAATTAGTTACGTATTCTCGCTTTAATTCAATGAGTTTTGGGTCTTTAGGAGCATATTTAAGTGCCGTATCCATAGTGGCCACCGCACTTTTAAATTCGCCCATTCTATTGTATAGTGCCGCCCGATAACGCCAGGCATTCACCTTATCCCTGTCGTCATCCAAAAAGCTATCTAAGCGAGCGATAGCTCCCTCGATGCCTTTTTTCTTTTCCATTACATTAGCATAGTGTTTGGTATAGGTGTAGTAAAGTGGTTTTAGCTTGTAGGCTTTTTCTGCATATAATTGGGCACTGTCAAGTTTGTCCAGGTTGCTATATGCTACAGAAAGATAGAAATCATGGCGAGAATCATAAGGGTTATGATTGTTTCCCCTTAAAAGTTTGAGTACGGCCTTATATTTCTTTTCTTTTATAAGGGTTTTGGCAATCAGAACGTTTATTGGTTCACTTACGGCAGATAAATTCGGGATGCGGGGAAACTCGGCGATAAGGTCCTCTGAATCAAAGCTCTTTTCCGGGGCCTTGAGCTCATCACGGATGGTGCGCTGAACCCGTAAAGACTGGAAATTGAGGGCCAGCATAACGCTCGAACCAGCGCCAATCAGTATGATTAAACTAATCGCGGAAGCTTTCAGAAGGCCCCCCTTAGGCTGGGAACTCTGCCGGCTTAGTTTCTCACTGGATTGGCTTCTCTTGCTTTGGTAGCTTGCTGCGATGTGAAGGGCAATAAATAGTACAAAAAGCGATTGAATCTCTGGTCGGTCGTTGGGGAAGTTAAAAAAAGCATCGACACTATATGCGAAAATACCGAGGCCTGAAAGAAAGTAGAAGGCATTTGCCTGCCGGGGCATAAACCGGAGTGCTATTTTTACAAATGCCCCGAATACAATTATAAAAAGTGAGAGGTATATAAGCCCGCCTGCGATGCCTGTTTCTGAGGTCATCTCCAAAAAATCATTGTGGGCTTTTAGCATGTATTTGAACTGGGGGTCAGTTTTATTCTCATCCTCGAGGATGTGTATCTTCCAATTTCCCAAACCAACTCCGAGTATTGGATTTTCCTGAATCATATTAAGGGAGTATCCCCAAAATGTGAGGCGCGCGTTTCCGCTTTGAGCCTCTTCTTGAACTGTAGTAAGTTGGCTCGCAAATCCCTCATTATGCCGGGTTTGTGTCTCTGGATAATGAAGCGTCCTAAGTGTCGTAAATAGCGCAAACGCCAGGGTAAGACTTAGCCCATAAATAAGGCCTTGTTTTAGGTATGTATTTTCTTTTGTTTGACGGTACCGGACTGCCAGGAAAATTAGATATAACAGGGAAAGAAAAATTATACCTAAATAGAAGGCGCGCGCACTCATAATTAGGACTGCCAAAAGGGCTAAAATAAGCACAAATATGGCAAGGTATTTTTTCCAAGACCGGGTAAAGGTTAAAAGCCAAAGGGTAAAAGGAAGCTTTATGAATAAGGCGGCGGCTAGGATATTTTTATTGGAATACCCCGCCTTGATGGAGGAGATGCTTTTTATTTTTCCCTGGCCATACTCTAAGCCCGCTTTTAATACACTTAGGCTGTCAAAAAGTAATAGTGCTGTCATCCCCAAGACAAGGGGGGTAAGGGCCTTTGGGTTGCGGATCAGTAGTAGGCTCGTGATCCACGCAGCGCTAAAGGTGGTAAAAAGCTTTGCAAAAGTCATGAGCGACTCAACGACATTGATTGCCTGGGTAAAGGAGAGCAACATGAAAAGCATTAACGCACCGTAAATTATCCCTGCTTTGGCTTCGAAAAAGCGGAATGGCCATGCCCATTTAGGACCTGAGCTACCTTGAAATAGGATATAGAACCAGGCTAGCAAGTTTAGGATGGATAGGGATAGCCACTTGGGACCACTTGAATCCAAGGTCATTAGATTTGGGGTAAGTACGGTAATGTAACCATAGCTTAGTACCAAAAGACTGCTGATGATATGCTGGCCGCTGGTTAAAGGCAGCTGTTTTCCGGTTTCCTGTTTGGCCTGACGATTGGAAGATTTTGTTTTGCTGGGCATAGCTCGTATTCAATTGAAGCCCCTCACCCGTAGCGAGACATTCTAAGAGGGGTTGCTTAAACCTCTAAGATAAGGGCATTTGTATTTATATAATACCTTTTGATTTACACCTAATCGGTGTGGCGAAAGATACGATTAGTTGGTAAAATTTGGGTGGGTTAGGGTTTCATTTAGTTGGCTTTGCTGCTGCGCCTGTCATTTATTTGCTCTTAAGCGCTACTCAAATATGCGATTGGATTAGCCTTAGGGGCTTGTCGGCTCCTGGTGTCGGGGATGGTGGGAGGCTTTGGTTTTAGGAGAAGTGGGGTACTAAAAAGGGAGGTATTTGGTAGGGACGGCCGACATAAGTTCAGAAGGATGGACGATGCCCTCGGCATCACCTTTCCCAAAGGCACCCCTTAAGAATGAGGGTCATGGGACCTCTCTGTGGCCTTCAGTTCTAAGGAGTGTTTTTTCAGATAGTGGATTGTTTGTTATAGATAGTCCTAGAAAGGTCTCCCCCTGTTGCCTTAGAGGGCTTTCCCGATTTTTTTGAGGAGAGGCACTAGGTGACCTTAAAAGAGAAGGCACGATAGCGATGAGAAGGAGGATCGCAACGATGTGATTTGGACTTAAGTCCCCCTGGAGTGGCACCGCTTATCCATCCCCTGTTTGTAGAACAAGGATACGATGCACGGGAGGCATCATTTCATTGGCGGTATGTTTATAGTTTGTCCAATTCATTGTGTGATGAAGGAAGCCGGACGTGTTGTAGGGCCCTTGTCTTGCCCCTGGCGAGGCCCCCCCTAGGAGCCTTAACACCTGCTATCCTATCAAAAAATTTCAATCCCTAGCGGCAAGCTTCTATGAAACAGAACTCCGGCCTTCCTGACGCGGCCTAAAGCCCCCCTTGGGGGGGGGGAGGGGGCTAAAAAACTGGAAAAGAGATAATTGATGGAGGAGCACGCCTCCGCACATAATTTTATGTCCAGGGATTGCAAAGGGATTATTAGCAGCCAAAATGTCTACTATCCAAAAAAATTAACTTAATGAATACTATGGTGTTATGATGTTTGTTGTATGCCAGACAGACATTAATTATGACCGCGGAGCCTGCCGGGCTTGGATACAGGCCTTGTGTGAGGGATTTTTTGGGTATTCCATCAAGGACTTTTAATGCACAGGAGGACTGGACAAACCACAGGGGCGGCCCGGTAATAGCCTTTAGTGATCATTCAATTTTTACTGATTATGCGGCTCATTCATAATGTCTTCGATGGCTTCCACTTCTTTGGGAATGTGGCTTGTAAGATTCCTATTTTCTTTTTCGCCTATCACAATATCATCTTCTATCCGGATACCAATGCCTTCTTTGGGAAGGTAGAGGCCTGGCTCACAGGTAAAAGCGTTCCCCACTTCCATTTTTACGCTCCAGGACCCTACGTCGTGGACATCTAAGCCTATGTAGTGGGACGTTCCGTGCATAAAATACTTTTTATAGGCCGGCCATTTTGGGTCTTGATTTTTGACCTCCGTTTTGTCCAGGATATTCAGGTCCAGTAGTTCCTTGGTCATCAGTTCCCCTACCTCCTTGTGGTATTCGTGCAGCTGGTTGCCGGGGCGCAGCATTTCCAGAGAGGCTTTTTGGACGCGCAATACCGCGTTGTAAAGCTCTTTTTGACGTTCCGTGAAACGGCCATTGACGGGAAACACCCTGGTCACATCGCTGGCGTAGTTGGCGTACCAATCGCCGCAATCCAAGAGAATGAGCTCGCCGTCCCGGCACGTGTCTTCGTTTTCCAGGTAGTGAAGCACACAAGCGTTCTTTCCACTGGCCACGATGGGTTCATAACTAAAGCCTGGCGATCCGTTGCGCACGAATTCATGAATAAATTCCGCCTCAATTTCATACTCCTTCACGCCTGGTTTGATGAAGCGTAGCGCCCGGTCAAATGCTTTCGCATTGATGTCGCAGGCCTTCTGCATGATCTCCACTTCTTGTGGTTGCTTGATGGCCCGCAGTTGATGCATGATGGGCGCGGCCCGGCGGTAGGTATGCAGGGGAAATTGCTGGCGGCACCACTTGCGGAAGCGGTTGTCCCGGGTTTCTACTTCATTGGCAGCCCGCAAGTGCTCGTTGCTATTGAGGTAAACTTCCTCCGCCTGGACCATCAAGTCCTTAAATATTTTTTCAAACTGACTGAGCCACTGGATATTTTGCACCCCGCTTACTTTGGTAGCCTGGGTTTTGTCCAGTTTGGCCCCTTCCCAGCGGGCAATGTGTTCATTGGTTTCGGTTACGAACAGGATTTCCCGCTGCTCGGGGAGGTAGGCATCCGGAAACAGCAACAGGATGGTTTCTTCCTGATCCACGCCGCTGAGGTAAAAAAGGTCTTTATTTTGGATGAATTTGATGGTTCCGTCGGCGTTGCTGGGGAGCACATCGTTGGCATTAAATACCGCCAGGCCGCGTGGGGGAAGCTGCTTGGAAAAGCGTTCCCGGTTGCTTGTGAAAAGTTGGGGGTCAATAGAATCGTATCGCATGGGCTGCGTTCAAATTGGGATTAAAGCTCAAAGGTAAGGGATAGGGTGGAAGCTGGCCTTACCAGGCCGGTGCAGCCCCTACCTAGTGTCTGTCTATAAAGTCCAATCTCGCTTCTAGCGAGACGATCGTCCTCAAAATGCTCATCTCGCCATGGGCGAGACTGCGCTTTTATCGTCCTCTCGCGCCTCGTTCTTAAACTTTCTAGAACAGACACTCGACAATATGGACGGACACTATCTAGTGTCTGTCTATAAGGTCCAATCTCGCCAGTGGCGAGACTGCGCTTTTCTCGTCCTCTCGCTCCTCCCCGAAAACATCGGGACAGGCCCTGAATGCTTTCGGGGCAGGCAGTTCTTGAATTTTCTAGACGAGACACCAGACTTTGTGGACAAGGACTAGCTAGCCGTCCCTTTTTGATCTAACTGGGAAAGGGCCCAGCGCCGGCCCTCATCCAGACTGGGAAAGATTTTATAGGGGACCGGCTGTGCTTGCAGGGCGAAAATGGCTTTTAGTAGGTTCCTTATCACCAGATTGGGGATAATATAGGCGGTTCCGGTGCAGTGCTTCTTCATCATCTCCTCGTAGTCTTTCAGCCACTGGGCCTGCCATTGCTGATATTTAAAGCCTGGAATAGTGGCACGCGTGGCGTCAAAGATTAAGGCAATGGGGAGGTTCCGGGCGTAGGCCCGTTCCACGTCATCAAGGTATTGGGCGAAATTTTCGTCATTGGCGGCTTGGCCCGTAAAAGTGATTTTGACTACCGGGTGTTCATCAAAGGATATTTCCGCGTATTTCTTTTCCATGAACAAGAAAGATTGGATTCAACAAGTAAATGTTTGAAAAGCAATTCTTTGGCCGATTTGTTCGTAAAGCTGCTCTCTGTTGGCTTTAACCGCCGCTTAATAGGGTAATAAGATGGGCCTATGAACTAAGTAAATTCAATTGGAGGCCTAAGAGACCAGCTTAGGTTCCCTCCTAGGAAAGCGGGTACATGCGGGCCGCCGATGGCGTAGGGGGCTCATTGTGAGAATATTTTGCTAAATTTACCGACACGTACTAACCCTTAAATCCTTGAAATATGTTTCAAAAGGTATTTTTTGTGGGAGTAGCCCTCTTGGCTGCGCACCACGTAAGGGCGCAATGCCCTACGCAATCGCTGCCCTACAGCGAGGATTTTAATACGGGCGCCGGCTGCTTTACCGTTATTGATGGGGGCACGAGCGCTGACACCTGGGTGGCGGCACCTGTTGGAGGAACCAGCAATGTATCCGGTGATTTAGACAGCACCGCCTACATGCTGGTGGATAGCGACGGTGCCGGTTCGGGGAAATTACTCTTTGAAACGCTCCAGTCGCCGGTGATCGATGCTGATTCGGTTAACGGTTCCTTGCTTTTGAGCTGGGATCAATATTACAATGCGCTCTCTAGCGACTCGGGAAGCGTGGAAGTGTATGATGGGAGTCAGTGGGTCAGTGTTTATACCACAACCAGCGATCAGGGCGGGTTTGGTAATCCGGACAAGCCCAGCCTAGACATTACGGCTTATGCCAATGACAGTCTGCAAGTACGCTTTGTATACGACGATAATAACAGCTGGGCCTGGTACTGGCTGGTGGATAATTTCCAACTCCAGGAAGTGGCTTGTCTGGCGCCTACGGCTGCCCAGGTGACGGCCACTGCTGGCCGATCGGCTACCATAAGCCTCGGCGGTGTGGCAGACTCCCTCGACCTGGAGTGGGGGCCCGTGGGATTCACCCAGGGTACCGGCTGCCTGGGAGCGGTATCGCTTAATGGCAGCAGCACTTTTACCCTCGACTCCAGCGTAGCCCCTCAGTGCGCTGCTACGCTGGTCCCCAATCAATGCTATGACCTCTACCTGCGCCGCAATTGTAGCGCTGCTGGCAATGGCACCTCGGCCTGGGTAGGCCCTATTACCTTCTGTACGCAATGCAATGCTGTTTCCCTGCCCTTTAGCGAGGATTTCAACCAGGGCCCGGGCTGCTTTACCATTACAGATGGCGGCACGAGTACCGATACCTGGGATACCGTAAGGGCCGGAGGCAACACCAATTTGAGCGGTGACCTCGATGGCACGGGTTATGTAGCCGCCGATAGCGACGGCGCGGGCTCGGGCGCCACCCTGGATGAGATCCTAACTTCCCCCATTATTCAAGCGGGTAATATCACGGGCAGCCTTATCCTCGAATTTGACCAATATTATAATCAGCTCTTTAACGATAGCGGCTTCGTGCAGGTATACGATGGCAGCCAGTGGCAGACGGTTTTTACGGCCAACAGCTCTTACGGAAATTTTGGCGCTCCCGATCACCAATTTATAGACATAACCGCTTACGCCCATGACAGCCTGCAGGTGCGCTTCATCTACCGGGACGGCGGCAGCTGGGCCTGGCACTGGGCCCTCGATAATGTGGAGATCTCCGAGGTGCTTTGCAATCCCGCTATCGCCCTTCAGACCACTTTTATAGGCTCGGACTCCTTAAGCCTGGCCTGGAACGCTGGCACGGCGCTTAGCTTTGGCGTTGCCTACGGACCCACCGGCTTCTCCCTGGGAAGTGGGACCCGCTTTTTTACCTCGGCTGATTCGGCCAGTATTAGTGGCCTGACGCCCCAAACCACCTATGATATTTATTTGCTGGATAGCTGTACCAATGGCCTTACCGATACCCTCGGTCCGCTTACCATAACTACCGCCTGCCAGTCCCAAAGCATTCCTTTCCTGGAGAATTTTGACCAGGGTCAAGGGTGCTTTACCATAACGGATGGGGGCTCCTCCCCCGATACCTGGTTCCCAGCCCCTACTGGCGGGACCAATAATGGCGGGGGCGATCTTAACGGCACCGGCTTTATGATGGTGGATAGCGACAGTGCCGGTTTTGGACCCACGCTCCGGGAAACCCTTACTTCTCCGCCTTTAGATGCCAGTGCTTACACCAACGGTACCCTGGTCCTTAGTTTCCTCCAGTATTTCCGCCCCCTGGGTGATACGGCGGTGGTAGAGGTTTTTGACGGCAGCCAGTGGCAGAATGTGGCCACCTTCTCATCTACTTTGGGGGCCTGGGCAGCACCGGATTCCCAGGCTATCAACGTATCCGCCTATGCCAATGCCCATTTCCAGGTACGCTTTATTTACGATGATGGCGGGGGCTGGAACTGGTACTGGAGTATTGACAATTTCCGGGTGGAGGGTTTTCCCTGTAGTTCGGCTACTATGCCTGATACCACTTTTGTGATGCCGGATTCGGCCGGCCTTAGCTGGACTTCTAGTGGCTCCCTCTGGAACATCAACTGGGGGCCTACCGGCTTTCGTCAGGGGACCGGTACCAGCGGCAACTTTGTGCGTGGGGTAACCCAAAACCCCTACACCCTGAGCAATCTTCAGCCCAATACCTGCTACGACTACTACGTACAGGATTCCTGTGTGGGGGTAGGCACTGGCCCCTGGGCGGGCCCTTTTACCTTCTGTACGCCCCCTACCTGTCAGGCACCTGCTAATATCACCGTCTCTAACATTACTGCCAATGCCGCCAGTATCAACTGGCCGGGCGGAGCGGGCAACTACCAGATAAGTGTAGATACCGGAGCAGGCATTCTCAATCCCTTGCCCGTGAGCACCAATAGTTACGCCGCCATCGGCCTAAGCAGTGCTACCAACTACTGCGTGTACGTCCGGGAAATTTGTAGCCCCGGCGATACCAGCGCCTGGGCCGGGCCGGTATGTTTTAATACCGCTTGCAACCTCTTTACCGCGCCCTTCCTGGAAGACTTTGAAACCGCCACCACCTCTTGCTGGAGCAACGATACCGTGCTGGGGGGCAATCAATGGACCATAAGCACCGGTTCCAGCGGCGGAAGCATTACCGCTGCCTACTCCGGTACCCAGAATGCCGTCTTCACCAGTGGCTCGGGTGGACCCTACGTGACGCGATTCGTCTCACCGGTAATCGATGCCAGCAATTTGAGCTCCACCGAGCTTACCTTCTATTACGGCCAGGAAGTTTGGTTTGGAGATCAAAACACCCTTACGGTGTATTACCGCACCAGCCCCAGCAACGGTTGGGTGCAGGTATTCCAGGACACGGGGGACGTGCCCACCTGGACCAAAGCAGCCGTGATCATCCCTTCGCAATCGGCTACCCTGCAGGTAGCTTTTGAGGCCACCGACAATTGGGGCCGGGCCAATGTGCTGGACGATGTGCGCATAGACGTAATAGGCGGGAGCTGCACCGCTCCGCAGGGGATGAGCGCCAACAATCACCGCTGCGACGGCATGGACCTGAGCTGGAACAGCAGCACCGGTGGCTCCATTATCGAGTACGGCCCGGCCGGCTTTACGCCCGGTACGGGTGCGTTTACCGGCCTGGTTACGCCGCCTCACACCATCAGTGGGCTCCAGCCCAATGCCGCTTATGATTTCTACGTAGCAGATACCTGCCTGCGCGCCGGTAGCCAAGATACCAGCCTCTTTGTAGGCCCCTACACGGATAGCACCAACGGGCAAGGGCTGGCTACGGCGGCCTTCACCTTTACCTACGATACTTTGAACCGGCTTGACTACACCTTTACCGCCACCCAAGCTGCCCAGCAGTACGCCTGGGACTTTGGCGATGGCAATACCGGCTCCGGCGCCACGGTAAGCCATACCTACGCCGCCGGGGGCAGTTACGCAGTGGAGCTAGTGGTAAGCGATACCTGTGGTACCGATACCGCCACTCAAACCATCGCCGATGTAAGTACGCCGGAATGGGCCCTCCAGCGCCGTTTAAGCGTGTACCCCAATCCTACCCAGGGGCGCCTCATCCTGGATTTTGGCGCGCCCCTCGAGGCAGAAACCCGGCTACGGATCACCGATCTTTCTGGACGCGTATTGTACCAAACGCAGTTGCCCCCGGATGGCTCCACTACCCGGCAGCTTGACATGGCGCAGTGGGCCGCTGGCGTTTACCTGATAGAGCTGCGCAGTGCCCGCGGCACCGCCCAGCGTTCCATTACGCTGCGCCCGTAGGTGCCGCCCATTTGATGATTTTTTCTAAAGCCCTTTGCCTTTTGGTGAGGGGCTTTTTTTGCTCTGCCTGGGGAACGGGGAAATGGGCTTTTGGCGGCGAAATAGCCCCAAAAATTTGAATAACGAGCCTCTTCTATGGAGCGAGAGCTACCTTGCCGTGCGGAGCGGGTATCAGGGCGTAAAGGCCATCCAGCCGGGCAAAACACCTTTGGCCGGCAGGCCCAAAAAGCACCCGCTGCCAAGGGCAGGCCGATAAGTTTCGGTACTTTTGCCCTCTGCAAATCTGGGCTATGAAAAAGGAAGAACGCTTCAAAAAGATAATCGCACATGCCAAGGAATATGGCTTCATATTCCCTTCCAGCGAAATATATGACGGCCTGGCCGCCGTGTACGATTATGGCCCCAATGGCGCTGAACTCAAGCAGCAGCTAAAAGAATACTGGTGGCGCAGCATGACCCAAGGCCACGAAAACATCGTGGGCCTGGATGCCGCCATTTTTATGCACCCCAAAACCTGGAAAGCCAGCGGCCACGTGGATGCCTTTAACGATCCGCTCATAGACAATAAAGACTCCCAAAAACGCTACCGCGCGGATGTGCTGCTGGAAGATTATGCCGAAAAGCAAAACCAAAAGGCGGAAAAAGAGATAGCCAAAGCCCGGAAACGCTTCGGCGCCGACTTTGACGAGGCCATGTACCGGGATACCAACCCCCGCGTAAAACGCTACCTGGACGAGGCAGAGGATACCCTGAAACGTATGGCCGAGGCCTTGGAAACCAACGATCTGGAGAGGGTGAAGGCCCTCATCGAGGAAAAGGAAATCGCCTGTCCGGTGTCCGGTTCCAAAAACTGGACGGAAGTGCGCCAGTTTAACCTTATGTACGGCACCCAAATGAGCAGCACCGCCGGGGCGGAAGGCACCCTCTACCTGCGGCCCGAAACGGCGCAGGGCATTTTTGTAAACTTTAGCCAGGTGCAAAAAACCCAGCGCATGAAGGTGCCCTTTGGCATCGCGCAGATGGGCAAAGCTTTTCGCAATGAGATCGTAGCGCGGCAGTTTATATTCCGCATGCGGGAGTTTGAGCAGCTGGAGATGCAGTATTTCGTGCGGCCCGGCGCGGAAATGGAAGCCTACCGCCACTGGCAGGAAGAGCGGATGCGCTGGCACCGGGCGCTGGGCTTGCCCGCCCACATGTACCGCTGGCACGACCACGAAAATCTGGCCCACTACGCCAATGCCGCTTCCGACATAGAATTCGATTTCCCCTTTGGCTTCAAAGAGTTAGAAGGCATTCACAGCCGCACCGATTTTGACCTCAAAGCCCACCAGGAACACAGCGGCAAGCGCCTCCAGTACTACGATCCGGAGCTGGAAGAATCTTACGTGCCCTACGTAGTGGAAACCTCCATAGGCCTGGACCGGCTCTTCCTGGCCGTGCTCTCCGCCAGCTACGCGGAAGAAACCCTACCCGATGGCAGCCAGCGCACCGTGCTCCACCTCCCGGCTCCCCTGGCGCCCACCCAGGTGGCCATATTGCCCCTGCTCAAAAAGGACGGCCTCCCCGAAAAAGCCCGCGCCCTGCTGGCCGAGCTCCGCTGGGACTACCGCTGCCAATACGATGAAAAAGACGCCATAGGCAAGCGCTACCGCCGCCACGATGCCGTGGGCACCCCCCTCTGCGTAACCATAGACCACCAAACCCTGGACGATGACACCGTGACCCTGCGTCACCGCGACAGCATGGAGCAGGAGCGCCTCCCCATCAGTGCGCTCAGCAGCCGCATCCAGCGCCGCGCGGACTTGCGGCAGCTACTCCGCGCCGCCCGGGCCGGCGCTTAGGGCGCTTCCGTAGGGCCTGCCGGCCAAATGTGAACTCCGCCAACCGGGAAGCCAAGGCCGACATTAAGATGCCACGGCGGCGGCTGGAATAGTTCTAAATTGGGCGAGGCAGCCCTTTGGGCTGCTTAAAGAATTTCCGGTTAGGAGGGGGTGTAAAAATTTGTAAAACAGTAGATAACCTTGCCTGGCCAAGGGGAGCAGGGTCGGGTACCAACCGGGCTATATCCACTCATAGACACATTAAATGAGACGGGGTGTTGAGCTAAGGCTTTCTAAGGCCTAATTTTGCCATCATCTCCTAAAATAAGATACTACCTATGGCAAGTACCATTGGCCCTTTAAAAACATCCATAGCCCGGAAGGTTACCATGGCCCTATCGGCCCTCTTCCTGATGGTATTCCTGGTGCAGCACTTTACCATTAACGTTACCTCCGTATTCAGTGCCGAAGTTTTCAATGAGCTCTCGCACTTCATGGGGACCAATCCGGTGGTGCAGTTTCTCTTGCAGCCGGTCCTCATGCTCGGGGTGGTGGTGCATTTTGCCCTGGGCTTCATCCTCACTTATCGAAATCGCAAGGCGCGTCCGGTGGGCTATGCGCAGTACAAGGGCAGCGCCCACTCGAGCTGGACTTCCCGGAATATGATCTACAGCGGCCTATTTATTCTCTTCTTTCTGGGCTTCCACTTTAGCGACTTCTGGATACCAGAGATGATTTATAAGTACGTGGAAAGCAATCCCGCCAAACCGAACCGTTACTACGGTGAGGTGTTACACTTATTCCAAAATCCCTTACGCGTAGCCGTGTATGTACTGGCCTTTGTCTTTTTATCCCTGCACCTC
The DNA here is from genome assembly GCA_031581125.1 of Schleiferiaceae bacterium. Classification (GTDB taxonomy): domain Bacteria; phylum Bacteroidota; class Bacteroidia; order Flavobacteriales; family Schleiferiaceae; genus CAJXMS01. The sequence goes on along the minus strand of JAVLBR010000001.1, from coordinate 93,449 downwards.
TGGCACGGATTCCAATCCTCCTTTCAGTCCATGGGCTGGCGGCGTCCGGGCCTTACGCAGGCGATACAGAAGTTCGGGAAATTCTACGCCATCTTTATCCCAGCCGGCTTTATTTTCATAGCCGTGTACCACTACATAGCGCAACTGTAATTTAGAAAAGAAAGATTTATGAAGCTCGATTCGAAAATTCCCGCCGGTTCACTGGAAGAAAAATGGAACAACCATAAAAACAATATCCGGCTGGTAAACCCCGCCAACAAACGAAACATAGACATCATCGTGGTAGGTACCGGCCTGGCCGGTAGTTCCGCGGCAGCCTCCCTGGCCGAGATGGGCTACAATGTGAAGTCCTTCTGCTTTCAGGATTCGCCTCGCCGGGCGCACTCCATTGCGGCCCAGGGCGGCATCAATGCGGCCAAAAATTATCAAAACGACGGCGACTCCGTTTACCGTCTTTTTTATGATACCATCAAAGGCGGCGACTACCGCTCCCGAGAGGCCAATGTGTACCGCCTGGCGGAGGTAAGTACCAACATTATCGACCAGGCCGTGGCCCAAGGAGTTCCCTTTGCCCGGGAATACGGGGGCACGCTGGACAACCGCTCCTTTGGCGGCGTGCAGGTGAGCCGCACCTTTTACGCCAAAGGACAAACCGGACAGCAACTGCTGCTGGGGGCCTACTCCGCCCTGAGCCGCCAAATAGCCAAGGGCAAGGTGCAGCTCTACAACCGCCACGAAATGATGGACGTGGTAAAGGTAGACGGCAAGGCCCGCGGCATCATTGCCAAGAACCTGGTCACGGGCGAGATAGAGCGCCACGGGGCTCACGCGGTGCTGCTCTGCAGCGGGGGCTACGGCAATGTGTTTTTTCTCTCTACCAACGCGATGGGTTCCAACGGCTCCGCTGCGTGGCGGGCCCACCGCAAAGGGGCCCATTTCGCCAATCCCTGCTATACCCAAATTCACCCCACTTGCATTCCCGTATCGGGGGAGCACCAAAGCAAGCTCACCCTGATGAGCGAGTCGCTACGGAACGATGGCCGGATATGGGTGCCCAAAGACCGCAAAGACGCGGAAGCTATCCAAAAAGGGGAGCTGAAACCGACGGACCTGCCCGAAGAAAAACGCGACTACTACCTGGAGCGCCGCTATCCGGCCTTTGGTAACCTGGTACCCCGGGACGTAGCCTCCCGCGCCGCCAAAGAGCGCTGCGATGAGGGCTTCGGCGTAAATCAGACCGGACAGGCCGTGTTCCTGGACTTTGCTGCCGCCATTGAACGCTACGGTAAGACCGAGGCCAACGTAAAAGGCATCGATAACCCCAGCCAGGAAAAAATTACGGAGCTCGGCGAGAAAGTGGTGGCCGCCAAGTATGGCAACCTCTTCGAGATGTACCAGAAAATTACCGACGACAATCCGTACTATACGCCCATGAAAATATTCCCAGCGGTGCATTACACCATGGGCGGCCTCTGGGTAGATTACAACCTAATGACGGCTGTTCCCGGCTTATATGCCCTGGGAGAGGCCAATTTCTCCGACCACGGGGCCAATCGCCTGGGCGCCTCCGCGCTGATGCAAGGCCTGGCGGATGGTTACTTTGTGATTCCCTATACCGTGGGCGATTACCTGGCGGACGAAATCCGTACCGGGCCCATACCTACCGATACGCCTGAATTTGATGAAGCCGAGAAAGAGGTGCGCGAAAATGTAGATAGGCTCATGAATAATGACGGTACCAAGCCCGTAGACTATTACCACAAGGCACTGGGTAAAATCATGTGGGACAAGTGCGGTATGGCCCGCAATGCCCAGGGCCTGCAGGAAGCCATGAAAGACATTCGCGCGCTCCGGGAAGAGTACTGGGAAAATGTGAAAATACCCGGCAAGAAAGACGAGATGAACCCCGAGCTGGACAAAGCGCTCCGGGTAGCCGACTTCATGGAGTTGGGTGAACTCATGTGTAAAGACGCCCTGGACCGCGAAGAGTCCTGCGGCGGCCACTTCCGCGAGGAATACCAAACTGAAGAAGGCGAAGCGCTGCGTCGCGATGAGGATTTTGCCTTCGTATCGGCCTGGGAGTACACCGGCGACCCCGGTGATGCCCAGCTGGTAAAAGAAGAGCTCATCTTCGAAAACGTAGAATTGAAAACCCGGAGCTATAAGTAGCGTCTTTTTCAAGAGACCACTGTATGGACGGAAGCTAAATAGCCTCGTTAAAAAAAACCAAACAAAATGGATCTAACGCTCAAAATATGGCGCCAGGCCAATCCACAAGACAAAGGAAAGTTTGAAACTTACCCAATAAGCGACGTAAGCCCGGACAGTTCCTTTCTGGAAATGATCGACCAGCTTAACGATCAGCTTATTCAAAAGGGCATTGAGCCGGTCACCTTTGACCACGACTGCCGGGAGGGGATCTGTGGCATGTGCAGTATGTACATCAACGGCGAGCCCCACGGCCCGCAAAAAGCCACCACCACCTGCCAGCTTCATATGCGCCAGTTTAGCGACGGGGAAACCATCACCATCGAGCCCTGGCGGGCGGAAGGTTTCCCGGTGATCAAGGATCTAATGGTAGACCGGAGCTCCTTTGACCGCATTATTCAGGCCGGAGGCTATGTGTCCGTGAACACCTCGGGCAATACGCTGGATGCCAACGCCATCCCCGTGCGCAAGCAGAATGCCGATATGGCCTTTAACGCGGCTACTTGCATAGGCTGTGGCGCCTGTGTGGCGGCCTGCCCCAACGCCTCCGCCATGCTTTTTGTCTCCGCCAAGGTGTCGCAACTTTCCCTTTTGCCCCAGGGAAAAGTAGAAGCAAAGGACCGGGTAAGCAATATGGTCCACCAGATGGACCTGGAAGGCTTCGGCAACTGCTCCAACGTGGGTGCTTGTTCCGAGGAGTGCCCCAAGGAGATTTCCCTGGAAAACATAGCCCGGATGAACCGGGAGTACCTGGCGGCTTCCCTTAGTGGCGACGAGTAATTAGTGTCTGTCTATAAAGTCCGATAGCTGCGTTATGCTTGCTTTGAAAACAGTCATCCCGAAAGCATTCGGGACTCCTTGATTTTCAAAGCTACGTCTCGCCATTGGCGAGACTCTCGAACTTTCTAAAACAGACACCGGACAGTATGGACGAACACTAAGTAGAAAAAGAGTAGCAGGTGCGGCACCTTTGTAGTGCTGGGCACCAAGGCTTGGTGCTTAGTGTAAAAGCTGGAAGTGATCTCTTTCCTCTAAAAAGGCAAACTTTGCCCGCACCTTAGCCAAATGCGAGGCCGATAAGGTGGTCTTCACTATTTGCGTAGCGCCGGGTACGGCTTGTTCCACGGGCGTTCCCAAGGGATCGTACACCGCACTATCGCCCGTGTGGTACACCCCATTACCATCTTCGCCTACCCGATTAAGGCCGGCCACGAAGCATACATTCTCTATGGCCCGGGCCGGAAGGAGCGCATTCCAGGCTTGGCGGCGCCGGGCCGGCCAGCAGGCCACGAAAAACTGGAGGTGGAAATCGGCATCATTGCGGCACCATACCGGAAAGCGCAAGTCGAAGCAAATCTGGGGATTGATGCGCCAGCCCTTACAGGTCACTAAGAGGCGCTCCTGGCCAGGGCTGTATATTTTTTCCTCCCCGGCCAGCGAAAAGAGATGCTTTTTATCGTAGTGCCGGTACTGTCCATCTGGTTCTACCCAGAGGAGACGGTTGTAATACTGGCCGCCTGCAGCGCTCATAACACTGCCGGCGATGGTGGCCTGCTTCTTATGGGCCTGCTCCTGCATCCAGGCGAGCGTAGGTCCTGGAAATTCTTCGGCCAGGTGTTGTGGGTTCATCGAAAAGCCGGTGGTAAACATCTCCGGCAAGAGAATGAGGTCGGTATTTTCCACCGGTTCGAGGGCTTGCGCCCATTGGCGGCGATTTTCTTCCGGCTTTTCCCAGTGCATGGGGGCCTGGATGAGGGAGAGGGTGAGGTCTTCCGTAGGGAGCATGGTTTTAGGGCTTTATCGCCCAAATGTACAATACCCCGGAGGAGAAAGGAAAAGCCCTGGCCGGTAAGTGGGTCTCTATTTTCGTAGTTTTGCTCAAGAAGCTTTCGAGCTTTTTCATTTTTATGTTTTAGTTTTCGTTTGTGAGCCCTCTCGTCCTACGGGAGGGCTTTTTTAATTAGTGTCTGTCTATAAAGTCGGTCAGCGTCGTTACGCTTGCTTCAAAAATCTCATCTCGCCCCTGGCGAGACTCCGCTTCTTGAAGCCGCATAAGCCTCCCCGAATAAGTTGGGACAGGCCCCGAATATGTCGGGAACCAACTTTTTAGGCCAGACACTCGACTCTGTGGACAGACATTAAGGCCCCCTGGAGCGGTGGTGCCGCCCCATATCCTGTAGGTATAACAAGGACACGCTGCACTCGATGAGGTTGAATTGTTGAACTGGAACTGTTGAACTGGGTAACTGTTAAATTGAGGAGAATATTAGATCATAGACCGCTGCGCTGATAGATTTTGAACGGGAGGGGTTGTTTAACAGAAGTTTGGGAGCGGGGAAGGTACGGGGCATAGAGCCTCGCTAAGACCGGAGACAGGCACAGCGAATCGCTAAGAGCGAGACAGGCACAGAGCACAGATGGTTGATTGGGTTTACGGAAGTTTGTGGCGCTTTACTCTTACTCATCTTTAACGGTAAAGGCCCCCAAACCCCCCAAGGGGGTTTAGCACCTGCTACCCCATCAAAAGATTTCAATCTCGGTAAGCAAGTTTCCAAGAAGCAGAACGCCGGCGGGCTAGACGCGGCCTAAAGTCCCCCTTGGGGGGGTAGGGGGCTAAAGCCTGAAAGGGAGAAAGTTATGGAGTATATCTCCCGTACCTGCGGGATCGGTTGCAATACTTTTTTGGGCGGCAGCAAAAAAGTACGAAAATGGTTAAGGAGGCCATCTACGTAGGGCTTGCGATGGGGTTCTTAGCATCGTAAAAAGCTTTCCGTCACAAAATTTTTAACTTTCTAAATGTTAGTGGTTTACGAAATATGTAATATGATAAATGGATAGATGCAGCAAGATTGGGAAGTTTGGGGGCATCTTAACCTTTACCCCAAGTCAGCTGCCTGGTCCCTGGTAAAGCCATTTGCTGAGCAAGGCTGGAGGCCTTTTTGTATGCTGGTACGAAAAAAAGTAGCGAAGGGTTTGGTAGGTTGAAAAACTTTTGTACATTAGCTCATGCTTAACAGGGTTCTTCATTCTTATAGGGAAATAGGGTTAGTAATCTAGAGATTCCGATTAGACACTGTTAAGGCAAGGCGGGAGTTGCAGAGTCTCCCGCCTTTTTTTTTGTTCAGGGGGGAAGTTTTCCTTTTCGTGGCCTGATTCCTTTGGCCGCCAGGCCGTATTCCTGCTCCGCTAAATCAAAGTACCTGTTGATGAGCAGGTTTTGATTATATTTGACCCTGAATCAATCCTCAAAATCCAAACGATTATGAAAAAAGTACAACTGTGGGCCATGGCGCTGCTTTTTGTAGGCGCAGTGGCTTGCCAAAACCAGGGAAGCACCGGCGATAAAGCCGAAGAAACCGGCGAAAAAGTGGAAGAGTCCATGGAGGAAGCGGGCGAAAAAGTGGAAGAGTCCATGGAAGAAGCGGGCGAAAAAGCCGGTGACGCCGTAGAAAAAGCCGGTGAAAAGGTGGAGGAAACCACCGAAAAAGTGAAGGAAGGCGTCAACAAGGCGGTGGACTCCGCGAAAGACAAAATGGAAAAAGCCGGCGATAAGGTAGAAGAAGCTACCGACGACATGTAAACCGCTTTTTCCAAGCAATGCTCCAAAAGCCTCGGCCAGATATGGCCGGGGCTTTTTGGGTTTAGGGGGTGGCTTGTCCGCTCTCTATAACGCTGGGTTCCCAAAGATCGCCCAGGGATTGATCCTGCCACCAGGCCTTAAGTGTATGGGCATTGAGGCGGTGAAAAACAGATTGCTTCTGGCCTTCCCTGCGATCTACGGCAATGATATCTTCCGCTTGGAAAGGAGCGCCAAGCGCCTCAAGCATCCTCAAATTGCACCTGCATTTTTTGAACGCGTTCCGCTAAACTTTCGTTGCTGAGGCGTTCCCGCAGGCGGTCTACCATGATGGGGAAGCAGAAGGGGGAGGGTTTGGGCAGGTCGCGGATCAAAATCTGCTGCCCGGCGATGCGGCTTAGGGCGCTGCGCAGGCGGCCCTCCTCGAGCTGAAACTCCAGGGCCTCGTCGTAGGCCTGCTGCAGCAGGAGGCTGTCGGGCTCATAGTCGTTCAGGACGTTGAAGAGGAGCTGGCCGCTGCTCTGGAGGTGCTTGTCTTTTACGGGCTGGCCGGGGTAGCCGCGAAACACCAGGCCGGAGATGGAAGCGATGTCCCGGAACCGGCGCCGGGCTAGCTCCACGGCGTTGACGCTCTGCAGGATGTCTTCCCGCAGGCCCTCGGTGGTGAGCACGTCGGAATCCAGGGCTTCCTGCAGGGGTAGGGGTTTATTGCCCAGCAGCTCAAAGCCGTAATCGTTCATGGCGATGGAGAGGCTCATCTTCTCAAACAGGGACAGCCGGTAGGCCAGCAGGGCGGCCATGCCCTCGTGCACAAAGCGGCCCTCAAAGGGGTAAAAAAACAGGTGGTAGCCTTCCCGGCTCTCCAGGCGCTCGATGAGAAATTCCCCCTGCCGGGGGATGGCGGAGCGCTCCCGCTGGGTGGCCCAGAGGGGCTCGATCAGACGCAGCTCGGGATCCCGGCGCTCCGGGGCAAAACTCTCCGCCAGCTTCTGCCGCAGCATGGCCCCCATCTGGGCCGAAAGGGGCATGCGGCCGCCTTGCCAACTGGGTACCTGGCCTTTTTTGCTGCGGGCCTTGCGCACCTGGGCTTCCATGCCCCGCACCCGCACCAGCTCCAGGTTGCGCCCGGAAAACCAAAATACGTCGCCCGGCTTGAGCCGGGAAATGAAATATTCTTCGATGGTGCCCAGGAAGCCCCCTTTTTGAAACTTGACCTTCATCACCGCATCGCTCACGATGGTGCCGATGCTCATGCGGTGCCGCCGCGCCACCCGCTGGCTGGTTACTTGGTAAAAATCGCCCTCCTGGGCCACTTTGTGGTACTCGTCATACCCCTGCAGGGAGCTGCCGCCGTGGGTGATAAAGGCCAGGCACCACTGCCACTCGGCATCGCTGAGGGTTTGGAAAGAAAAGCTCTGCCGCACCGCCGCCAGCAGCGCAGCGCCCTGGAAGCCGGTGCCCACGGCCAGGGTGATGGCAAACTGGATGAGCACGTCGAAGGAGCGGAAATAGGGCCAGCGCTCTTCCATCACCTTCTGGCTGATGGCCTCCCGCAGGGCGGCCGCTTCCACCAGTTCCAGCGAGTGGGTGGGTACAAAGTAGATGCGGCTTACCGCGCCCGGCTGGTGGCCGCTGCGGCCGGCCCGCTGCATGAAGCGGGCCACGCCCTTGGGCGAGCCTATCTGGATGATGGTCTCCACCGGCCGGAAATCTACCCCTAGGTCCAGACTGCTGGTGCACACCACCACCTGGAGCTGCCCGGTGTAGAGGGCATCTTCCACCCAAAAACGCAGATCGCGGCTGATGCTGCCGTGGTGCATGGCCATGACGCCCGCCAGCTCGGGCGCTACTTCCAGCAGCCTTTGGTACCAGATCTCGGCCTGGGAGCGGGTATTGGTAAAGATGAGCGTGCTGCCGCTCTCCCGGATCACGGGCAGTACCTTTTCCAGCATGCGGATGCCCAGGTGGCCGGCCCAGGGGAGCGTTTCCACCGTATCGGGGAGGATGCTTTCTACTACGATTTCTTTTTCGATATCGGCCCGGATCATGCGGGCGCTGGGGCGCTGGCTACGTTCCGGGCCCAGCAGCACTTCGCGCGCCTGCTCCATATTGCCTATGGTGGCGGAGATGCCCCAGGTTTGCAAGGCGGGGCGTTCCCGGCGCAGCCAGGCCAGGGCCAGTTCCAGGAGCACGGCCCGCTTGCTGCCCATCAGCTCGTGCCATTCATCGGCCACCAGGCAGCGGAGCTGGCCAAAAGTTTGCGGTGCCTGCTTGCTGGCCAGCAGCAGGTGGAGGCTTTCGGGGGTGGTGATCAGCAGGTTGGGCTGGGCGCGGCGCTGTTTGGCGCGTTGCGCCGAGGTGGTATCGCCGGTGCGCACGCCCACCGTCCAGTTCAGTTCCAGGGCTTTTATTGCGCGCTCGGCGCTTTGCTGGATCTCCTTGGCCAGGGCGCGGATGGGCGTAATCCACACACACTGCAATCCGCGCGGCTGCGCCGGCCCGGAAAGCAAGATGGGCAGCAGCAGGGCGTAGGTTTTGCCGCTGCCGGTGGGGGCATTGACCAGGCCCTCGGCGCCTTCCTGAAAAGCCTTCCAGGCTTCCTCCTGAAAATCCGCCGGGCGCCAGCCCTGGGCGGCAAACCATTCCCTTGCCGGCTCCATCATAGCCTTCAAAGATAGCACAGGGCCCCGGCCCGGGCGGGCCTTTGGTTTTTAGGCCTTAGCGGCCAAATGTGAAATACCAACTCACAAGGTGCTCTTTCTTTACTCCACCCCCACCAGCACCGGACAGTGATCGATAGGGTAAAAATCCTTTTTGCTTATCTTGGCTTCCAAGAACTCACGGTGACAGGCTTGTCCAGGCGGCCACTACCTAGCCTAAACCGCCAACCTTAATGCGGTCCCGTTCGTTATGGCAGCTCCTTAAATGCATTTTCGATGGTCCAGACAGAAGAAGACAAAAAGAAACTGATTGAGCATACGGTAAACCAGCTTGCGAAATTGCCTCCTGAACAAGTGGGGCAGATTAGCGACTTTGCTGGATATCTTTTCCATAAATACCAGGAAAAGGCGCTCCAAAAGGAAGTACAATACCTAGCAGCCCAGGCAAAAGCTTTTGATTTCCTAAAGGAGGAGCCTGAGATATATCAGGAAGACGATCTCAAGGAAAAGTTTTGATACGTAAGGGAGATGTACTTCTTATTCCTTTTCCTTTCACAGACCTTTCGGGAAGTAAAAGGCGGCCAGTGGTGGTTTTACATGTGACCGCAAGAGATCTAACGGTCCCCTTCATTACCACGCAATTGAATTGGCAGGAGGGGGTTGATTTGCTGCTGTACCCGAACGACGAAAACGGCCTGAAAAAAGCGTCACTGGTGCGGCTTTCCAAAATTGCCACCATCGATAGATCTTTGGCCATTGGTAAGTTAGGAAAGCTAAGTAAAAAGGAAATGCAAGCTTTAGACAACAAGCTTAAGTTTCTCTTTAATCTTCAGTAGAAAACCAAGTTACCAACCGTATAAAAGAGATCTGGTGTGCTAAAACAAAAAGAAACAGTCTACTCCACCCCCACCAGCACCGGACAGTGATCGCTGTGGTAGGCCTGGTTTAGGATGCGGGCGTGCTGGAGCCGCGCGGCCAGCGGCTGGGAAAGGAAGTTGTAATCGATGCGCCAGCCCTTGTTGCGCGCCCGGGCATTGGCCCGGTAGCTCCACCAGCTATAGTGGTCCGGTTCGCCGGGGTGCAAGTGGCGGAAGGCATCTACAAAGCCCTGCTCGAGAAACTGACTTACCCAGGCGCGCTCCTCCGGCAAAAAGCCGCTGGTCTTCTGGTTTTGCTTGGGATTGTGGATATCGATCTCCGTATGGCAAATGTTAAAATCGCCGCAGAGGACCAGCTGGGGCCGTGATGCCCGCAGGTGGAGCACGTAGCGCTGAAAGTCTTCCAGAAAGCGCATCTTTACTTCCTGCCGGGGGCCGCCGGTGGTGCCACTGGGTACGTACACGCTTAGCACTGTGAGCTCCCCAAAATCGGCCCGGATCACCCGCCCTTCTTGGTCTATGTAATCGAGGCCGGTGCCCGCCTCTACATAATCAGGCGCCTGGCGGCTCAGGATGCCCACACCACTGTAGCCTTTTTTCTGGGCGCTGTGCCAGTGGCTTTGGTAGCCCAGCTGGGCAAAATGGGCTTGATCTATCTGCTCCGGCTGGGCCTTGCTTTCCTGAATGCAGAGCACGTCCGGCGCGGCCTTTTGCAGCCATTCATCCAACCCTTTGCGCAGGGCTGCGCGAATACCATTAACATTGTACGAAATTATCTTCATCAGCGATATCATATTTGGGCTTGGCCCGCTACCGGGGCCCGTAGCTAAGGGGCCGCCGGCCAGCAGAGGGGCCAAAATACAAAGCAGAAACATGCATAGCTTCTCACTCCGCCACGGAGCTTATCCAAATCTCCACGCATGAGGCCAGGTCAGGTGCATATCGCCGCCATTTTAGGGCTGCTTTTACTCCTCCCCTGGGCGGGAAGGGCGCAGCTGGATACCACCTGGGCGGAATGGGTAGAGCGCCCCGTGCCGGTGGGCACCCAGCGGGTGGCTTTGGACAGCTTTCCGCCGGTCATGGCCACCATCCAGTTTAGGGATACCGCTGGTCATTTGCGGCAGCCGGCCTTTCACCTGGCGGGCACGGGGCCCTGGTTCCTGGTATTGGACAGCGCTGCTTCCCGGCCGCTGCACTTGCGGTATCGAAGGGTTCCTTTGGCCGTGAGGCCTTCCTATCAAAACAAGGATACCAGCCGCCTGCTGCCGCGCCTGCCCGATGAAGAGCGCCTACGCGCCGCGCAGTACAGCGACGCCCAAACCCGGCGGCAAGGATTTGAGCCCTTTGCCGGGCTGAGTTCGCAGGGCAGCATAAGCCGGGGCGTGACGGTGGGCAGCAATCAGGATGCGGTACTCAACTCCGCCCTTAACCTGCAGCTCACCGGCCAAATAACCGCCGGTACCCAGTTGCGGGCCAGCATTACCGATGAGCAGTTGCCGGTACAAACGGGCGGCTATACCCAGCAGCTGCGGGAGTTTGACCGGGTGTACCTGGAGCTGGAGAACCCCGACTTTGGCCTGCTGCGCGCCGGTGACTACACGCTGGCCTCCGATAGTGCGTATTTTTTGGGCTTTGCCAAACGTGTGAGCGGCGCCGGGATAGAAACCGTTCTTAATAAAGCGGGTACCGGGCAGCTGCCGCTCCGGCTGCACGGCGGACTGGCCCGGGGGAAATTTGCCCGCAACCGCTTTCAGGGGGAAGAGGGCAACCAGGGCCCTTATAAACTACGCGGCAACGAGGGAGAGAATTTTATCGTCATCATTTCGGGCTCGGAGCGGGTGTATATCAACGGGGAGCTGCAGCAGCGCGGGCAGCAAAACGACTACGTGATGGACTACAACGCGGGCGAGATCACCTTTACCGCCCTGCAGCCTATTACCCGCAATATGCGCATCACCGTGGAGTTTCAGTACACCCAGCGCAATTTTTTGCGGACGGTGGCTTACGGCCAAACGGGCTGGGAAGGGGCTCAGTGGGAAACGCAGGTGGACTATTACACCGAGCAGGATCATCCCAGCCAGCCGCTGGCGGAGGAGTATAGCGATACCGAAAAACAGCGCCTGGCCCAGGCGGGAGATGACCTGGATCAGGCCCAAATCAATACCGCTCAACCGGCCTCTTACAACGAAGGGGGCCTTTTTTACCGCCTTACCGATTCCCTGGGCTATGATTCGGTGCTGGTGTACACGCCCGATAGCAGCGGAAACCTTTACACGGCCGGTTTTACCTTCGTAGGGGAGGGGCGGGGGAATTATGAGCTGGCCCGCAGCGATGCCAATGGCCGGGTGTACCGCTGGGTGGCGCCGGCCAATGGCCAGCCTCAGGGCAGCTATGCGCCGGTACGCCAGCTCATAGCGCCCCGGCGGCTGGAGGTGCTGAATTTATCCACGCAAGGGAAGCTGGCCCCGGGCCATCAGCTCCGGGCCGATTGGGCGGTGAGCCGGCAGGATCTCAATCGCTTTTCCGAACGGGATCAAAACAACGACCTGGGCATGGCCGGGAAGCTGGGTTACCAGGGCGATTGGAAGCTGGGGAAGGGCCGGCTTATCAGCCGGGCCAACTATGAGTTTAACCAAGCGCGCTACGCCACGGTAGAGCGCATTCGTTCCCTGGAATTTGCCCGCCAGTGGAGCCTGCCCCTGCGCTATCAGGGCGACGTGGCGCTGGGCGGGGCTTCCCTTACTTACCAGGCCGATTCGCTCCGGGGCGGGTACCGGGCGGAATGGTTGGCGGCGGGGCCCACCGAAGGCCAGCGGCATAAGCTGCAGTTTAGGCGCCAAGGCGAGCGGAGTCAGTTGGCCCTGCGCACGGCCTATTTGCGGAGTCGCGACAGCCTCCGCAGTACCCACTTCTGGCGGGAGCGCGGGCGCTACGATTGGCGGTGGGGGGCGCAGGCCTGGAGTTTTATAAGCACCCTGGGCGAATACAATGCGGAGCGTTCTCGCCAAGGGGACAGCTTGCTGCGGACCAGTTTCCGGTTTTGGCAGTACGGCGCGGGCCTGGGGTATGGCGATAGTACGGCCAACTTTGGCGAACTGAGCTATCGCCAGCGTTGGGAGGATACGGTGCGGCAAGGCAGCTGGCGTTCCTTCTCGCGGGAACAAACGCTCCGCCTGCGGGGCCAATGGGCCCATGGGGCCAATGGCCGCCTCCAGGGGCAGGTAAACTGGCGGCAGGTGGCGCTGCCCCAGCAAAATGGCCCTGCCATCCAAACCATCACTTCCCGGCTAAACTACCAGCAACGGCTGTGGCGCGAAGTGGTGGTGAGCCAAACGCTCTACGAAACGGGCAGCGGCCGGGAGCCCCGGCGGGTTTTTAGCTACTTGAAGGTGCCCTCCGGAACCGGTACCTACACCTTTACCGATTATAATGGCAATGGGGAGCAGGAGTTGGATGAATTTGAGGTGGCCCCTGCTCCGGACTTGGCCAATTATATCCGCGTATTCACCCCCACGGACACCTACGTGCGCACCAGCCAGGTGAAGCTCGGGGAGAACCTACGCGTGCAGGCGCCTCAAGCCTGGCGGCAAAAGGAGGATTGGCGCCGCTTGGTAAGCCGGTTTTCTACCGTGAGCAGTTACCGCCTGGAGCGCAAAGTGCGGCAGTCAGGCGCGCGGAATAGTCTCAATCCTTTCGAAAAACCCGCGGCCGATAGCTTGATCGTGGGCCTCACCAATAACTTTCGGCATACGCTGTTTTTCAACCGGAGCCAAGTGCTCTTCGGGGGAGATTATACCTACCGGCGGACGGACAATCGCAACCTGCTTTCCTTCGGGGTGGAGCGCCAGTTAAAGGAGGAGCAGGAGCTAAACCTGCGCTACCGCTTTCAAAAGGACTTGATCTTCCGGGTGGGAGCTGCTGGCGGGGAGCGGCGCAATGCTTCCGGTAATTTTGCGCGGCGCAACTACACCATTCAGGCCTATCGCAACCGGTATGCCCTGAGCTACCAACCAGGAGAAGCGCTGGTGCTTACGGGGAGCTACCAGGTACGCAGTGAGGAAAGTAAGGCGGAGCAGAACAACTTGCTGGTGAGCCACGATGCTACGCTGGAATTTCAGCTCAACCGCTCGGACAAGCTGGCGCTGCGAAGTGAAGTGAGTTACGTCTTTAATGGCTTTGCCGGACCTCAGAACACACCGGCGGCCTTTTCCATGCTGCAGGCCCTCCAGCCGGGTGACAACCTGCAGGCGCAGCTTACTTTTCAACGCACCTTTTTGGAAAACGTGGTGGTAAGCCTTACTTATCGAGGGCGCTTTAGTGGCGGCGTTCCGGCGGTGCATACCGGGCAGGTAGAAGTGAAGGCCTTTTTGTAAATTTCGGCTATGAAAGCCGCCTTAAGCTCTGTTCTCAAAACGCTTGGTGACACCTTTTATCCGCCGGCCTGCGTGCACTGTGACCGGGTGCTGCTGGCGGGAGAAGAGTGGCTGTGCCTGCCTTGCCTGGGCCAGCTGCCCAAGACCCGGCATGCTTTTCAACCTAAAAACCCGGTGGCTTCCGCCTTTGTGGGGCGGGTGCCGCTGGAGCGGGCGGGGGCTTATCTGCGCTTTTACAAGGGGGGCGTGGTCCAGTCGCTTATGCATCAGCTCAAATACCGGCGCCAGCCGGAAGTGGGCGTTTTTTTGGGAGCCTTGGCGGCGGAAGATTGGAAAGACAGTGGTTTCTTTGGCGGGATCGATGGCCTGGTACCGGTGCCGCTCCACCCCAAAAAACGTCAGAAGCGCGGCTATAACCAGGCCGAGCGGATATCAGCTGGCATCTCCGGGGTAACCGGTATTCCGGTGTGGGAGCAATATCTCTACCGGCGTACGCATAGCGAGACGCAGACTTTAAAGGGCCGCTTTGAGCGCTGGCAAAATGTAGAGCGGATTTTTGCCTTGCGCGACAGTGGTCCGCTGCGCCACCAGCACCTGCTGCTCATAGACGATGTGCTCACCACGGGCGCCACCCTGGAGGGCTGTTTGCAAACTTTTCTCAGCGTACCGGACATCAGTCTTTCGGTAATGACGCTAGCGCAGGCGCGGCATTAGGGGTAAGCTATTTTCTCGGAAGAAAGGATTGGGCCCAAGTGGGGGAGTGCTTACACTCTTGGTCCTATGGCTGCGAGCGAAAGAACATCTGGCTACCTCCGGAGAAGGAGGCTCATTTGGCCGGTAGGCCCCGTATGGCCACAAGAAAAAGCCCGGTACGCAGGGCGCACCGGGCTTTTAGGCTAAAACTAGAAAGTTAGCTTAGGTGGTCTGCCTTATTGCAGGATCCACATGTCGGCATTGAAGCTGTTGGTACCGCCTATGCGGGACAGGGCTTCTTGGTAGTTTTCGCTGTTGAGCGACTGCTCTTCCCCTGGGTAAAGGAAGCGGGTGGGGAGGTTGTCGTTGTTTTCGTTGTTGCAGGTAGGCCCCAGGAAGGGAATGCCGGAGAAGTTGTCGCCGGACTCGTTGTACCAGCGGCGTACTTCGTAATAAGGCTCCATACCGGTAAAGAAGAGGGCGATCCACTTCTGGGCCCAGATGTCGGTTACCTGGCTGTAGGCTACCCCGGAATTGGTGTAGAAGTCGGTAAAGTCGGTGTAACCGAAGGGCGCGTAATCTACCTCGTAGTAGAGGTGAGAAGCCTCGATGCCGGCGCGGTAGTGATCTTCGATGGTACCGCTGATCCAGCCTTTGGCGATGGCCTCCGCGATGATGAACTCGAGCTCGGCGTAGGTCATGACGATCCCGTCGGCCATGTCGAGACCCAGCTCACTGGCGCTGGTAAGGTTGGGGTAAGTAAAGTACTGCACGCCCATGGCGGAAGCGTCTCCTTTGGGGCAAGCGGAACCGGGTCCGTTCACGGCCCCTCCGAAGGTAGAGTCGGCCACTTGGGAGGTGAAGTCATCGGTTTTGGGCCGTGCATAGCGCATGAGGCGGGGGTCGTTAAACTGCTCCATGTAACTTACGGAGGCGTCGCTGGGAGCTACCGCGTCGATGTCGCCAATTTTCAGCACCGTGAGGGGGAACTGGTTGGGGGCGGCTCCGGTGTAGTCCAGCACGGCGTTGTGCGCGTTGCCTTCCATCAGGGGCTTGTTGTTGTAGATATCCGCAAAGCGGGTACCGGCGTCGGCCAGCTTGTTGCCACTGTTCATGATCAGGCGCAGGGCAAGGGAATTGCCAAAGCGCTGCCAGCGGGAGGCATCATTGCCGAGGAGGATATCGCCAGAAACTTCACCTTCTCCCTGGAGGAGGGTGTTGGCCTGGTCGAGGCTGTCCAGCAGGCTGTTGTAGATGGCCTGCTGCTCGTCGTATACGGGGGTGAAATTGTTATTAAACCCCTGAATGGCCTCGGAGTAGGGAATGTCGCCGTAGGCATTGGTAAGCGAGGAAATGAGCCAGGCTTCCATAACCAGAGCGGTTCCGTACATGCGCTCGTTGCCATTGGTACGAGAGATGTCCTTCAGCGATTTCACATCGCTGAGGGCACCGTACCAGCCGTCCCAGTATTTAGGGAAGGCATTCCAGTCGTAAGCATCTACTTCAGTCCGCAGGGTTTTGGCGGTAAGCTGGGCGGCGTTATTGCCTACCAGAAAGGCCGCGTCTACGGAAGTGTTTACCCCTTGACGGATTACCGAAGGAAGCAGTACTTCACCCGGTACCTCAGTGGGTTCGTTGGGGTTTTTGTTCATGTCTTCGAATTTCTCGCAGCCAGTGCTGAGCAGCAGTCCGGCGCCGAGAAGAAGACTTATGGATTTTATCTTTTTCATTACTTGAATGTTTTTCAGGTTTCTGAGATTAAAGTTTTACGGAAACGGAGAATCCGTACTGGCGGGTGGA
This sequence comes from Schleiferiaceae bacterium, assembly GCA_031581125.1. Lineage (GTDB taxonomy): Bacteria > Bacteroidota > Bacteroidia > Flavobacteriales > Schleiferiaceae > CAJXMS01. The sequence goes on along the minus strand of JAVLBR010000001.1, from coordinate 77,260 downwards.
GAAGATCTGCTGGCTCTCAAAACCGGGGATGATCCGGCCATTCCGGATGGAGTAGGTCTCTGGATCGATGGTGGGTACTTGAGAGAAGAGCAGCAGGTTTCTACCTACCAGGGCTACGCGAGCACTGGAAAGTCCCAGTTTTTTGGTAAAGGACTCGGGCAGATCGTAGCCGATGCTTAGTTCACGAAGCTTCACGTAGGTAGCGTCGTAAGTAGCGGCTTCGATGTTGTCCCGACGGAAGCCGTGACCGTAGTAGGAGTACATGTAGCCTACGTAACCCACGCCTCCGGGCTGGATGGCGGTAGTGTTATCGCCGCTAATTTCATCCATTTGGTAGTTCTTGTTGCCGTCGTCGTCGACGGTGTAGAAGACGCCATCGCCGTTTTTATCATCCCAGTTGTGACCGGGGCCTACTACGCCTCCACCTGACTCTGCCAGGGTGTATACGGGCTCACCTTGAGCGTTGTAATCCACGCTGTAGTGTTGACGACCTTCCGTAGTGGAGATGTTGAGGTTGGGGTCGTTATCATTGGTAATGGTACCACCGGTGGGGTAAAGCTGCTGAGAGCGGCTAAAGATGCGTCCACCGATCTGTCCGTCAAAGAGGATAGAGAGGGAGAAATCTTTGTACTGGAAGCTGTTTTGGAAACCTACCCGCAGGTCTGGCTGATAGCTACCGGCAGAAACTTTCTCCGTGGTGTGGAGGGGACGGCCGTTTTGGTGAATGATCTCACCCGTTTCGGGGTGGCGCTCAAATCCAAGGCCGTAAAGCTGGCCGTAGGCTTCGCCTTCTTCGGCTACAAATTCCAGGCCGGCGGTACCGCCGTCGTTGGGGAACATGTTGGACACGATGGAATAGCGATTACCAGAGATAATGTCCGGCAGGGATTCTACGATGGCTCGGTTGTGGCCCAGGTTAATGGTAGAAGACCAGGTAAAATCGTTGGTTTTAATCGGCACACCGGTTACCAGCAATTCTACCCCTTGGTTTCGGATAGAGCCTCCGTTGGTAAGCTTGGAGTCATACCCACTGGAAGCGGCTACGGGCAGGCTGATCACCTGGTTGTCCGAGAGCATGTTGTAGTAGGTCGCGTCGATACGCAGACGGCCTTTCCAGAGGCGGATGTCGGTCCCCACCTCAAAGGCACGGGTACGCTCGTTTACCAGACCGGGGTCGGCAGCGGTACGGTTGGTAGTGAAGATAGCGTTGCCATTAAAGGCAGGACGAGGGGTGAAGGTACGACCGAAAGAGTAAGCGGGCGCGCCGTTACCCACTTCGGCGTAGTTGGCCTTAAATTTCCAGAAGCTTACCGCTGAGCTGGGTTCGAAGTCCAGGATATTGCTGAGGATGGTACTAGCACTCACCGATGGGTAAAGGAAGGAGTAGTCGGAATTTTCGATACCGGCTACGGGGCTCACCAGGGTACTGTTCCAGTCGTTACGGATGCTGGCGTCCAAGTACAGGTAGTTTTTGTACGAAACGGTAGCTACCCCAAAGAGGCTGTTGATACCCACTTGGGTTTTCTGCGATTCGGATTGAACGCCGGAGCGGCTGTTAGTCAGGGTATAGATGCTGCGGTCCGTTCCGAAAAGCTGGAGCTGAGGGTTGTTTGCGATCAGGTAGTTGGCGTTTTGACGCATGATGTTACCGCCCAATTTGATATCATACTGGATGTCGTTGCCATCCATTTTGTTGCTGCTGTAGGAGATCAGTGCTTCCGCGTTGGTCTCCGAGAAGGAGATTTCATCTTCCCGGTAGCTACCGAAGGGAACGGCCTTGGTAGAAGGGGCGCGGCGGTACTGACGCTGTTCGGCCAGTACATCGGCACCGTAGCGTACACGGGCGCTCAGGCGGGGGGATATTTGGTACTCGGCCCGGAGGTTACCAATGAGGCGGTTGCTTTCGAAAGAGTTGGTGTTTTCGTTGGCTACAAACCAGGGGTTGTTTACCCAGAGGTTTTCTACGTAGCGCTGCTGGGCACCTTCCTGGCCGGGGGCCCAGTAGTCGCGGAGGTCATTGATTTCCACCTGACGGGGGTACCAGAGCCAGCCGTACTGCACGGAAGAGCTCTCATCGTAACCGGAGTTAGGCACGTTATCAGAGGCGGAGTTCACAAACATGGCATTGGCCCGGAAAGTGAAGCGATCGTCCCACATTTCGCGGCCCAGGCTCATTTGGACGGTGTTTCGTTCCAGGTTGGTGTTGGGGATAATCCCTTCGTTGTCCATCCGGGTATAGGAAAAACGCATATCACCATTCTCGCTATTGTTGTTGATGGCTACGTTATTAATGGAGTTAATACCGGTCCGGTAGAAGTTGCGCACGTTGTCGGAAGCAGGGGTGAAGGGCACGGCCTCACCGTTGGAGTTAAACTGCTTGATGTTCTGCCCATTCATGCGAGGGCCCCAGTTTTCACCGTAGGCTTCGTAATATTCATTGCTACCGATATAGTTGGAACCGTCGAGGTAAGAATACTTACCACCGCCCCCAAAGCCGTATTCATTTTGGAAGTCGGGCATTTTGAGGATGGAACGGAACATGGTGGTAGAGTTGAGCTCTACGCCCATGCCTTGTTGTTCTTTACCGGTTTTGGTTTCGATAAGGATCACCCCGTTGGCAGCCCGTGCGCCGTAGAGGGCGGAGGCGGCCGGTCCTTTCAGGACGTTCATGGAGGCGATGTCATCGGGGTTTACAATTTGGGCGGCATTACCAAAGTCAATGGTAGAGGAGCCGTTAAGGCCGTCATCTACACTGTAAAGATCATTGGTAATGGGCATACCATTTACCACGTAGAGGGGCTGGTTGCTTCCCAGCAGGGATACAGCGCCCCGGATGTTTACGTTGGAAGAAGCGGTAGGGCCGGCTGAACTTCCGGTTACATACACCCCAGCTACTTTACCAGAGAGCGTGTTGCTCACGTTGGTAGGCTTCACACTGGCGATTTGCTTCGAATTCAGGTTCTGGACCGAGTAGCCCAGGGCCTGTTCGGAGCGTTCTACACCCAGCGCCGTAACCACTACTTCATCCAATTGGCCTGCTTCCTTGAGGGTGATGTTGTAGTTGTTTTGCCCGGATTTGAGATTCACTTTTTTGGTTTCAAAACCCACAAAGGATACGCGGAGGGCTTTGTCCCCACCTTCTGCTTTCACAGAAAATTTACCCTGAGGGCCTGTTACCGTACCTCTTTTGGTTCCTACCACCAAGACATTGGCACCCGGGAGGGGCGCGCCTGATCCATCTGTCACCTTTCCGGTGATGGTCCTCGCCTGCCCGTAGGCACTACTGGCCCCAATGAGCAGGGCGCAGAGAAAAGCGAAGTTTCGTAGGTACTTTTTCATCATAGCTTGATTTTAATTTAACAATTGCCTAATAAAGCGCAAAAGTACGGATTATGTTCAGCACGAATGAATTTCCCCCGTTTTTAAAGCGTTGGGAGGAAGGAGAATTTTTAAAACGCTGTAAAACAGCTATTAAGAATTGGGTAAGGACGGGTCGGTGGCCTTAATCGAGCTGAATTGTATTTAGACCAATAATAAATAAAGCTCCTTAGAGAATGGGGTCCAGGCCCCAATATCCATCTTTATGCCTCAGCTTACCTTAAGCAAGTACGTAGGGTTTCCCTTCGAGGAAGGGGTAATAACTTTCTTGTTTGGATAAGCTAAAAACCTACTAATGAGTATTTTTAGGGAATTCGTGGCTGGTAAGGATGGGGGAGGCGTCTATGTCCTGAGCGCCCATAGCGGTGACCAAAAAATCCAGATGTTGGTGCAGGCTGGCAATATCTTCTGTGGGAAGCTTTTCGAGTGCTTCCGAAAGCCGCTCAAACAGGGTAGTGGGCGCCTGTTCCAGGAGGGTCATGCCTTTTTCGGTGAGGGCCACGTAAGCCACCCGCTTGTCTCTAAAACGGGGCAGCCGGGCTATGAGCCCCTTCTGCTCCAGGCGGGACAGGATGCCGGAGATGGTGCTGGCATTGAGCTGGAGATGTTCTTTAAGCTCCCGGGCCGAGGACTGGTAATTTACTTGCTGTGCCAAGTATTGTAGGGTAAGCAGCTGGGGAATGCTGATGGCATACTGCTTTTCTATGCGCTTGCTCTCCATGTGGATGGAGCGAATAATTTGGCGAAGCTTGGTGAGAATTTCCGTTGAGGCCATGGGCAAGACTGCTGAATTGGCTTTCAAAGGTACAACCCCCCGGGAGAAAAATGCTCTGTGAAATGGGCGTTAATAAGGCCTTTTCGGGGGCAAATCATCCGATTATGGAGCCTTATCTTGGAATGGGCCGAGAGCACTTATTGGGTTTAAATCACGGAAAATCAGTGTAAAACGCCCTTTTCTTTGATTAAAAATGGCAGTTTGATACGTATTACTATGCAAAAAACCCATTTCCGGCTTTCCAAGCCTGGGACAGGGGCTACTTTTGCTCATGTTATTTCAGGAGCGTTTTACATCCCGTGAATGATGAAAGCAGGACCCACGCCTTAATTCTGTAAATTCTTCCTCCCTCTACAGGTTCCGGCGGGGTCTTGCTTCTTTTCTGCTGCTTGTTTCTTTAAGGCCCAAAAAACTTCCAAAATGAGGATTTGGATTTGGAAACATGGTAGTGAAAATACCGGCGATCTGTATCAGCTCTTTTACGGCTTATGTTCAAACCAAAGGGTCCCTGCCCAACTGTTCGGATAATGTGGGCCCTTTTGGCCCGTCGACTTTCTTCATTGGTCAGATAGTTCAGGCCCAAAATTTCATCCAAGGCCGAAACCGACAAATCTTGTCCTGCGTAGGGCATTAACTTTTGGGCCCACTGGAAATCTTCCCTTTTCTTTTTTTTCTGGGAAAGTAGCCTTTTAACAAAATAAATCCCGAGCCACAAAATGATTAGACCGCCCCCGGTAAGGCCCCAGGGGAGGTAAGACTTTTTACCGGTGCCTGAAGAGTAAGGGGTTTTAACCTTTCCTGCCAGCGGTCCATGGTGCTGGGATGATAGCAACAGCTCATAGACTTGTCCATTCCTTTGGGTATAGAGGGTGTCTCCCTTGGTGGCTATTAAAGCCTGTTTATTTAGCCAACCGGGAACTTGGGGCATTTCAAAGATCCGGCCAGTAGACTTCTCTAAGAGTAGATAATGCGCTTTTTCTGAAAAGTCGGTGATGAAAAAGAGCAGGAAACCTTGGGTTTCTACTTGAAATAAGGGGCTAAGGGAATGGGGGATGCGGAAGCTATCGCCTGTCCATTGGATAGTGATTGGCGACCAGGCTTGGCTTGATAGGTCAAGAACGTAACCTCCCCGATGCGATTGGATGGGTTTTTTATCGGCTTGATTGACCCGTAAGCCCAAAGGCGCGTAAAGGTGCCCTTTATGGTAGTAGGTTAAGCTGGGCATGAAAAAGTGGGGCAACTGACTGGTGGGCCATATAGACCACTCTCCGTTTGATTGGAAGAAGGAAAGGGTAGCATGGCCTCGCCAGAAGCCGTATCCGCCGAAGCTCCAAATGGTATCGTGAAAATAAAAGCGGGTAGTTCCGCAGAAGTAGCCAAAATTATCGCCTTTATAGGCGTTTTTTACCTGGCCGTCCTCCACATAAAAGAGGTTTAGGCCACAATCGGTGCTGAGGTAATAGCGTTCCTGGGTGCGAAAAATTTTGGCATCCCTCCCCACGGCTAAGGCTTTTTGGTAGAGCGGATAGGGAATTTCGTTTTTGGTGAGGCGGGCAAATTGCTCCGAACTGACCAATCCCTCTCCTTTCTTAAAAAAATAGACCTGAGAGGGATAGGCGCTTGCCCCGAGCGGCAAGCCCCAGCTCATAAGCATAACTGCCAGTACCAAGGGACTTAAGAGCCAGGATTTGGGTGCCAGGGTGTAGAACATGTCGTAGCCCCGCCAGGAATCGAACCTGGATCAAAAGTTTAGGAAACTTCTATTCTATCCGTTGAACTACGGGGCCCGAAAGACAGGGGAAGGGTAGTAGCTCCGCTAGGAATCGAACCTAGATCTTGGGTACCGGAAACCCACATACTATCCATTGTACTACGGAGCCGCCTTTTTTTAGGATTTGCAAAACTAAAGCTTATCCTGAGAGGGCGCAAGTACATTCTGCCATCCCGTAAATCTTTGATACCTTGCTCCCTTATTTAAAATACTTTGCCATGAGATACGCGCTACTTTTCTTGCTGGGAATACTTCCTTTGGCCGGTGAGGCCCAAAACCACCTGGTGAACTACCAGCCCCTGGATACCACCAGCGCTACTTTCTTGAACTTTTTTGCCAATGGACAGGCCATTTATGATGTAGGCAATTATAAAATCCGCTATACTACGCAGGATGTGGACGGCACTACCACCACGGCTAGTGCCCTGGTGAGCCTTCCGGTGGGGGTAACTTGCGATAGCCTTTCCCTGGCGCTGTACGCCCACGGTACCGTGCTAAAGGACGATAATGTACCATCGCGCAATAATACGGAGGCCACCATCGGGAAAATAACGGCCAGCATAGGCCACGCTGCCGTGATGCCTGATTACCTGGGGTTGGGCGATGAGCCGGGCCTACACCCTTATCTGCATGGCCAGAGCGAGGCCACCGCTAGCCTAGATGCCCTGCGGGCTGCGGAAGAGCTGGTAGACTCTTTATCGCTTGGCTTTTCCCTCCAAAAGGAACTGCTGGTTACCGGCTATTCTCAGGGGGGGCATGCGGCCATGGCCACGGTGAAGTATATTCAGGAAAATAATTTGGGCAACGAGTTTGCCCTGGCGGGGGCCGCGCCTGCTTCGGGGCCTTATGATTTGGCGGGTGCTTCAGCGCAAGGCATCATTCGCAATAAACCGTATAGCAACCCGGGCTATATCGTATACCTCATCATGGGCATGCAGGAGGCCTATGGCAATATTTTTTCTTCCCCCTCTGATTTCCTGCGGGCCCCCTATGATACTTTGGTGCCGCCGTATTTAAACGGAACGTATCCGCTGGACTCGCTCAATGCCCAACTGCCCAGCCGGGCGGATCAGTTTCTGGACAGCGCCTTTTTCCAGGCTTTTCGGCAGGACAGTGTAAATCAATCTACCCCTTTATGGCAGGCCCTGGTGGCCAATAATAATTATGAATGGGTGCCTAATTTTCCCTTGCGGATGTATTACTGCACCAGTGATGAGCAAGTGCCCTTTCAAAACAGCCTTACGGCCGCGCAATACATGCAAAGCCAAGGGGCCCCTAATGTGCTGGCTCTAAATAAAGGCCCGCTGGATCACAGCGGCTGCGTACTGCCTTCCATGACCAGCGCGCTGTCTTTCTTTGATTCCGTAAGCACTAGCTGTACCCGCATAAGTGTGGCGGAAGAGGACCTGGCGCTGCCCTTGCGCCTATTCCCTAATCCGGCTTCCGAATCCCTTCAATTGGAAGGACTGCAAGCTGGCCGCGATTATCATTTGAAAATCTACGACGGAGCGGGTCGTAAGGTGTGGCAAAGTTCGGTGACGGGCCGTGGCCGCCTGGCGCTGCCTCCTTTGGCCGAAGGCCTTTATTACCTGCACCTCCGGGAAAAAGGTGCCCGGGCGGTGGCACGCCGGAAGCTTTATATACGATAGGTTATTAACCAGCCTGATCGCGGCGCTTTTGGAGTTTTTCCAGTTTTTCCTGGTCTTGCTCCCAGCGTTGCATGCGCTGGTCTAGTTCTTCCCGGCGGTGCTCGTAGCGCTCGTAAAAATCGGGATCCTGGCTGTGCTCCTGAAATTTGGCGGGGTCTTGGAGTTCTGCATCCCAGGCCTCCAGTTCTTTTTCCAGTTTTTCGATGGCGGCTTCGCCTTCTTGTACCCGTTTTTCCAGCTTGCGGAGGTCGCTATCCAGCTTTTTACGCGCTTTGTGGTCCAGGTGTTCTGCCGGGGCTTGGGCAGGGGATGCTTTAGATTTAGGCTTTTCGCTAGGGGCAGCCTGTTGCTCTACCTGCCGGAAATCGTCAAACTGCCGCCGCTGGAGGTATTCTTCTATGCTGCCCAGGAACTCCCGTACCCGGCCATCGCGAAACTCGTAGATTTTCTGGGCCAGGCCTTCCAGGAAGTGGCGGTCGTGGGAGACAAGGATCAGGGTACCATCGTACTGCTCCAGGGCCTGCTTGAGCATGTCTTTGCTCTTCATGTCCAGGTGATTGGTGGGTTCGTCCATCACCAAGAGGTTGCAGGGGTGCAGGAGCAGCTTGCACAGGGCCAACCGGCCTTTTTCGCCGCCGGATAGTACGCTTACTTTCTTTTCCACGTCTTCTCCGCTGAAGAGAAAAGAGCCCAGATAATCGCGGGCGCGCTTGCGCTGGTCTTCCGGAGCGGCCTCTTCGATGGTTTCCAGGAGGGTTTTGCTGCCGTCCAGGGTCTTGGCCTGTTCTTGGGCGTAATAGCCTATCTGTACGTTATGGCCCAGCTCCAGGTGGCCGCCGTGGGGCAGCGCCTGGGTGATGATCTTCACCAGGGTGGACTTCCCCTGGCCGTTTTGGCCTACGAAGGCTACATTTTCCTGGCGGTTGATCTCGATATGGGCCCGCTGGAAAACAGTTTTGTCCCCGTAGCTTTTGCTGAGGTTTTCGCCTTTTACGACCACTTTGCCAGAACGGGGCGCGGGGGGAAATTTGAAATGCATCACCTTGCTATCCTCATCATCTATCTCGATGCGTTCCATTTTGTCCAGCTTTTTGATCAGGCTCTGGGCAAAGGAGGCCTTATTGGCCTTATACCGGAATTTTTCGATGAGTTGCTCGGTGTGTTTTATCTCTTTTTCCTGGTTTTTTTGTTCCTGTTTTTGGAGCTGACGACGTTCTTCGCGCAGGGCCACAAATTTGCTGTAGGGTACCGGATAGTCGTAAATGGTCCCGTTAACAATCTCTACCGTGCGGTTGGTAATGTGGTCCAGAAAGGTGCGGTCGTGGCTTACCATAACAATGCCGCCCTCGTATTCCTCCAGAAAGCGCTCCAGCCAGAGGATGGATTCTATATCGAGGTGGTTGGTGGGCTCGTCCAGGAGAAGCAAGTCGTGCTGAGCGAGGAGGAGCTTGGCCAGTTCGATTCGCATACGCCAGCCACCGCTAAACTCGGTGGTTTGTCGTTCAAAATCATCAGGCCGGAAGCCCAGGCCCTGGAGGATGCGCTCCAGGCGGGCGTGGTAGGTATAGCCCCCCATCATATTGAAGCGCTCGGTATAATGATTGAGTTCCTCTATGAGCTGCAGGTAGCCATCGCTTTCGTAGTCTTCCCGCTCGGCCAGTTGGGTGTTGATGGTATCCAGCTTGCGCTGGGTTTCCTGGATGCTGGCCAGGGCCGTTTCCGCTTCTTCCCATACGGTGCGGCCGTCGTGAAGCGGCAGCTCCTGGGGGAGGTAGCCCATGCTAAAATCCTTGGGGGTGCTGATGTTCCCGGAATGGGGACTTACCTCACCCACAATTATCTTAAGTAGCGTAGATTTGCCTGCGCCATTGCTCCCTACCAGGCCCAGTTTTTCACCGGGTTTTACCTGGAAAGAAACATCCCGGAACAGCTTGCGGTCGTTGTACTGAACGTTGATTTTATTGATGCCCACCATAAGGGGCGCAAAAGTAAGGTATCACACATGAAGCTATTAGCTCCCGGCTCCAAAGTTTACAGCATTCTCCACGGCCGCTGTCCCCGCTGCCATAAAGGCCGGGTATTCAAGTCCCGAAACCCCTACGATCTGGGGCGTTTGTTTTCCATGTATGAGCACTGCCCCCATTGCGGTCTGCGCTATGAGATAGAGCCCAGCTTTTTTTACGGTTCCATGTACGTGAGCTACGGCTACTCGGTAGCGCTATTCGTGGCTACTTACATCATTATGAACTGGATTTACGAGCCTGGGATCTGGGACATTGTCATTGCCCTGGGGGTGGTGGTTTTGCTGATGGCCCCCATCATTTTGCGGGTATCCCGGGTTACCTGGCTCAATCTTTTTGTAAAATATCATCCGGAACGGCGGGGGCCTAATTTGAAATAAAGCGTTGCACATCCCATTCGTGGGCCAGCGGCGTCTTGTCTTCCAGATGCGCCACGAGGTGGTCAGCCAGCAAGGGGCCCATGAGCACGCCCCGCGAGCCCAGGCCATTGAAGATGTACTTACCCGGTTCCCACCCACCCAAGAGGGGCTGGCGATCCGCCACGTTGGGCCGCACCCCGGCCAGGTGATCGGTGACCTCATAGGCCCCGTTGTACATATTCCCCCATTGTTTGAGCAACCATTCCCGCCCCGCCGGGCTGGGCGTATCGCTGAGGTCATCATGGGCATAGCTGGCCCCCAGTTTAAAGTGTTGTTGCCCCAAGGGCAGGGCAAAAACCCGGGCGTGCAGGGCTATATCTTCGGGCATTTCGGGCGCCTTTAGCAGGAGTACTTCTCCGCGCGTAGGGGTAAAAGCCTTGGTAAGCGGTTGGCGATGCCGGGCCAGGTGGCCATTGCAGAGCACCAGCGGTGCTTCAGGGGGCCTCATCGGCCAAATGTGTTTTTCCAGGACTTTTTGAGCGGGTACCTTATGATAAGCGCCTTTCCGCTTAAGATAGGCCCGGTAGGCTTCCAGGAAGTGATGGGTATCCAGCCAAAAGAGCTCCTCGAGGATCCCGATCCCATGGGGTGCTTCCAGGCGCTCGTGGGTGTTGTGTGGCAGCACTGCGCCTAAAAAGGGCCTGAGGAGCGGGTTTTCCGCCTTTTCCTGCCAGCGATTGATCTCCCCTACGGAGCGAAACAAGTGCCACATCTTTACGGGATGGGTAAAGGTGGTCTTAAGTTTCTGTTCCCAGCGCTGATAAAAGGGCTTGGCCTCGGGCCAAAAAAGTTCTGCGTGCCGGACCCATTTAAGCCGCTTTAGCAATATGGGATTGGCTAGCCCGGCGGCAATGCGGGAAGACTGCGACATGCTAGGGTCGTCAATAACCTGATGGGGAATGCCCCGTTCCCACATGCGCATGGAGAGGATGGTACCCGCCAGGCCTTGCCCTACGATAGTATAAAAACGCTTCTTGCTACTCATCTTAAATATACCCACAAAAAAACCCTGTCAGCGGTACTGACAGGGTTTCGATAAAATTGTTTGTTTACCCAGACGGGTTTTAGTATTCCCAAAGCTCGCTTTCGAAGCTTCGAAGGTTGTTCTTGATACGCTGCGCCTCCAGGAGCTGGTCCAGGTTGGAGTTTCGCTTGTACTCTTCGATACTTCGGTCGTATACATTATCCTCTTTGAAGATCACGCCATCAAAGTAACGCAGGTGAAAAACCTGGTCATAGGTAAGGCGCATGGCGCGGTTTTGTGTATTGTAGGCCTGGTGGGTAGCCAGCGCGTAACGGGCATCGGGGAACCATACCCAGAAGAGGTTATATTTTTCTTCCGTGGAAGGATTCCGAACCACCGGGGAAAGACCGATGATCCGGTTTTTCATCTCGCCCCGTTGCTTATCGAAAAACCAATCAGACTTGATCTCCCAGGCAATCACATCCTTGGAAGTAATACTGATGGTGTCAATGAGCACGATTTGGGTGGGATCGTCCGGATCCCGGATGGTGTCGATCATATTTACGTAGTTGTAAACCTGATCGGGTGTAAGGGGAATCTCGAAGTTGTCATTAGCAAAGACTTCCACAATGGTATTTTCCTCCAGGATGCCATCTACCAGCACGTCGTAAAGGCTTTTGCGACCCGGGAAGCCCTGGATGGGGTAATAGAGGTGAAAGTTGGCCTTGTGCTTCACGTTAATGCGCTCCCAGTGACGCGTACTCCACATCAGATCCGCTTCGCGTAAGTGGGGGTAGGGAAATACCATGTTGTGGTTATACGACTTAGGCGGCTCGGGAATAATACCGTTGTCGTCAGGGGTAAGAACCTGAGCATCTCCCTGCTTGGGTAAGGCAAGCAACAGGAGGCCTAAAACGGCTATGGAGGCAACAAATCTTTTCATAAGGCGAGCATTTAATGCTTAGTTTACATCTACGGAGATGTTTCCTACTTCTGTAACGCGAGCACCGCTTTCTATTGCGCGGGCCTTGATGTTACGAATGGAAATGGTGGTTCCGGGATCGAGTCCCTTTATACGTTGTTTTACGTTGGACGGCATGGTGTTGCCATTGACCCGTTCAGGGGGATAACCGGGAATAGCTACCTCAAAGCCGGTAACCTTAAGCGGGAGGTCAAAGGGGAAATCTTTAAACTCGGCTTCTACTTCGGCTCGGCTTATGGCTCCTTTGGAAAATTCTCCGGTGGAGCGGGTGTAGATGGTACCCACGGCCGGCGGCAGTCCTTTGATTCGGAACTTTTTACTACCAGCGGGACGGGGCTCCGTTTTGCCGTCTTTGGTTTCTTCCAGGACGGACACGTTGATGGTCACTTCCTTTCCGCGAATGTCGGTTACATCAGCTACATAGGCTCCTTCGCTACCGGATAGTCCTGGACCGCTGGCCTTAATCTTATCAGGGGCTACGCCGGGTACGCCAATTTCCAGGGGGTTTTTCACGCCCCGGTAGAGCACATTCATCTTAGTAGGGGATACCACTACCGTTTGCGGGGCTACGGTAAAGGTTTGTGGCTCGATTTCCCGGACCAACGGCTCACTTCGGCCCAGCTGCTCAATGGCTATTTTACCGCCCCATTCCACTTGACCAATCTTGTTGGCGGGGATCTCTACAATCCCTTGTCCATTTTGAATTTTGGACTCGGGAAGTTGCTTGCCGTTTATCGTGATTTTAGGCTTTTGGGTCTTGTCGTAAGCGCCAAGAAAAACCTTAGCCCGGTACGTTTCCCCTTTGGTGACGTACTTCTTCTCTTCGTCCACAATTACCTGAATATCCGTAAATTTCAAGTCGGATTTGCCAATGTTACTGCGCAACTGCGAGATAACGTCAGATTCGCTATTGCGGACCTTGGCTTGCAGGTCGGAGAGGAAGGGAAGGATAGCCCCCAGGGGAAAATGCTCAAAACTGGCATTGGGCCAGGGCAGCTTTTTATCTCCTAGCTTCTGGGGAGAAGTATCGAAGGTCTTCTTCAGGTTTTTTTGCAGCTGCGGCGCATCATCTCCCAGGGTTGAGACCAGGCTGCTTTCGTAAGCTTCTAACTTCTGCTGCAGCTTTTTACCGTTGCCTTGGTTCAAGAGGTAGTTGGCGGGATCTTCAAGCGCACTGAGCCGTTTTGGGGCGCCATTTTCATCGCGACCACCGCTGATTTTCACCAGCTCTTTTTTCATGTTCTCGATGTAGGCATAGAGTCCTTGTGACTCTTTCTTGACTTGGTCTGCCTTGTTTTTCCACTCTTGAGCCTTATCGGGATTTTCCTCTGCGGCAGCGGCAAATTGATTGTAGATTTCTTGGTTCTTGCTCTCTACGGTAGCCACGGTGGTTTCCAGGCTATCATTGAGGCGGGTGAGTGCTTTGAGAATATCCCGGGAAACATTGAGCGCCAGCATTGCGGTCAACACGAGGTACATCATGTTGATCATCTTTTGCCGGGGGGAGAGTTTTCCTGATGCCATTAACGAAAGTAGTTTTTAACTTTAGTACAAGTTCGGTTGTCAATCAGTAAGATGCTAATATCCTAGCTGGGGCGATTGGGGTTCATGGCGGAAAGCATGCCACCATAGACATTATTTAGCTGACTGATATTGTCGGTAAGGGTATTCACTTCGGTGGCCAACTTATCAGAGCTTTCCATGCTGCTGTTCAGCTTTTCCATCAGGGTGTTTTGCGTCTCCATGTGATTGGCAGAGCTTTCCAGCTGAACGGCATAAAGCGCATTTAAGGACTCCATATTCTTAGAGGCCATGGAGAGTTGCTGCTCATAATCTTTGGTGGCCTCGGCCGCCTCGGTAGTTTCGTTAAGTTTTTCCGCCGCCGTACCAAACTTACGCAGGCCGCTGCCCAAGCTTTCGATGAGTTCACCATCAATTTTGGCATCTTCCATCATCTTATCGAGCTCCTGGGAGGCGGAAATTTGATTACGTCCTTGAGCGGAAGACCCACCGTCTTCATCATCGGCATCCATCCCGGCCAATTCAGGGTATACCAAAGTCCAGTCGTACTCTTCTCCGGGCTTTTCAAAAGCAGAGAAAAGAAAGATAACGGACTCGGTGGTAAGGCCTACGACCAGCATTATATCGGCACCTTTCAAGTGAAGGATTTTAAACATCGCACCGAGGATAACCACTGCAGCGCCAATGCCATATAACTTGGCCATAAAGTTTTTGAAACGCTTGCTATTTACATCAATTAACGCCATGTGTTCTAATTTGAGGTTTTACTGAGGGGTTTTGATTAATCGTTGAAAGGAGAGGGTTAAAAATCGTTTATATCCCTTCCCATGAAGCTTTGTACGGTGCGGAAGCCTACGTAGGATTTAGCAGTGTCCGCGTATTCGTAGTTCCTAGCACTGGTTTGCAGGTAGTAAGCAATGTCTTTCCAGCTGCCACCGCGCGTTACTTTACGAGCCAAGGTGGGGTGGTCATTATCATTGGCATTGTACTGGAAGTTAGGACTTAAGTCGCTTACGTAATAATAGCTTGCGGCTTCGTAGGCCGTACTGGTCCACTCGGCCACGTTACCGGCCATGTTATACAAGTCAAAGTCATTAGGGGAGTAGGAGGTCACTTCTACTGGATAGATACCGCCGTCTATGTCAAAGGAACCCCGCTGCGGCTTAAAGTTGGCCAGGTAGCAGCCGCTGCTGTTCAAAGCGTAAGGACCGCCCCAGGGATAGGTGGACAGTTCTTTACCACCACGGGCCGCGTACTCCCATTCCGCCTCCGTAGGCAAGCGAAACTCTTGTTCCTTGTAGGCATTAATGGAGCCCAGGTAATCGTTGCGGTATTTGGTGCGCCAGTTACAAAAGGCCCGAGCCTGGTACCAATTCACGCCCACTACGGGGTAGTCGTCAAAGGCGGGGTGCCAAAAATAACGGTCGTGCATGGGCTCATTATAGCTGTAAGCAAAATCGGCTATCCAAACCAGGGTGTCGGGGTAAACATTGATTTTGTTGCTCTTGAAAAAAGAGCTCCGATCGGAGTTTTGCTTATTGCTTTTGATGTAATCCCGGTAGGAAAAGTATTCGCCATCCTGATCCGCATCATTGTAGTCATACTGAACCCGGTTGCTTTTCTTGGCGGCTTTTTGCTTATCTATCCAGTAGTAGGAGTAGTTGAGCTGGCGAGCATCGATCATCTTGTCGCCCATAAAGCGTTCTTCAGGCGGTAGGTACATGGTTTCGATGATATTGGTGTACTCCGAAGAAGGATATTCGCGCTTGTCCCAGATAAGGGCCGGTTCCCAATTGATCCGGCGCTGCATACTGTCTGGATAATTAAGGGTTTTGTATTCTTGGTAGAAGGTGGGGTCCTCGGCCGTGGCGGGATCGATAAACTCATAGCCGGGCACCAGGCCACCATCGGCCAGCCTTGTGCGCGCAATGCTGTCCCGCACCCAATTCACAAATTGGCGGTACTCATTATTGGTTATTTCGGTTTGGTCCATCCAAAAGGAAGGTACCGAAACGGTTTTTATGGGAGATACCAGGGCGTAGGGCACATCCTGATCGGAGTTGCCCATGTTATAAGAACCCTGGGGGATGTAAACCATTCCGTAGGGTTTGGAAGGATACCAGTCGGGCCGGTTATCGACACCCACCAGTTCACCGTGGTCATTCGAGCTGCAACTTGCTAAAAACAAGCCGCTCATCAGGATTGGAAAGAGTTTCTTCATCACGCGATTCATAAGGAAATGCATTTTGCGGTTAGTCACCCGTAAAATGAGGGGTGCTATATTACAAAAATCTTACATTATTGTAACGTCCCGGTATTCTGGGGGGAATTTCTATTTTAAAACAGTACTGCACCATTAGTTCGTGGCTTCCACCGGCGGAACCGGACAATCGGGCGGTGGCTACATCGTAAGAATAGCCAGCGCGAAAGGAAGGGGTGAATTGATAGCCTACCATGGCGGCTACGGCGTCTTCCAGTCTGTAAGTAACGCCGCCCCAGATTTGTTTATTATAAACGCCGCTGGCATTCACTTCGTAAGTAGGAGGACCTCCCTGGCTTAACTTGACCAGCGCGCTGGGGCGCAGCTCCCAGTTGGAGCCCGGTATGGCCCAGTTATAACCACCCATGACAAAATAATGGCGGCTATTGCGGAAAAAGGCCGTTTTATCGCCCGTGGGGAAGTTATCTACCTCTAGGGAAGATTCTAGCATGCGGCTGGAAGATACCCCGGCCCAGATGCGGTCGCTCTGGTAATACAGGCCAAAATCCAGGTCAATTTGGAAGCCACTGGCATTGGCACCGGCGAGGGCCGGATCAGAAGTGCCGGGGGTGCCGCTTGCGGGATCTACGCCCGACGGGATCCACTGCGCGTTATTGAGTGAACGGTTTAAAAAGCCCGCGCCTACCCCGATTCCTAAAGAGCCCTGGGCTAGTTGAAGCTGGTAAGCATAGCCCAACCGGGCAGACACATTGCTGAAATAGCCTATTTGTTCGTTGACGATGCTGAGGCCAATCCCCCCGCGCAGGGCCTGAATGGGAATGTTGGCCGTTATGTTCTGGGTGGTGGGGGCGCCTTCAAAACCTACCCACTGGCTGCGGTGCAATCCGGTGATGCAAATGGCGCCACCGGTACCCGCCACGCCCGCATTGTAGTAGAGCCGGTTGTTCATATACTGCGTAAACTGAACATCCTGCTGGGCCCATATAGAGCCGGTGAAAAACAGCATCAAAAGAAAGATGTAGCGCTTTATCATACTCACCAAATTGTTTAGAGCTTCACTTGCCGGGGGTTATTTCTATGCTTGTACGGCCGGTGCCTACTTGTGCAAAGCTTTGAAAAAAAGCGTTTTTAGCTTCTTCAAAAACAGTGTTCAGAAAGGTTTTTCGGCGGGGAAAATATTTCAACGATAGGGTGTTCAAAAGTCCAAATATATTGTTTTGATTCCAATCTTGCTCAAGCGGGCCCAAAATTTCCTTTGCCCGAAGGGCTCATACTCCCTTCTTCATGGCCTGCCACCAGCGCTCTGGTAATTCGTTCTGGCAGGCTTCTTCGTAATCGCGGAATGAACAAGGAATAAGTTGATGACGGGCGTTACTTATGCCCCCCTGGTCCTGCAGGGGTACCTCGATCCACCACCGCCCGCTCTGGGGGCTCTTGTAAAAAATAAGTTCGTGCTCTCCCTCATTGATGAGCACCGTATAGCGTTGGTAGTCCTCCTTGCGGGCAAAGGGATAGTCGCCTTTGCGGTGGGCATAGCCTTCCCAAAAGTACCAGATCATCTGGGCCATGAGGTGGGCCGTACGTCCTTCAGAGTCTACTTGGGGATTGCCTTCGAACAGGCCAAAACAGCTCAGCTTATCGCTGATACCCGCATAGCGCGCTATGGCGCAGGCTTCTTCGCCACTGAAGCCGTTGGGGCTATGAAAAGTGTTGCCGGGGGCATCCGATTGACGGACAGCGCCAATGTCAAAACTCACCAAATCAGCATCGCGCAGCACCGGTTCGCATTCTTCTATCTGGCCGCGCAGGCTGCCCAGGCGGTTGATGTCAAAGTACATTCTCTCCATAAGAGCCCGCTCCTCGGGGTCCACAAAATAGCTCTGGTAGCCTACATTGCTGTAATTAAAAAGGATGTACGGCTTGCGCAGTATAATGTGGCTCAGGTAGCTATGGTTTCCCAGCGGACTGCCCTGCTTCCCCAGGTCAAATTGGGCATCTACCGCCGCCAGGTTTACCGTTTGCTCCAGGCCATCATAGGCACGGTAGCAGGCATAAGTAAGGTCTTGGCTGCCGCCCAGCACCAACGGTATTATTTGCGCTTTCAGGAGGTGATGGCATACTTGCCTTAGGGCGGTAAGGGTATCTTCCTGGGTTTCCCCGGCGTAAATATTGCCCAAATCCACCGCTTCCAGTTGCCACTGATTCCAATAGAGGGGATAGAGATAGGATCGAATGGCATTGGGGGCGGTGGCACAACCGGCATTGGTGCTGCCTCTATCATCCATGACGCCCAGCAGGGCTACCTGTACTCCCGCCAGGTCGGGCGGCCCGGATACTTCCCGGTGGAGGCGCAGCTTGTGCCCTACCCGGTTGGGCTCTTGTAGGCTGCTGTCTTGCAGCAGCGACTCGTTTACGGGCGCCAAAAAATCTTCCAGCCGCATCACTTACTTTTTCGAGGTACTGCTCTTGGTAGTTTTCTTTTTCTGGGCGGTACTGGCTTTCTTGGCTTTGCCTCCTTTGGCGCCTTTGCCACTGGCCTTTTTACTGCCCGCCTCTTCTATGATCTTTTCGCATTCCTCCCGGGTAAGGGCGGCGGGCTCTTCTACCTCTTTGGGGATTTTAAAGTTGCGACGGCCTTTTTTAAGGTAAGGACCGTAGCGACCGTTGAGCACTTGAATGACCGGCTTGGCCTCGTCAAAGGTCTTAATGTACTTGTGCTTATCGGCCTCCACTTTTGCTTCTATGAGGGTTATGGCCCGGTCCAGGTCCACGGTCATGGGGTCATCCCCCTCGTCTTTGCGCAGAGAAGCAAAAGTGCTTTTCCAACGTACATAAGGCCCAAAGCGGCCAATATTGGCCGCCACTTTTTCGCCCTGATACTCGCCCAGTTCTCGCGGCAGTTTAAACAGCTCCAGGGCGTCCTCCAGGCTTATGGTATCTATGTGCTGTCCTTTTAGGAGGCTGGCAAAGCGGGGTTTTTCCTCGTCTTCTGCCCGGCCCAGCTGTACCATCGGTCCGTAGCGGCCTAGGCGGGCTATGACGGGGCGGCCCGTTTTGGGATCATCTCCCAGCACCCGCTCGCCGGTAGCTCTATCGGAGTGCTCTTCTACCTCCTTAAGGTGGGGGTGAAAATCTTGGTAAAAGCCTTCGATCATTTCGTTCCACTGCTCTTGCCCCCGTGCTATTTCGTCAAATTGGGCCTCCACGCTGGCCGTGAAGTTGTAATCCAGAATGTCTTTAAAGTGCTCGGTCAGGAAGCCGTTTACTACTACGCCTATGTCAGTAGGGATCAGTTTATTTTTGTCTGCACCAGTTCGCTCCTTGTGTTTTTCCGTTTTCAGCTTGCCATCCGCTTCCAGCTTAAGTTCGGCAAAGGGGCGCTCGAAACCCTCCAGATCGCTTTTTTCGATGTACTGCCGCTTTTGGATGGTGCTTATGGTGGGGGCGTAGGTAGAGGGGCGCCCTATGCCCAGCTCTTCAAGTTTTTTAACCAGGCTGGCCTCGGTGAAGCGCGGAGGGTTTTTTGTGAAGCGCTCGGTAGCATTGATCTCTTCTTTCTTAAGGGCGTCGCCTTTTTGGCTGGCGGGCAGGGTACCCGCTTTCTCCTCGCCGTCTTCCTCGTCCTGGCCTTCCAGGTACACTTTCAGAAAGCCTTCAAAGGTGATGACCTCTCCCTTGGCCGTGAATTCTAGTTTGGCCTCGGGTGAAGGGATGCGCAGGGTGGTCCGTTCCAGCTGGGCGTCCGCCATTTGGGAGGCCAGGGTGCGCTTCCAGATGAGGTCGTACAAGCGCTTTTGCTGATCGCTGCTCCCCGCCCGTTTGCGGTGCATATCAGTAGGCCGGATGGCTTCGTGGGCTTCCTGGGCTCCTTTGCTTTTGGTGGTGTAGCGCCGGTTTTTCACGTAGTCTGCCCCGTACTGGTCTTTTATCTCCGCTGCAGCGGCCTTGGTGGCCTCGCTGGAAAGATTGAGCGAATCGGTCCGCATGTAGGTGATAAGACCGGCTTCGTAAAGCCGCTGGGCTACCGACATGGTAAGCCCCACCGGATAGCTCAATTTTCGCCCCGCTTCTTGCTGAAGGGTAGAGGTGGTAAAGGGCGGCGCCGGGCTTTTTTTGGCCGGTTTTTTTTCTATGTCGCTTATCGAAAAGGCGTAGTCCTTACATTGCTTTAGGAAGGCCTCCGCTTCTTCCTGCGTGTCAAAACGCTTATTCAGATCTGCCCGGATGGGCTTGCCCTGCGGATTGATAAACAGGGCCCGCACCCGGAAAAAGTTCTTCGGCTTAAAGTTTTTGATCTCCTCTTCCCGCTCCACGATAAGCCGCACTGCTACGGACTGTACTCGTCCGGCAGAAAGGCCCGCTTTCACTTTTTTCCAGAGCACTGGCGATAGCTCAAAACCCACCAGGCGGTCCAGGATCCGTCTTGCCTGCTGGGCGTTTACCAGGTTTTGGTCTATCCGGCGGGGATTGTCTATGGCCCGTTGGATAGCGCCTTTGGTAATTTCGGAAAATACAATGCGGTTGGTTTTCGTAGGATTGAGGTCCAGGGCCTCGGCCAGGTGCCAGGCTATGGCCTCCCCTTCGCGGTCCTCATCCGAGGCCAGCCACACCGTTTCGGCCTCTTTGGTCAGTTTCTTCAGCTTACGGACCACTTCTTTTTTATCATCGCTTATTTTGTAGCGGGGCGTGAAGTTATTTTCCACATCTACCCCCATATCTTTTTGCTCCAGATCACGTATGTGACCGTAGCTGGACTCTACCTTAAAATCCTTACCCAGAAATTTTTCTATGGTTTTGGCTTTGGCCGGAGACTCCACTATCACCAGATTTTTAGACATATCCGCAGGCTTTACACAGAGTTATTTTTCGTTGGCAAATTAAACGATTTGTTTGGTACCAACTCCTTAAGCGACACCCTTACCTGTGCTTTTGTTTGGGCCTGCCGGCCAAATGTGCCCGCGCGCCCCGGAGGCTTACCGGCCCCTAAGGAGCTGACATCCAGCTTACCATCTGGGTACTGTCAAACTGGCATATCCACCCCAATATGCTTACCTTTGCCCCTCTTGCAAAAGCCCTAAAAACCCTTAAAGTACATCGGTTATGGCTACCACTAAGGCACGCGAAAACGAAACGCCCCTGGCAGATGCGCTGCAGGGGCAGGCTACCGTGCGGCCCCATGATAATCAGGCAGCCCAAAAAGTTTACATCGAAAGCTATGGTTGCCAAATGAATTTTTCCGACTCCGAGATTGTGGCTTCTATTCTGGCGGAAGAGGGCTATGGAACCACCCGCAACGCGGAAGAAGCTGATCTCGTGCTGCTCAATACCTGCTCCATCCGTGATAAAGCTGAGCAAACGGTGCGCAAGCGCCTAAAAACCTTCCATCGCATTAAGGAAGATCAGCCCGCCCTGAAAATAGGCGTTTTGGGCTGCATGGCGGAACGCCTCAAGGATAAGCTTCTGGACGAAGAAAAGCTGGTAGACCTGGTGGTGGGGCCCGATGCTTATCGAGACCTCCCCAACCTGGTAAAAGAAGTAGATGCAGGCCGGAAGGCCGTGAATACCCTGCTCTCCAAAGAAGAAACCTATGCCGAGGTAAGCCCCGTGCGCCTGGGGACCAATGGCGTTTCCGCCTTTGTATCCATTACCCGGGGTTGCGACAATATGTGTACTTTCTGTGTGGTGCCTTTTACCCGCGGCCGCGAGCGCAGCCGCAATCCGGAAACCATCATCGAAGAAGCACGCCAGCTCCGCGATCACGGCTACAAGGAAATCACCCTCCTGGGGCAAAATGTGGACTCTTACCTCTGGTACGGCGGGGGCCTCAAAAAAGACTTTGAACGGGCCAGCGAAGCGGCCCAGGCTTCGGCCGTAAATTTTGCCGGGCTGCTGCATAAAGTAGCCCGCGCCGTTCCGGAAATGCGCATTCGCTTTAGTACCTCCAATCCGCAGGACATGACGGACGATGTGCTGCACGCCATCGCCGCCCATCCCAATGTGTGTAAGTACATTCACCTCCCGGTGCAGAGCGGCAGCAGCCGCATCCTGGAAGCCATGAACCGCGGCCACACCCGCGAAGAATACGTGGCGCTTATCGACCGGATCCGAAAAATTATACCCGACTGTGGCATTAGCCACGATATGATCGCCGGCTTCCCTACGGAAACGGAAGAGGACCACCAGCTTACCCTGAGCCTGATGGATTACGTCCGGTACGACTTTGGCTATATGTTTTATTACAGCGAGCGCCCCAATACGTATGCGGCCCGTAAGCTGGAAGATGACATTCCGCTGGAAATCAAAAAGCGCCGCCTTACCGAGATCATTGACCGCCAGCAGGCGCACTCCCTGGAGCGCAATGAGGCCCACCTGGGCCAAACGGAAACCGTCCTCATTGAAGGCAATTCCAAAAAAAGCGATCAGGAATGGATGGGCCGCAATACCCAGAATACCGTGGTTGTTTTCCCCAAAACCGGGGCCGAACAGCCGGGCAACTTTGTTAACGTGAAAATCAATAAATGCACGGCCGCTACCCTTCTGGGCGAGCGCTGCTGACCTTACACTATGAACACCAAATGGGCTTTTCTGGCTAGCCTCTTGCTCGTGATGGGGCTATCACATTTGGCCAAAGGCCAACAAAAAGCGGGCGACCGCTGGGTGGACAATAACCTGACTATCTGGATAACCCAGGATAAGGTGAAAGAGCGGGGCGCCTTTTATTACTGCGTCGCCGATTCCAGCCGGGAGCGCTGCATCAGCAACCTTACCACGGGGGTCAAAGTGAAAGTTTATAATGGTACCGATGAGCTCATATGGGAGGGAAAGGCCACCGGCCGAACCCAGGGCCTGGTGATCCCCAAAAAGTTACCCCAGGCTCGCTACATGACGGTGGAAGCTTTTCGCAGCTACGTGATCAATGAATCTACCGGAACGCATATCCACCAAGCCGAACCTATTCGTATAAAACACCGATTCCAGTGAGCAATACGCAAGATATAAAGCAACGCTTTGGCATCATAGGCACCTCCGAGGGCCTGGAACGCGCCCTCCAAAAGGCGCTGCAGGTGGCAGGAACCGATATTTCCGTGCTGGTATCCGGCGAAAGTGGGGTGGGCAAGGAGGCCATTCCCCGCATTATCCACTCCCAGAGCCACCGCAAACACAATAAATATATAGCGGTAAACTGTGGCGCCATCCCCGAAGGTACCATCGATAGTGAGTTATTTGGCCACGAAAAAGGTTCCTTTACCGGCGCTACCGGCGCCCGTAAAGGCTATTTTGAGGAGGCAGACGGGGGCACCATTTTCCTCGATGAGGTGGGCGAGCTGCCCCTGGCCACCCAGGTGCGCCTGCTGCGGGTGCTCGAAACAGGAGAATTTATCAAAGTAGGTTCTTCCCGCAGCCTTAAAACCGATGTGCGCATCTGCGCCGCTACCAACGTAAACCTCCTGGAAGCCATTCAAAAAGGTAAGTTTCGGGAAGACCTCTATTACCGCCTCAACACGGTAGAAATACCGCTTCCTCCCTTGCGGGAACGCAAAGAAGATATTCACCTGCTCTTTCGCAAGTTTGCCTCCGATTTTGCCGATAAGTACCGCGTGCCCCCTATCCGGCTGAGCGAAGAAGCGGTGCAATTGCTCAAGCGCTATCACTGGCCCGGCAATATCCGGCAGCTCCGCAATCTGGCCGAGCAGCTCTCCGTGATCGAACACGAAAAGGCCATCGAAGCCGATACGCTGATGGCCTATCTCCCCGATGTCCCCAAAAGCAGCCTGCCCGCCCTCTACAAACATGAAGGCGGCTCCAGCGGCCAGGGCGGCGACTTTGCCAACGAACGGGAAATCCTCTACAAGGTCCTCTTCGATATGCGCAAAGACATAGCCGACCTAAAAAAGCTTACCTCTGAATTGATGCACAACGGTGAGCCCGATCAGCAGTGGAAGGAAAATCACAGCCACCTCCTCGAAAGGCTCAACCAGAACGAACGGCCGGAAAAACTCCTGCCCAGTCATCCGCCGGAGACTTCGCCGGAAGAAGACACCGACCCCTACTTACCACTTTACAGTGAGCCCGAGGAGGGAACTCCCGCTACCCCGCCCCAGCACGAGCCGCGTACCGTGGAATACGAAAACCTCTCGCTCCAGGAAAAAGAGATCGAGCTCATTCAAAAAGCCCTGGACCGCAACCATAACAAAAGGAAAGACGCCGCGCAAGACCTGGGCATCAGCGAACGGACCCTCTACCGAAAAATAAAGCAATACAACCTGTGATGAAAAAGCTCCTCCTCATACCGCTGCTGGTACTGCTGAGCGCCTGTTCCGGGGGCTATAGCTTCACGGGAGGCGATGTAGGGGATGCGGAGACCATCTCTATCGATTATTTCCCCAATTACGCCCAAATCGTAAAGCCCGGCCTGAGCCAAACCTTTACCGAGCAGCTGCGGGACCTCTTTGTTCAGCTTACCCCCCTGGCGCTCACCGAGCGCAATGCCGACCTCGAGATCAGCGGCTCCATCACCGGTTACGAAATAAGCCCCATTAACGCCCAGGCCTCCGATGTGGGCGCCGTAGCCCAAAACCGGCTTACCATTACCGTAAATGTTATATTTACCAATACCTTAGAGCCCGATAAAAGCTTCGAACGCTCTTTCAGCCGGTTTACCGATTTTGATGCCAATACCAACCTGGATCAGGTCGAAGCCCAATTGCACCAAGAGATCGTTCAGCAGCTATCTGAAAATATTCTAAATCAAGCCATTGGCGACTGGTAATGCTTAGCAAGGAAACCGTCATACACCTGCTCCAAAACCCCCGGAAGGTAGCCGATTATCCCGAGGATGAACTGCGCCAGCTCGCCGAAGCCTACCCCTACAGCCAGCCCCTACAGCTCCTCTACGCCGCCCGCCTGCGCTACTCTAATGAACACTTATTTCAACGGCAGCTGGGGCGCACCGCCCTCATTACCAACGATCGAAGCGTCCTTTTCGAGCTATTTGAGGAAGAAGCCCCCCTGCAGGAGCAAGCCCAGCAAGTAAGCGAATCGCGCGAGCGCGATGAGGTAAAGCCAGCGGAGTGGGCGCCGGCCTCCCGGCCAAAGGAAACCGCACCCGAGGAAGAAGCTATCAGGCCCGAAACGGCGCCTTCGCCCCCGGAAAGCGCCCCAAATACCCCGTCAGCAGCGGATGAATCCGCCCCGCCTGCGTCGGAACCAGTAGACCAACCGACTACGGAGCAGGAGTCAGTAGCGGAAGCCCCGCAGTGGCAAGCCGAAGAAACCCCAAAAGAAGAGCCCCCCGCGGAAGAATCCTCAAGCTTAGCGGCGGAAACGACCCCCTCGCCCGAAGAACCGGCTCCTGGAACCGAAAAAGACCGTTCTTCAGAAAGGCCTCCCCGGCCTACCGCCCGGGAATCGGGCCAACAGTTGGCCCAGGATCAACTAAGCGAGCGGATGAGAGCCATCCTCGAAAAAAACCGCCTTTTGCGCCAGCGTCAGCACCGGGAACAAATTCAAGACGAAGAAGCCCCGCCCGAAGAATCCGATAGCCTGGAAGGAAAGGCCCCGCCGGAAGAAGCGGAGGCCTCCGCTGGGGCGCTCCTTTCTAAAGGAGAGCTGACGCCTGAACCGGAAAATACCACCACCCCCGAGCCGGAGAAATCTGAGGAAACGGCTGCCAGGAGCGACGAGGCTTCCGAAACAGCCTCCGAAGCTACCGGCCCGGACCCTGAAGACCACCCGACTTCTTCCACCGCTTCCCTCGGCGAAACTTCCCCAGATGATGAAAGAGAATCGGATGCCCCCTCCGAGGGCAAGGAAGACTCCGCGCTCGATCAAGAGTTTTTAGAGATAGAAGCGCTTATCGACCAATACCGGCAAGAAGATGTGCCCCGCTTGGTAGATGAGCCTAGTACCGCCTTAGACCAAGAGCAAAGCCCAGCGGAGGAAGCAGAGTCTTCTTCAGAAGAGCGTTCTTCAGAAGCGCCGGCCGCCGAAAAAGAAGGCCAGCCGCATAGCTTTACCTACTGGCTGAAACGCCTCTCCGGTACCCC
Organism: Schleiferiaceae bacterium; assembly: GCA_031581125.1. Lineage (GTDB taxonomy): Bacteria > Bacteroidota > Bacteroidia > Flavobacteriales > Schleiferiaceae > CAJXMS01. Next base: position 51,513 of record JAVLBR010000001.1, on the reverse strand, counting down.
CCCCAAGGCCCCCTCAACGCAAGACGAAACGCCGGCTTCCTCTAGTGCCGCCGAAGCTTCCCCGGCGCCGTCAAGCTCCGCCTCCATTGAAGATAGTCCACCTGCGGAGCCTTCCCGCTCCTCATCCTCGGATGAAGATAGAGCGTCTGCGGGAACAAGTGCTCAGGCATCGGAAGAAAAGGAAGCGGAGGATCTGTCCATGGAAGACAAGCTCCAATTGCTGGACGCCTTCGTGGAAAAGCTGCCGGAGCTCAAAAAGAAAAAACCTGGCGGACCACCGCCCCCGGAAGATAAACCGGCTCCCAATCGCCCCTTAAAAACCCCTGATAGGCCAAAAGAGGTAGACGGAGCCTTGGTTACCGAAACCCTGGCCAAGGTGTACATCCGCCAAAAGCACTACAAAAAGGCCATTCAGGCCTACGAGATCCTTAAGTTGAAATATCCCGAAAAAAGTAGTTTCTTTGCCGGCCGAATTGCCGAGATCAAAGAACTGACTAACAGCAAATAATATACCCTACCATGGCTACTTTCTTTGCCGCCCTCATTATTTTAGTGTGCATCCTTTTGATCATCATCGTCTTGGTGCAAAACCCCAAAGGTGGAGGCCTGAGTTCTTCCTTCGGTGGCGGGGGAACTCAAGTCTTTGGCGGCGTCAAAAAAACAACGGATTTTCTCGATCGAGGCACCTGGGGCCTGGCGATTGTTCTGGTAGTGCTGGTACTTTTTGCCAATGTAAGCCTCACGCCGGAATCTTCACAGGAAACTCCTAACTCCCGCATCCTCGAGTCAGAAGAGCAGGCGCCGCAAGCGCCGGCCCAGCAACCCCTGAATATGCCGCAGGGGGGCGGGCAGCAAGGCCAGCCAGCTCAGCAGTCGCAGGGTCAGCCGGCTCAGCGTGGCCAGGAAGGTGACCTTTCCATGCCTGAATCGGTGGAAGACGAGGAGCAATAGCGCCGTCCGTCTTCCGAGAACGCTCACAAAGCTTAATTTTTCCTTCTGGAAATGGACCGTATAAAGAAAGCCCGCTGCTTCGCACCGGGCTTTTTTCGTTTGGCAAATTACAGCAAGTGGCTGCCAGGTAGATGTACTTCCAGATGGTGGAAGGCTTCGTCCCGCGCCAGCAAGCCTTGACTTTCCTCGGGCGATAAATGCAGCCTTTCCCGCTCCTGTACGGTTCCATTGCGGTAATGCAGCCGCAATAGGGGGTTGCTGGCCTTCCGATAGATCACGGGTAAGCCCGCATAGGTAAAAGCCAGGCTGTTGGGGGGAAGGGCCAGCGTTTCTTTTTCTTTGCCGGCGTAAAAGGAAAAGGTGCCTGCCTCTTCCCAAAATTCTTCCCGGCGGAGGAAGTGAGGAGCAAAATATACCTGACCACCTTTTACTTGTACACCCAGCTCTGCCCAGCGGTTGAGAATGTCCTCTTTTACCTGTCCGGTCATGCCCGGCTGCTGCGCTCCGGCGTGAGCAGGGGTGTGGCTGTAGGCATCAGTGGGAAAGGCCCCGTAAAGTTCGGGTCCCTTGTCAATCCCGATGCCGGCGCGTATTTCGTAATAATGGTTAATGAGCCTGCCGCGGAGCTCCTTCCGGGCGCCCTGGGCCGCATAAAGTTGTTCTTGTACCGCCAGCAGTAATTTACTTACCATGTGCCAGTAGATACTGCCCAGGCCTTCAAAGGCGAAGAAAGTTCCGCTGCGTCCGGTAAAAGACTGGTGGTCAAAGGTAGCCTCAAAGGCGGCTTCCCAGCGCTCGCGCTCCGCGTCTACCAGGGGTTGGAGGGTTTCCTCTTGGCGCAATTCCGCTAATAAACTCCGCAGATCGCGAGCGTTATGCAGGTCTCCCCCAAAGTGATAATCACCGGCTTGATCTTGTTCTACCAGGCGGTGGTCTCCCCGTAGTTCGAGTTCCTGCAGGAGCGCGGAATGGGCCACCTCTTTCCGGTCGAGGGTGTTTTTGGCCAGGAAGGAAGGCAGTGCTTTATCGGGGTAAAGGAGATAGCTGTATTGGTCCGGGCGAAAAAGGGGGCTTTCCTTGAGCTTATCCAGCAGCGCCAGGGCCTGTTCGGGGTTTAAATAGCCCGCACTCAGTACGGCCACTTGGCCTTCTAACATGGGGTAAAGCCGTTTTACCCCTATGGCCTCTGGCTGGAGGTGAAGGATGTTGTAGGCTTCGTAGAGGCCATCGGCGCCTTTGTTGCGTTCGATGCTGGCGTCGATCACGGGCATTACCGCCTCACAAAAGTCCCGGATGCTATCGGGCTTCAGGGCTACTCTTTCTTGATGAGGTGCTTGGTAGACCGTTTCCCGGTAGCGCTCGCCGGCCTGCCCCAGGCGGTCTAGCATGGCTTTTCTCTCTGGGTCCGAGAAGCCGCCTTTTTGCCGGGCTACCGGGGCATAATCAGCGAAGGCGCTATGCAAAGCCTGCAGTAGATGGGCCAGGGGAGCGTTTACGGTCAGTGGTTTCTGGCGTCCGTCTAGAAGCTGGGGAAGAAAGCGCAAGAAACGCCGGAGGTAGTAGAGCGTAACCATACTGGCCCCATTGCCTACCAGCGCATTATTGGCATCGTTCCACTCCGGGCGTTGGGTATTGAGCCAAATACCCGCTTCGGGCACAAAATGGCTTAACTTGGTGAGGGCGGGCAGTAGCAGTTTCTCGGTCAAATTAGCCCGTACCCGCTGTTCCTTAGCATCGTGCACCAGGCGGCCGTCGGCGCCCAGGTGCTTTTCTCTTTCCGCTATTTCCTTAGCCAGCTCCTCTTCGTAAAGTATGGTGTTATGAGGGTCTTCGAGTAGTTGCTCATAGGTTTTTTGCCGGTAGGGCACCTGGGCGTACACAAACCAGTCCTGGTCCAGGTAGCTGGCGAGGCGGCCCGGATAATGGTTTTCCTGGTGCTCGAGCAGCTTGAGCAGGTAAATGATCTGGTGATCCCCCCAGTAGCCGATGTAGGACCAAGGGTCTTGCGGGTCAATAACTTCCCAGTCGATACCATCTTGAGTGATGCGATAGGGGTTGTAGCCATCTATGGTGCTGGCATTTAAAAATTTAAAGATCATGCCCTCCGCAAATGCCGGAAAGGCATAGGCCAGGGCCTCCCAGTTTTGAAAAATATCGCGCCAATTCCCCTCGTAATGCATTTGGGTATGGCCGTTGGCATCCAATCCATGAATGGTAAAGTGGTTCCAGGGCCGGCTGGGGTCGCCGTGGCGCCGGCTAAAGCTTAGGGGCAAAAACTCGGCGGTGAGCCGGATGAGATCTAAATCCCCTTTATCCCTGACCTGCTGGCTAAGACGGGCCAAGGGCAATGGGCTCGGCAGGCTGGCCAAAAATGCCTCTTGGTCTTGGTACAGGGGTTTATTAAAGTGATGGATATGCGCTTGGAACGCCTTTTTTGGCAGGAGGTAGCCGTCCTCAAAAACGCCGCCGCGCATAATGTTAAAGAGCACATTGCCATAATGGCGCCCCGCAGCCAGTTCATCAGCCGTATGCTGCAGGCCATCGGCGGCGGCTATTTTTTGGTGGAGGCTTTCGGTATCCAGCTGCTGAGAGGCCTGTACTTCCTGGTACAGTTCCTTTTTCCGGGCGAGCCGGTTTTCCAGCCGGAGGGTACTTGCGGTGCTCTGGGCTACTTCGGCTACCATAAGCCATTCCTGGGTGGCCTCAGGGGCTAGTTCCAGCGCCGCCTGCACAAAGAAAGCCCCCCGCTGGGCCCTTACCAGGGTTTCGTTTTCCAGGGGCGCTCCGTGCCGAAAGCGGTCGAGCTGACGGCTGGAAAGCAGATGCTTTTGGGCAGGTAGCCCGCTTTGCCATACGGTGGTAGCCCGGAGGGCTTCGCTGGGCTCTGCCCGGTCCACTACCATGGAGCTCAGGCTAAAGATGCCCATACCGGCCGGGCTTAGTTCTGCTTTTTTGTACGCATCGGCCAGGGTGCTCAGGTTGTTTTGCAGGTGCCGATCTATCCCCCAGGGCAGGAGATTTTGCAGGCCGTCCAGTACCTCTACCGATTGGTTTTGGGCGCCGGTATTGTGTAGGGAGGCATCCCGCAGAAAACCGTGCTCGGGCGAGAACCGCCATTGATAGACAAAGGACAATTCCAGGTCTTCATTGTGGGCTTCAAAACGCAGTACGTTCCCGGTTTGATTCTTACAGAGGCGTGTTTTTACCCGGTACACGGAGGGGCCAGCGGCGGAAAAGGGTTCCCAAAGCTGCCATGTACCGGCGCGATATACCCGCAGGAGGGTTTTACTACCGGTGATATCCGCAGCGTGGAAGATCTTATCTACGGTGTAATACGGGAAAAGGGCGGTATCAGGGCTTTTGCGGCCGGCCGTTAGGGCGCCATTGCTGGCTATAAAGAGCCACTGGTCGCTGCTGCTCACCAGGCTCATGAGGAAAGGCGGCATTTGCGCAAACCCCTCTATGCAGTAAAACTTCTCTCCGGCGCGGTTTTCATAATAGCCCTTTACGGGATGGTCTGCCTGGCGCAGGGGCGTATGGCCGAGGTAAGTGGCTTGCTTCGTCTTTTCCAAGGAGGAGTTAGCTTTTTTCAGGTTGGAGTAGGAGGGTTTGTAAGGCCCGGGGGGCCAAATGAAAATTACCTTCAGCCTGGGGCGTTTTAACCCGGTAATTCACCCCTTTTGAGCTGGAATTAAACAGCACCGCTACCAGCGATCCATCCGGGTTGCGGACGGCCGTGGATAGGGTGCTTTGGTTGCTCGTTTGGAGGGCTATACGTTTGGCCCCCGGCCGTATAAACTTGCTGAAATGGGCCATGATGTAGTAGAGGGGGGTAAAGTACACGGCATCCTGGCGGGGATCGGCTATGACGGGGGCTATGCACCAGTTCTGGGCGTGATTGGGGCCGCCCTGCCGGTTGAGCACCAGGTTCCAATCTACCCAGCCCTGTACTTGGTTGTTCAGGCAGCCGATGATGTCGCGGGCATAGCGATAGGCCGGTACATAAGGCGGGTGAAGGTCCTTGTTTTCAGGGCGGGCCCACTGGTATCCCCAGTCGGTGGCTTCCGGGCGCCAGTACCAGGCATCGTCGCGCCAGTGGGGCACTTCGGCATCCACACAGGCTTCCGTTTGGATCATCCGTTTGGTAGGTGCCCGCTTATGAACGGCTTGTAGTCTCTCGGGAAACCACTTGAAAGTGCTGGCATACCAGTGGATAGCGATGCCGTCCACGGCTTGCCGGAGGCTGTCGTTATTATAGAAGTGGCGGGCCCATTTGAGCATTTCTTCATCCCGGTTTTGATCGAAAAAGAGGATCTCCGGATCGTATTTTGAAGCGGCCAGTACGGGCTGTAGATGGCGGGTGATGAACTGGCCCATGGTAGCGGGGCTGTAGTGCATGCTTTCCCAGCTTTCGTTGTTGCCCAGCGGCTCGTTCTCTACCGTGAGGGCCCAAATGGGCACGCCCAGGGAGTCGTAAGCCTGGAGGTAGCGGTGGAGGTACTGGGCCCAGGTGTGATAATAGGCGGGTTTTAAGCGGCCGCCCTCCCAGTCTTCATTGGTTTTCATCCAGGGGGGAGCGGTCCAGGGGCTGGCGATGATGCGGAAACCATCGCTCGAGAGGTCCTGAGCAGCCTGGATCATGGGGATGAGGTCGGCGGTATCCTCGGCGATGCTGAAGTGACGCAGTGCGGTATCGCCGGGTACGGTATCGTAGCTGTAATGGCCCAGCGAAAAGTCGCAGCTGTTGATGTGGGTGCGGGTGAGGCTGTAGGCGGCGCCGGTATCGGCAAAATAAGCCCTGAGCACCCGCTGACGCTGCCGGGCAGACAACTGTCCCAATACATGGGCAGAGGCTTCCGTGAAGGCGCCGCCAAAGCCGGTAATGGTTTGAAAGGTTTGCTCCGGCTGCAGCAGGAAGGTATCCGTGGCAGCGCTGTCCACTGGCGTTACAGTGTCCAGTTTATGGCCCTGGGCGGAGGTTTGCCATACGGTAAAGCGCCCGGCTGTATCGGCCCTGGGCGGGGCTTTTTCCTGGCAGGCGCTGCTGAGCAAAAGCAGCAGCAGGAAGGAAGGCAGATAACGCATAAGCTTTATTTTTTCTCGTACACCCTCACATAATCGATTTTGAAGGTGGCGCGAGTAAAGGTACTGTCTACACCCTTGGCGCCGCCCCAACCGCCGCCGATGGCCAGGTTGAGAATAATGCTTTGGGGGTCATGGAAAGGCCATTCTTGCTGGTTGGCGGTTTTATCATAAAGGTAGTAACGGCGGCCATCTACGGCCATCACCATGCTGTCTGGGTACCAGTAAGCGCTGTAGGTATGCCACTGGCTATTCATGTTTTCGAGTGTGTCTACAGCGCTTATTTGGTTGCCTTGTTTGAAATAATAGGCGGGGGTATGACAGGTAGCGTGATTGAGCCCCCGGCCAGTGCTATCGTTTATTTCGTAGCCCACGCATTCCAGGATATCGATCTCGCCTACGTCGGGCCAGGATTCCTCATCACGGTAGGCATCACCCAGCGTCCAGCCGGCACTCCAGGTGCCCCGGTGGGTTGGTACTTTGGCCCGGAAGCTGATTTTGCCGTAGCGAAAGGCTACCCGGCCCTGGGTGGTGAGACGGGCCGAGCGCCAGAAATGGCCGGAATCGGGCTTTTGGGCTACGATGTGCAGGGCGCCATCTTTGAGATAGGCATTTTCGAGGTCTGCTTGTGTGTAGTACTGTAGTTCGCGATTGCCCCAGCCCCAGTTGCCAAAATTGAATTGCCACCGGGTGGTGTCTGGCAGCCCGGAGCCTTCAAACTCATCCTGCCATACCACTTGCCACTCCTCCCCGTCGGTAGCCTGTGTCATGACTTTTGGGCTAGGCTGGTGGCGGCGTTGTAACTTAAAATAGAGGTCCTCCAGCCGGTAGTCCCCTTTTTCCACGTGCAAAAGCATGGGATGCTGCCCGCTATCCAGGGGCAGGCCATCGCGGTACACGCTATCCTGGCCAGCGGGATATAAATAACCGCTCACATCATAGGTTCGGCCTTCTTGATTTTCGGCGTAGTCCTCCAGCCAGAGGCGGCTTCCGGGCTCTGCCTGTCCCTTCATGATTAACTGATAACGGCCGGCCTGGGGCACATTTAGCTGAAAGCTTAAATCCTGCGCTGCGCCAAGGGCCAATGGAAGGCTCAGGCCGGTGCTGTCCTTTCCGATCCGCAGCTGGGTGGGGCTTAGCTGCCCTTGGGGTTCTTTAGCGGTTGGGCGGGTTTTGTTTTGACAGGCCAGCAGGGCCAGGAAGAGCGGGAGTAGATGGCGCGGTTTCATAACTTATCTTTTTAAGAAGTGAGATCGGCTTCGAGCTCCTCCAGGGATCGACCCTTGGTTTCCGGCACGTAGCGGAGGATAAAAAGGAAACCCGCTACGGCAAAGAGCCCGTAGAGTAGGAAGGTGATGGCGGAACCGAAATTGTCCAGCTCCCAGGGGAAGACCCACTGCACCAGGAAGCTAACGGTGGAATTGATGAGCCCTACGGCCGAGATGGCCAGGCCCCGAATGGCGTTGGGAAAGAGTTCGGAGAAGAGCACCCACATAACCGGCCCGATGGAGATGGCAAAGGAAGCCACGAAGGTGAGTATGGCCAGCAGAATGAGGGTGGGGTTCATATCAATGGCGGCTGCTATGAGTTCAGATTTGTGGGTAGTAGCCGCTTTTTCGCCCAGGGCCTTTTCTACCGCCAGGCGATAGGCCACGTCACTGGAAAAGGTTTGGCCGGTGATGGAGCCCAGCGCTTGCTGGTCGATGGGGGCGCTGAGATGGCTTACGCTGTTTTCACTAAGGGTATAGCGGGCGGTGCTGAAGCCGTAAGCGAGGACAAACATGCTGATGGCGATGCCGGCTACCCCAAATATGAGCAGGGGCTTGCGTCCCAGTTTGTCTATGAATAGAATGGCCAGTACGGTGAAAACCAGGTTAGTGAGTCCCACCAAGATGGCTTGCACAAAGGAGGCATCGGTGCCTATGCCGCTTTGCTCGAAGATCATGGGCGCGTAAAAAAATACCGAGTTGATGCCGGTAATCTGCTGCAAGACGGCCACCACGATCCCGATGATCAGAACCTTGCGCAGTCCGGGGCTAAACAGCACCGTAAGCTGGCTTACTTTTACCTTTTTTTCATCTTTTTCTTCCAGGCTCTGGCGGATATCCTGGATTTCTGCCCGGGCGGTTTCTTCGGCCCGGTAGCGTTTCATAACGGTAAGGGCCTCTTCGTAATGGCCCTTCATGACCAGCCAGCGCGGGCTCCTGGGCACAAAGAAGAGCCCCAGAAAGTAGAGGAGGGCGGGCAGTACCTCCAGTCCCAGCATCCAGCGCCAGTTGTGTTCTTTAATGCCCAGTGCTTCTACCCAGCCGCTGTCCCAGTCGCCCATCTGGAGGATGAGGTAGTTGGAAAAGAAGGCGGCCGAAATGCCTACTACAATGTTCAATTGATTAAACGATACCATGCGGCCCCTAAGGCGGGCGGGCGATATTTCCGCTATGTACATGGGGGCCAGGATCAGGGAAGCCCCTACCCCAAAACCGCCGATCATGCGGGCCATGACCAGGGTGGCAAAATTGGGCGCCAGGGCGGAGCCCAGCGCGGATAGCAAATAAATGATGGCCGCCAGCCTAAGCACGCTGCGCCGCCCAATGCGGTCACTTATGGGACCGGCCAGGAGCATGGCCAGGGTAGAAGTAAGCGTAAGGGAGGCTACCGCCCAGCCCAGCTCCAATTTGCTCAGCCCAAACTCCGGTTCAATGAATTTCACCACCCCCGAGATAACGGAGGCATCAAAGCCCATGAGGAGCCCGCCCAGGGCTACAATTAAGGCGATGATGGCGATGATGCGATGCTGTTGTGACATGGGGAAAGGGAGGCTTTAGGACGCTTTGCTAGCGGGTTTGGAAGGTGGAGGCGGGGCTTTAGGGTTTGTCTTTTTTCACACGAAAGGGGAGGTTGGCGTAGGCCGTTTTTCCCGTGGTATCTACCGCATACACAAAGAGCCTGTAAGCCCCCGGGGGTATAGCGGCGTGGAGTGTGGCTTTTCCGGGCTTAAGGGCCTTTACCACCCCTTTAATTTCTTTCAGCGGCGGCTGGTAGTCGCCGCCCTCACTTTCTGCCTCGCTTTCGGGATACACCCGCCACTCGATCTTGAGGTTTTGGCGGGTACCCGGTTTTATTTCCGCGTGGGCGGCATAGCGCTGGCCCTGGGTGAGCAGTACCGTGTCTTTTCCCGGGCGGCCGTTGAGATAAAGCGCTTCCAAACTGGGGGCGGGCTGGGGAGGCGCTGCGCCCAGCCAGGCCTCCTGGAGGGCATCCAGGGGTTCGGTAGGCGCGCCCCATTCGGTAAAAAGCCCGTACCAGGTAGAGGTCACTTCTTGCTTTTGGCCCCACAGAAAAACGTAAGACCCCAGGCAGCGCTGGCTGTCCCGGGCTATGTAACGGTAGCGCTGGCGGTAGTCCCTTTCTTTGGCGCTGCTGGTTTGCTCTAGCGGCGCGCCCCAGGGCAGGGTATCCACTTCCCAGTGGCCATTGGGGCCCCACTCGGCTATCAGGTAGGGCCCTTCCCAGCCGTATCGCTTCAGGTCGGTGGCTACCTGATCTATGGCCCCATAGGTATTGATGCCATAGATGTCTATGGCGGGCGCTTTCTCCTGGATTAGTTTCACCTCGGCCGGATCCAGGCCGGCGGTGATGGTGGTGGTGGGGTGATGGGGGTCCAGGCGCTGGATGAGGGCCGCGATGTCTTGGACCGCATCCCATACCGCTTCATTTTCGTAAAAGAGGTCTACCTCATTGCCTATGCCCCACATGAGGAGGGCCGGATGGTCTTTAAAGCGCTTTACCACGCGGGTGAAACGGGCTTTTTGCCGCGCCACCGCCGCTGTATCCGAATAGTCAAAGCCATGCCGTTCGTGCTGCAACCACAGCCCCAGCATAACGGTAAGCCCGTGGGCCTGAGCTGAATCTAGCACCGCTTGTGCATTTTTAACACTCCAGGTGCGCACGGAGTTACCGCCTATTTTTACCAGGTAATCCCACTGACCTGGTCCGCCCGCTCCTTTGATGAAATAGGGTTCCCCATTTCGCTGCAGGGTATAAGCCTGCTCTTGCTGGGATATGGTGACGGGAATGGCCTGGCTCCAGCACATTTGGCCTGCGGCCAAAAGTAGTAGTACCCAAAAAAGCGGCATGCCGTTATTCATGAAGGAAAGGGAAAAGAGGCGCGTTTACTGAAATACCCGGACGTAATCAACGGCCATTTGCTGAGGAAACTGGGTGGAATTATCAGGCGGTCCGGGCCAATTGCCCCCTACGGCTACGTTAAAGATGAAGAAGAAAGGCGCCTGAAATTCGCTCAGGGGGGCGGGGGTGATATCCGCGCTGTGGTAGGCGATATCATCCCGATACCAGGTGATGCCATTCTGATCCCACTCGATGGAGAAAACGTGAAATTCATCCGCAAAAATGCCCTGATCGAGCTTATTATGACCGCCGTACTGAGCGCGCTGGCCATTCTGTTCCCAATGAATAGTGCCGTGTACATAGGCATTGCCCTGGGGCTGCTGATGGGTACCACCTACCATTTCCATGATATCGATCTCGCCACAGGCAGGCCAGCCCACCGTGCTGTGGGAATCGCCCAGCATCCACAGCGCGGGCCAGATGCCCTGTCCCTGCGGGAGGGCCGCCCGAATATCGATGCGCCCGTACTGGAAGCTTTGTAAGCCCTGAGTTTTGATGCGGGAGGAGGTGTAGCTCTGGCTGCCAAAGATTTCGTTTTTGGCGGTGATGATTAGGTAGCCATCGCGTACTTCGGTGTTTTCCGGGCGGTAGTACTGGAGTTCGTTATTGCCCCAGCCGTTGCTGCCCGTGCCGGTTTCGTGCACCCAGTCGGAGGAAAGGCTGTTACCATTAAACTCGTCATTCCACACCAGGGTATAGCCGGGATAAGACATAGGGGTGCTGTAGCCGGTGTCCGGGATGCCTTGGGGGCCGCCGCCCGATCCGTTGCCATCCCTACTGATGCTCACAAAGCGCTCCTCTTGGATAAAGACGTCAAAACTGGTATGAGCCCGCACCAGGATACGATAACGGCCGGTGTCCTGGAACTGATAGCTGGTGAGCCCATTTTCCAGCTCCTGAACGGTGGAGCTGCCATCTTCAAAAAATTCGGCTTCCAGGTAGTTGGCATTGTCAGCGCTGGCCTGCACCTCTACCAGGCCCAGCACGGTGCTGTCCTGGGTGATGGTAAGCTCCAGGTTGCCGGGTTCTACTTGCTCACCAGCCCCATCGTTCTGGGGGTCGCAGCTCATCAGGGCGATAAGGGGCAGGAACAGGAGCGTGGGATATTGATTATAAACGGTGAACAGTTTCATGGTCTATGATTTTTTATTCGGGAACTAAACGGATGTACCAGGCCAGATCGGGGGCTTTGGTATCCAAAAAACGCAGGAAGAGCTCATCCTCTTCGATATTGATGATCTGGTAGGTCTGTACCCCGGTGTAGTAGGAGAGGAAGGCATTGCCAGATACGGTAAGGGTGGTATCCGATGCCTCCGTGATAGACCAAGACTCATTGAGCTGATCCGGGAAAGGCGCGATGTAATCGCCTACCGGAGATTCTACCGCCCCACTAAATTGATCTTTGTGCTCGGTATTGATGTAAATATCGCCGTTGGTGATCATGTCGAAGCCAAAACCATTAAAGGTAAATACGTAGCGGTCATTGTACATACCGGAGCCTGATTTTTCCAGGGCCGTAGCGGCGTAGTACTCGGGGAAGAGTCCTGCTTGGGCCGGTTCTGGCCCTACCCCAAAGTGCTCTTCGGAAGTGGAGTCTATGACCCAGGTTTTGGAGCCCGGCCCTTGCGCCCCGCCGGAAAGCAGATTGTAAAGCTCATTGTCTAGCAGGGAGGGGTCGTCTTGATCAATGGTGATATCCTGCGAGGTAGAAGCATTGCCCCCCTTGGTAAATACCGTGAGCTTTACGGTGTAGATACCTTGGCGAGGATAAACGGCCGAAACGACCGTGCCTTCATCGCTTTCCCCGTTCCCAAAGTCCCATACCGCCTGTGCTTCGGGGTCTGCGGCGGTAAACTGGATGATGTTGTCAGAGGAATCCGTGGGGGCGTAGCTAAAGCTAGCCTGTTCACTGCTGGGCGGGGGCCCTAGTTCGGGGCTATCTTCCTGGCAGCTGGTAAAGAAGAGGCCCGCGCTGAGTATACTGAGCCCAGCCAGACGGGAGGTCAAAGGGAAAGAAAAAAGTTTCATGATCGTGCTTAATTTTTGGGGAGATTTTTAGTAGCCCGGGTTCTGGGTCCAGTTGCCACCGGCCAGGTCTATTTCTACCTGCGGGATGGGAAATAACTCATGCTTGCCGGGTACAAAGTTGTCCATTTCATCAGCGGCTTCCCCGGTCCGTACCAAGTCAAAGAAGCGGTGCCCTTCTCCGGACAGCTCCAGGCGGCGCTCCTCCCAGATGTCTTCCACCAGGGCTTGACCGGAGCTGGTGATGGGCTGCAGGTTTACCCGGCTTCGTACCCGGTTGAGGTAGGTGCGGGCGGGGCCATCATTGCCCTCCCGGGCGTGCGCTTCGGCCGCCATGAGCAGGACGTCGGCAAAACGGATCACCCGGTAATTGTTGGGGCTCGTGAGGTCCGTATCGGGCAGGCCCAGTTCTGCTTGTCTTTTGATGTACTTATTGTTGTAGTAGCCGGTATGCCCGCCTCCGCCTACGGCGTACTCTATGTCATCGGGATTGGGCTGCTGGGCGATAAAGTTCTCAATATCCAGCACCGTGGCATCGCGCCGGGGGTCATTAGGGGAGAAGGCATCGTATAGCTCCTGGGTGGGGAGGTTATAGCTATTGCCATCTGCATACACGGGGCCATTGTACTGGCGGATACCGTGAAAGCCCGGTGCGGCATTGCCTTCCAGGCAAATGAGGCAGCCGTAGCCGCCCCCTTCCAGGCCGGAATATTCTACCGAAAAGACCACTTCCTGATTGTCTTCATTACTGGCCAGAAACAAGGTGCTATAATCATTAATGAGATCATACGGCCCCTCGGTGATCACCCGGCCCAGAACGAGGGCAGCATCCCCCGTTTTATCCTGGTAGAGGAGGGCTTTGCCCAAAAGAGATAGCGCCGTGCCTTTATCTACCCGGCCTTTAATGGGGTTGTTCCAGGGTAAGTTTTCTTCCGCAAAACGGAGGTCGCTTTCAATTTGCGCGTAGACTTCATTGGCAGGGTTGCGCTCTATTTCGGTGACCTCATCGGCCCCCAGGCGCTCGTCGATGATAAGCGGTACCGCGCCGAAGTACTTCACCAATTGGAAGTAATAGTAAGCGCGGAGGAAGCGGGTTTCCGCCAGGATCTGGGTCTTGCCGTCAAAGTCAATCTTGTCTTTATTGCTCATGATGTAGTTGCAGCGGCTTACCCCGGCATAATACCAGCGGAAGATATTGCGCAGCTCGTTATTCACTCCGCCGTGATTCATGTTGTCTATCTCGTGCAGGCCTTCCGTGTCGGTGACACTTTCGCCCCCGGCAATGGAATTATCGGAAGCAATTTCGCCGATCCAGAGATTGAGGAAGGAGGCCTGGGTGAGGTCATAGGCGCCTACCAGGGCGAGTTCATAATCCTCGGGGCTGTTGAAATAGTTTTCGGCGTCTTGCGTAAAGGGCGGATCTAAGTCCAGTTGTTTTTCGCAAGCCCCCAAGAAGAGAAGGGAGAGGAGGGCCACCGGGCTAAATCGAATTATCCATTGGCTTTTCATACTGCTTAAAATTTGAGGTTAAAGCCGCCCATAAAGGTGCGGGCCTGAGGGTAAAATCCATTGTCTACACCGGCACCAAGGGTACCGCCGGCCGAGCCGATGTCCGGGTCGTAGCCCCGGTAGCGCGTGAAGGTATAGAGGTTATTGACGGAGACATAGAGCCGGAGGGTTTGCACGGTGCTGTTGGCAAACCAGTCACTGGGCAGTGTGTAGCCCAGCTGGACGTTGCGCACTCGCAGGAAGGACCCGTCCTCTACGTAAAAATCAGAAAAGGCGGTGTTGCGGGTTTGTCCGGTAGTAAGACGGGGCACCTCGTTGCTGGTGCCCGGACCTACCCAACGGTTGATGTAGTAAGAAAGCTGGTTGGCAAAGGGCTGCTGGCGCTCGTAGTTTCGGATGATCTCCTGGCCCAGCGCGGCATAGAGGCTGGCGGAGGCGTCAAAGCCTTTATAGCTGGCGTTAAAGGAAAGCCCCATGGTAATATCGGGAATAGGCGAGCCGATCTGTACCCGGTCGGAATTGTCGTTAAAGCTGATCACGCCGTCGCCGTTTTGGTCTACAAAGCGAAGGTCACCGGGCTGGGCACCGTCTTGCTGGGGGCCATTTTCAATTTCGCCTTCGGTTTGGTACACGCCGTTGGTTTCCAGCCCTACGAAATAGCCGATGGGGTAGCCGGCCTCAAAGCGGGTGGCCACATTGCCCCCTACGCCAAAGCTGGCACCGGGAAGGAAGTCTACGCCTTCCGGTACGCTCAGTACTTCGTTGTGCAGGGTGGTGAGGTTAAAGTTTACCGAAAAATCCACCGGGGCCTTGGGGCTGGTCCGGTAGCCCAGCTCTAATTCCAGTCCGCGGTTTACCACGTCCCCCGCGTTTACAAAAGGTGGGAAGCCCCCCGGGCCGTAGGCGCCCAGCAGCGCTGACACCTGCGGCTGGAATAGCAGGTCATTGGTATTCTTGATGTAATAGTTGGCCGTGACGTTGAAGTTGCGCAGCAGGGTGAGGTCTACCCCGGCATTAAACTGGCGGGTGGTTTCCCATTTCAGGTCGGGATTGGCGGCTCGCCCGATGGCCACCCCCTGGGTAATCACGTCGTCAAAAACAGCTACCCCTTCGCCATCGAGCAGGGCGCGAAAAGCGAAATTGGGGATCTGATCATTGCCCGATACCCCGTAGCTGAGACGCAGCTTGGCAAACTCGATGAAGTCAACGTTAAAGAAATCTTCCTCCGAAAAAAGCCAGGCGCCCGAAAAGGCCGGGAATATGCCGTAGCGGTTATTGGGGCCAAACTTGGAGGAACCATCGCGGCGCACGATGGCGGAGAATACATACTTGCGTTTGTAGTTGTACTCCGCACGGAGGAAGGTGGAGAGCAGCCGCTCTTCGAATTGGTAAGAACCGGCGTTGTTCAGAAAGCCACCTTCTGCCTGGTTGGCGGAAATGTCGGCAAACTCCTCCGAGTTATTGGGGATGTTAAAAGCGGTGGCGTTCAGGCCCTCCCCACTGCGGTTGAAAATGGAGGCACCCAGGGTGGCTTTTACCTGGTGGTCGTTGCCAAAAGTACGGTCGTAATTGAGGAAGCTTTCGTAGGTAAGGTCTACGAAGGTTTCCTGGCTTTCGTACACACTGGCCCCCCGCTCCAGGAATACGCTGTCGGCGATCTCTACGGTAACGGGGTCCAGGTCTTCATTGGCGGCCGTGTTTTGGGCCTTGCCGGGCCCGTACCATACCAGCGGCGAAAAGGTTTTGCCCTTCACGGCGGCGTAGTTGTAGTTGAAGCGATTGGTAAAGCTCAAGTGCTCGTTGATGTCGAAGACCAGCTCCTCCTTCCCCACAAATTTGTTGACCTGCGACTCATTAAAGGTGTTGGCCATTTGCTGTAAAGGATTGATGATGTCGCTCACCTCTTCCAGGTAGCTGTAACGCCCATCTGCCTGGCGCACGGGTTCGGTAGGGAAGGCATTTACCGTATTGTAGAGTACGGAGCCGATGCCATTTTCCGGGAGGGTGTTCCGGGTTTCGTTGGTGTACAGCAGCACGCTTTTGAGCTTGAGGCGGGTGGAAAGCTGCGTGGTAATGTTTACCCGTCCGTTGTACCGGGTAAACTGGGCCTTGTCCAGGCCCACGATGCCTTGCTGGTCAAAGTAAGAGCCACCGATAGAATAGGTGGTTTTATCGGTGCCGCCGCTTACGCTAAGGTTATAATTTTGAATAGGGGCGGTTTCAAAGACCTCTTCTTGCCAGTCGGTACCTTCGCCCAGGCTGGTGTTGGCAAAGGGCAGCGGCTGCCCGCCGTTGGCAAAGGCGTTGTTTTTGACCACCGCGTATTCGTTGGCGTTGAGGAGGTCCAGCTGGCGGGCGGTTTCCTGCATACCGTAGTAGCCGCTGAAGGTAAACTGTGGTTTTTGGTTGGCCTGGCCGCTTTTGGTTTTGATGATGATGACCCCATTGGCCGCCCTTACCCCGTAAATGCCTGCCGTGGCATCTTTGAGTACATTGACACTGGCGATATCCTGGGGGTTAAGGGCATTAAGGCCTTCCGAGTCATAAACGATCCCGTCTACCAGGATCAGGGGGTCGTTATCGCCAAAGGTGGATAGCCCCCGAATACGAATGGAGGAAGACCCGCCGGGCGAGCCGCTATTGGTTTGAATGTTCACGCCCGCCATCTGGCCCTGGAGGGACTGATCAAGCCGGGGGATGTTCAGCTGGGTGATCTGCTTGGCATCGGCGGTAGAGGCCGCGCCGGTCATTTCTTTTTTCTTGGTGCTTCCGTAGCCTACCACCACCACGTCATTGAGCATGGAGGCGGTTTCCTCCAGGCGTACATTGATTTCGCCACGGCGATTGACCACTTTGGTCACGGTTTGGTAGCCGATAAAAGAAAAGGAAAGGGAATCGCCTATTTCGGCTTGGATTTCGTAGGTCCCCTCCATACTGCTTACCGTGCCGGTACGTTTGCCCAGGACGGAAATGTTTACGCCGGGTAAAGCGCTGCCATCGGCCGCGTCTTTAATGGTCCCCTTGACAGTTATGGCCTGGCCCCAAAGGCCAGCGGATATTAAAATCCCGAGCAGGCTCAGGAGCATCGGACGATGGGCAGCATAATTTTTTTTCATGATGGCTGAACATTTGAGAGCGAACATAGCCCTAATTTATCCTTGCCTATAGCGGGTGTATCGTTCAAATAGGGCGGGTGAATCGTTCACCTCATTTAACCAGGATTTAACTATCAGGAAATGAAGGCGGTGCCGGTGGGGTCGGCGGCACTTAGGGCCCCAAATTTGAGGTGTAAAAGCAACACTTTTGGCCGGCAGGCCGGCTAAAAGAAGGCAAGCTGGGCACTAGGGTGTCCCATGAAGGGAGCATGCGCCGCCGCTAAGGGGAAGATTGATGGCGGGTGGCGTACTCGGAAGGCGTAAGGCCGTACTGCTCTACGAAGCATTTGCGGAAATACTGCAGGTCGTTAAAGCCCACCTGGTAGGTGGTTTCGGCTACGGTAAGATGGCCCTGGCGGAGCAGCTGGGCGGCGCGTTTGAGCCGGGTGATGCGGATAAAGGCATTGGTGGAGCAGCCCAGCAGGCCTTTCATCTTGCGGTAGAGCTGGGCCTTGCTCATGTGCAGTTCTTCGCTTAAGTGGCTTACTTGAAAGTGGGGATCGGCCAGGTGCTGGTTGATAATGTCCATGGCCTTTTGCAGGAACTCGGTATCGGGGTCTGGGAGGTGCACCTTGCTGGGCTCCAGTTTTATACCTTTATTGGTGCGGATGTTTTCCTTGTATTCTTGCAGGTTGTCCATGATGTTTTGGACGCGGAGCTTGAGCAGGTTGGGATCAAAAGGCTTGGTGATGTAGAAGATGGCGCCGCTTTCCAGTCCGCGGGCCTGGCTGGAAGAGGAGGTGCGGGCGGTAAGGAGGATCACGGGGATGTGGCTGGTGTTTTTTTGGGCTTTGATCTCTTCGGTAAACTGGTTGCCGTCCATTCGGGGCATGATGATGTCGGAAATAATGAGATCGGGAATCTCTTCCTGGGCCAGGGCCAGTCCTTCCTGGCCGTCACTGGCCAGTAGAAGGCGGAAGCGATCCTGAAAGAGCTCCTGTAGCAATACCTGGAGGTCCATATTGTCTTCTACGATGAGCAATACGGGCTTTTCGGGGGCCGGGCCGTCCTCGGGCACTTCCGGCTCTTCCATGGCCGGCGCTTCAAAATCGAGGGCCGGGTCGGTGGCCGGTTCGGGGCGGCGGAAGGCCCAATCGTCTTGGTAGTGTACGATCTGATCCGGCCGGAGGTGGCCCTTGCCCAGGGGCAATCGTACCGTGAAGCTGGCCCCTCCGGTGGGGGGGCTCTTTACGGCTAATTTTCCGTGGTGCATCTCTACCAACTCGCGGCTTAGGGTGAGGCCTATGCCCGTGCCCAGGCTGAGCTTGCCCCGCTTGCCCTGGTAATAGCGCTGAAAAATTTGATCGATCTCCTCTTGCGGAATGCCGCGCCCGGTATCCTGAACCGTTATAAGCGCTTGCTGGCCTTCGCTTTCCAGCCGCAGGGTAACCTTGCCATAAGCCGGTGTGAATTTAAAGGCATTGGAAAGCAGATTGACCAGCACCTTTTCCAGTTTATTGTGGTCAAAGTAGGCCATAAGCGGCGCCCGGGGGAAATGGGTGTCAAAAAGGATGTTTTGCTGATCCGCGTAGGTACGGAAGCTCTGGCTTACCTGGTTGAGAAAATCGCCCAGGTCCTGGCGGCTGGCTTCCAGCTTGAGGTGGTCATTTTCCAGCTTGGAGAGGTCCAGAATTTGGTTGATGAGCAGTAAGAGCCGCTTGGCGTTTTGCAACATTAAGGTGAGCTTGTGGCGCACGCCAGCTTCCGGGTTCTGGTCCAGCATTTCCCGCAGCGGGGCCATGATGAGGGTAAGCGGGGTACGAAACTCGTGCGATATGTAGGTAAAGAACTTTTCGCGTACGCGGTTGAGCTCCTGGGCGTGCTCCAGCTCCTGGTGTTCCAGGGCCAGGCGGCTGCGGAGCCGCTCGTTGCGAATGATGTGGTAACGCCCCAGAATGAGCAGGCCCACGGCCAGCAGGCTGTAGCCCGCGTAGGCCCAGGGTGTTTGGTAC
The DNA here is from genome assembly GCA_031581125.1 of Schleiferiaceae bacterium. Classification (GTDB taxonomy): domain Bacteria; phylum Bacteroidota; class Bacteroidia; order Flavobacteriales; family Schleiferiaceae; genus CAJXMS01. The sequence goes on along the minus strand of JAVLBR010000001.1, from coordinate 32,651 downwards.
CAGGGCGGGGCTATGTGGAGCTTTAAGGCCGTCTTTTCGCTGCTCCACACCCCGTCGTTATTAGCGGCCTTTATTTGGAGTTCGTAATTCCCGGGAGGGAGGTTGTTGTAAACGATTTCCTGGGGATTGGCCGTGTAGTGCGGGTAATCGTCCAGCGGGGCCAGCCGGTAGGCATAGCGGTTTTTACCGTTGGCGCTGTAGTTGAGCGCCGTCAGCTCAAATTTCAGGTCGTTTTGCCAGTGCTTGAGCGCTACTTCTTTTAGCAGGCTGGGGTTTTGAGGCGGCAGGGGAGCGCCGGAAGCAGCGCTGTCTTCGGGGCGCTGCAGTTTAAAGTCGCGCAGATATACCCGGGGGGGCTCATCATTGAAAGGGATTTGGTCGGGTTCAAACCGCAAAAAGCCCCTTATCCCGCCAAAATAGAGAAAGCCCTCCTGAGACAGCAGGGAGGAAGGGCGGTAAAATCCGGGCGACTCATCCGGGCTAGTGAAATGGTTACGGAAGCGGCCCTTGGCCCGGTCGTATACGCTCAGGCCCCGGTTGGTGCTGATCCAAAGAAGGCTATCTCCCGCTTCCTCTACGGCATACACGATATTGCCACTAAGGCCCTCCTGGCGGCTAAGTTTAGCCAGGTTTTGGACCGGATCTTTTCCGTAATAAAGACCACCGCCCTCCGTACCAATCCAGAAGATGCCCTGGCTGTCTTGCCGGATGCTGGTGATATAATTGCTTTCCAGGTCTGAATTGCTCCGGTTGAGCACGCGCCGCCCGGTGATGGCGCCGCGGTCGTTCAGTTTCAAGCGAAACAGGCCCTTGGCTTCACTGCCTAGCCAGAGATAACCGGCGTCATCCTCGGTAATGGCCCTTATCATATCGCTAGCTATCTTGCGGTGGGCGGGCGCTTCTGTAGAATAATGGACAAAGGAATCCCGCCGGGCGTCATAAAAGTCCACCCCGGCCCGGTAGCAGCTCAGCCATAGCCCGCCCCGGGCCGGAGCATGCAGGGTATAAATATCGTCATTGGCGGGGCTGTTGGGATCGTCTTCCTGATGCTTGAAATGCCGGAACCCCTGGTCTCCGGGCCGCTTTAAGTTCAGGCCGCCTTCCCAGGTCCCCACCCAGAGCTGGTCCTGGTAGTCCTTTGCCAGGCACACCACGTAATTGCTTGACAGGCTGGCGGGTATGGCCGGGTCGTGCTGGAACACGGTGAAACGCCCTTGATCCCCTGTAAACTGGTGTAGACCACCGCCCTCGGTGCCCACCCATACTTGCTGCGGGCCTGCTTCCGCAAAGGCACTCACCACATTGCTCCGCAGGCCACCATCCGCCTGGCTGCTGCGATAGGGCGGAGGAAACTTTTGTTCCTGAGGATCTATTTTACAGAGGCCCTGATTAAAAGTCCCGATCCACAGCACCTCCCGGTCGTCCCGGAAAAGGGCCCAGATAGAATTGGAGCAAAGGCTCAGTGGGTCATTCGGTTCGTGTTTGTACTGGGTTACGGATTTTTGCGCCAGGTCCAGGGCAAAAAGGCCTTCATTCTCCGTGCCCGCCCATACCTGGGCTCCTTTCCTTTCTAGCGAGAGGACCCGCGCCTGCTGTAAGTCAGCGCCGCCCGGCTGCCCGGGCAGGGGCCTTTCAAAGCGGAGCTCCTCCCCGCTGGAATAGGCCCGCAGCAAGCCGGCCCCGGAGCCTACCAGCAGCTGCCCCTGGGGCCCATAGTGGAGCGCGCGGATGTTTGGGCTGCGCAGTCCCGGACTGTTTTCCGGGGTAAATTGCTGCAGGGAGCCCGTGGTCCGGTGGTAGAGCAGGAGGCCACTGGACCAGGTGCCTATCCACAGGCGATTTTTCCCGGCCGGGGCCAGGGCGGTAATGTGGAGCTCCGCCAGGGGTTTTCCCGCCAGGCGTTTTTGCGGTAGCCAGGGCACCAGCCGTTTTTCGGCGGGGCGGTACTCCCAGAGGCCCTGGTACTGGGTACCTATCCAGATATGGCCTCCGCTGTCCTGCGCCAGAGCATTCACCACGCGCGCCGCCAGGGTATCGGCATTTTGGGCGGGCAGGGGCTCGTAGCGCAGGCTTTGGTAATTGAGAAAGCGCAGCCCGCCGCCATTGGTGCCCACCCAGAGATTGCTGTCCCGGGCCACCAGGAGGCTGGATATCACGTTGGCGCTGTTCCGCGGCACCGAGTCCCGGGCCGGAAAGGCTGAGTAAAAAGCGTAGCCGTCGTAGCGATGAAGGCCGTAGCGGGTGCCCACCCACAGGAAGCCCAGTTTATCTTGCGCCAGGGCCGTGGCCGATTGCTGGGGTAGCTGTTGCGAGCTGGGGTGGAAGTACACCTGCCCCGGCAGGCTCATAGCGCCCAGGAGCAGGCCTGCGGCCAAATGTAGGAGCCGCCGCCGGAAGGCTTTTCTTTTAAATATGCGTTTTGCTATCACAAGCATTTTTCCTGGGGGCAAAGCAGCCCCGCACCTGTATTAGTTTCCTAGGACGTTTTGGTCCGCAAATTTTTAGGCAAAGAAATACCATAGCGCCCCGATGCAAAGCAGAAGGAGGATGCTGAGCGCTACGTTGCCAGATGTAATGGGGCTACGCGGGCCTTTGCCCAAAGTTAGCGTATTTATAAGTGTTTCGTCCCGCGTGGCGGGGAGGGCATAACTCACCGCGATGAGAACCCCACTGCAAAGCAGGAAGAGAAAAAGCGCAAAATGGAGGAAGTTAATGGCCACGAACCACTGCAGGCCCGCGGGCAGGGGGAGGCCGGAAATTTCTAAAAGCAGGCGCAGCAGCCCCAGAAAGGCGCCGGTAAGCAGAGCGGCCTGCGCGCCGGCGGCATGCAGGCGGGGCAGCAAGAGGCCTAGTAAAAAAACCGCCGCAATGGGGGGCGCTATGTACGACTGGATGCTCTGCAAGCTCTGGTACAGACCGCCTTCGATCAGTTCCAGCATGGGGATCCAGGCCAGCCCCAGCCCTACCAGGATCACGGTAGAGAGGCGGCCTACCTGAACCAGGTGGGCTGCGGAGGCTTGTGGCCGGTAACGCTGGTAAATGTCAAAGGTGAAAAGGGTGGCGCAGGAATTAAAGACCGAGGAGAGGGAGCTCATCAGGGCAGCCAGCAAGCCTGCCGCCACCAGGCCTCGCAGGCCTGCGGGCAGCAATTGGGTAGTCATGAGCGGCAGGGCGGCATCGTAGAGCGGGGCACCGTTTCTTTCCGGAAAAACCAGGAGGGGATCCTCGCCCACCGAAAGGGCATAGGCGATCACGCCGGGCACCACAAAGAGGAAAAGGGGCAAGAGCTTGAGGTATCCGGCAAAGATGGTTCCCTGGCGGGCTTCTTTGATGTTCTTGGCCGCCAGTACGCGCTGGACGATAAACTGATCGGTGCACCAGTACCACACCCCTAGGATGGGGGCGCCCAGAAGGATGCCGGTCCAGGGGAAATCAGGATCGCTCATGCTGCGCCAGAGGCTGGTGTAAGCGGGGCTGGTGCGGGCAGCCACCTGGTCCCAGCCGCCCAGGGCTTCCAATCCGTAATAGGACACCGCCAGCGCCCCGCCCAGGAGGACGAAGAGCTGGAGCAAGTCGGTATAGAGGACCGCCTTCAGGCCGCCCACTACGGTGTAAAGACCGGTGGCCAGAATGGTAATGATGGCCCCGGTCCAGAAGTCGATGCCCAGCAGGGCGGTAAAGACTACGCCACCGGCGGCGATGGTAACCGATATTTTGGTAAGGATATAACCCAGAATGCTGATCCAGGAGAGATAGGCCCGCGCCCAGGCGTTGTAGCGTTTTTCCAAAAAGGCCGGCATGGTGTACACCCCGCTGCGCAGGTAAAAAGGCACAAAGAGCCAGCCCAATAGAAGCAGCATAAGCGCCGCCAGGATCTCCATCTGCCCGGCGGGAAAATCGCCGGAGGCTCCGGCCCCGGCCAGCCCCACCAGGTGCTCCGAACCGATATTGGAAGCAAAAAGGGAGGCGCCAATGACAAACCAACCCATGTTGCGCCCGCCCAGGAAGTAGCCACTGGAATCGTTTTCCCGAGATTTACGGCGTTCCCGCCAGAGCATGAGGCCCACCAGGCCCATGACCAGCAGGAAGTAAGCGGCCACTACGGCAAAGTCCAGATTATTGAGCGGGGTGCTTTCCATGTTTAGGCATTTGGCAGTAGGGAATGAAACGATAGCAGGCCAGCGCTACCGGCTGGAAAGGGCGGCTTAAAAAGCGGGAAACGCGCTTTTTGGGGCGGTAGCACATTTGGCCGGGAGGCCCAAATAGGAAAGTGGCGCCCGGGGCCTGAGCCGCAGGGATATGGCGGGCAGGAGTAGCTCATAATTCAAAGGAAAAACCGCGCGAGCGAAGGGCTTCGTAGCGTTGTGTATCAAAGGAATAGAGGCGTGCCGGGCGGTGCGGTACGTCGGATTCTACTTCTCCCAGCGGAATGAGGAGATCCATGCTGAGGATGCGTTTGCGAAAATTGGCCTTATCGTAGCTTGCTCCCAGGAGGGCCTCGTAGAGTTGCTGCAATTGGCTCAGGGTGAATTTGGCGGGCAGGAGCTCAAAGCCCACGGGCTCGTGGCGTACCCGCTGGCGGAGGCGGTTTACGGCGTCGGCCAGGATTTCTTGGTGGTCAAAGGCCAGGGCGGGGGCCTTCGCTACATCTACCCAGTACACACCATCGGCCCAGGCGGAGGCATGGGGGTCATGGCGGGCCATGCTTACCAGGCTAAAATAGCCGACCGAGACCACCCGGCCGGCGGGATGGCGGTCCACGGCGCCGTAGGTACGGGTCTGTTCCATGTAGAGGTTTTCCAGGCCGGTAAGGTCTTTGAGCACGCGGGTGGCGGCCAGGCCCATGTTTTCCTGTGGATACACCAGATCGCCCGGGAGGGCCCATTCTCCTTTGAAGGGAGGGGCGCCGCGCAGGATGAGCAGTACTTTGAGCCGGCTTTGATGGTAGCCAAAGACCACACAATCTACGGACACCCCAAACTGGAAAAACCGGGCGTAGGGAATCTCGTAGTAGGGGGTGGCAAAAGTGCCGGCCTGTGATAAGGGTTTGTGGGCTAGTTCTTTAGGGTCTTCCATGACGGGGCGCTTAGAGCGGGCATGGTTCAAATGTAAAAATTCCCCCTAATTGTAATGCTTACCAAAAGGGCGTAGACCCGGAAAAGGCCTAAAACGGCTGCTGGACAACATTGGGCAGACCGGGTAAATCGTGCAAGATGGGTGGGTAAATCGTTCAAATGACACTTTTGGCGGCCTGGCGGGGGCTGTGGCTTATAGTGGCAATGACTAAAAGCCTTACTTTCGACCCAAATAAAACGCGAATACCATGAAAAAATTTACCCTTCTCACGGCCTTGTTGGCCTTTTTTACCAGCATGGGCCAAACCGATTCGGTGACCTTCACCGTGGACCTGAGCCAGTATAGCGGCTCTTTTACCACTGCTTATGTAAGTGGCACTTTTAACAACTGGTGTGGCAACTGTGATGCGATGGCAGACCCCGATGGAGATACGGTGTACACAGCCACCATAGCCATAGCGGCCGATACCATCGAGTACAAGTTTACCATGGACGACTGGGCCTCCCAAGAAAATTTCAGCCCCGGTATGCCCTGTACTTTTACCGCCAATGGCTTTACCAACCGGTATCTCACCAAAAGCGGGGACACTACCCTGCCGCAAGTGTGCTGGAACCAGTGCGGCGCCACCTGTAAGATGCCGCCCAGCCTGCCGGTAGACTTTGACCAGTCTAATGTCAATTACAACCTGGTAAGCTTCGGGGGCAATTCCCACAGCATAGTGGCGGATCCTGCCGGTGGAACCAATATGGTGGTAGAAGCCGTAAAAGACTCTACCGCCCAAACCTGGGCCGGGACTACCCTGGGGGATGCCGGACTGTCCTCGGCGATTCCCTTTACCGCCAATGCCCATAAAATGTCTATCCGGGTGTACTCGCCCGCCGCAGGCACCCCCATCCGCCTGAAAGCGGAAGATGCCAGTGACCCTACCATCAGTGTAGAGACGGAAGACACCACCAGCATGGCCAACGCCTGGGAAACCCTCACCTTCGATTTTTCCAATGAAGCCCCCGGTACGGCGGCCATCAACTACGCCAATACCTACGATAAGGTGTCTATCTTCTTCAACTTTGGTACCGACGGCGCCACCGCGGGTACCCAAACTTACTACTGTGATGACCTCACCTTTGGCACCAGCGCCGGTGGCGGTGGCGGCGGAGGGGGCACCATGGTGCAAGTAGACCTGCCCATTCGCTTTGACAGCACCAATGTAAATTACGACTTAGTGAGCTTTGGCGGTAATAGCGATACCATCGTAACCGATCCCGCCGGTGGAAGCAATATGGTGATGCAAGCCGACAAGGGCGCCAGCGCCATGACCTGGGCCGGTACTACCATGGGAGGTAGTGGTCTGGCCAGTGCCATTCCCTTTTCCGCTTCGGCCAACGTGATAAGCGTGCGGGTGTATTCGCCCGCCGCGGGAACGCCTATTCGCCTCAAGGTGGAAGATGCCAGCGACCCCAACATCAGCGTGGAAACCGAGGATACCACCACCATGGCCAATGCCTGGGAAACGCTCACTTTTGACTTCACCCAGCACATGCCCGGGACACCGGCCATCGATTATGCCAATACCTACGACCTGGTGTCTATCTTTTTCAACTTTGGTACCGACGGTGCTACCGCCGGGGCCCAAACTTACTATGCCGACGACGTGGTCTTTACCGGAGCGCCCGGTGGCGGCGGTGGCGGTGGCTCTCCCGCCGATACCAATATGGTGACCTTCCAGGTGGATATGTCCGAGTATAACGGTTCCTTCACCACCCCGGAAGTAAACGGTCAGTTTAACAACTGGTGTGGCAACTGCGCCCCCATGACCGACGCCGATGGCGACGATATCTGGGAAGCCACCATTCCCATCGCCATGGATTCCATCGAGTATAAATTCTCCTACGACAACTGGGCCGGACAAGAATCCCTGGACTCTGGCAGCGTGTGTACCAAAACCACGGCGGGCTTTACCAACCGCTTTTTGATGGTAACCCAAGACACCACCCTACCGGCGGTATGCTACGGCTACTGCCTCACATGTGATGAGGTAAGCCTGGAAGAATACTGGGTGGAAGATTTCAGCGTGAGCCCCAACCCCACGGAAGGCCGCCTTCAGGTAGCTGGCACGCTCCCCAGTGCTTTGGATTACGAGATTACCATTACCGATCTGCAAGGCCGGGTCTTGCAAAAGATGAAGCGCCAAGGACGCTTCCTTAATGAATCAATCGATCTCTCCCGTTACGAAGGCGGCTTGTACCTGCTCAGCCTGAGCAGTGCGCAAGGCAGCCTCACCCGGAAGGTGCTCGTGCGATAGTTAAAGTTTCTAGGTTTAAGGAGAAACCCACCCCGCTTCGGCCGGGTGGGTTTTTTTATGGGCTTGCCGGTGCCTTAGTGGAAAGCCATAATTCAGGGCAATCCCGGAGCCGGTACCGCTTTCAATCTGCCTTATCGCCAGGGAGCTACCTCTGCTTGCTTAGGACCAACACCGGCAAGAAGTGGGGATAGCGCGGGTTGTGATGGAGGAGTAAAGGAGATTTTGTGGTTATGAAAAATTTATCCTTGAGAAATAAAATGTCACTAAAAAAGCCAACCGCCGCCATGGCGGGTGGCTTTTTTACGGCCATTTGCTTAATGCCGGGCTTAAAGGACAATTTTAAGCCCCCCGCTGCGTCGTGTGGCCTAAAATATAAATTGATAACCACGCGAGAGTACTGGCGTGGAGGCTTGAGTAGCTCCAAAAAGCGCAGTCTCGATAGTGGCGAGAGCGGACTTTCTAGACAGACACTAATTGGTGTTTGTCCACAGAGTCAAGTGTCTGACCATAATGTCCGGTGTCTCGTCTAGAAAGTTCAAGAACGAGGCGCGAGAGGACGATAAAAGCGCAGTTTACTAAAGTAAATGAGCATTTTGAGGACGAACGCAACGAAGTTATTGGACTTTATAGACAGACACTATATAGTCAGACACTAATTAAAGTCCGCCAGAATCTGCTCCGCCGCCTCCTTAGATTTCACCTTTTGGTACACTTTGGCAATCTTGCCGGTTTCGTCTATCACGAAGGTTTCCCGGTGGATACCGTCAAACTCCCGGCCCATGAATTTCTTGGGCCCCCACACCCCGTAGGCCTGGATGATATCCTTATTCACATCCGGGATCAGGGGGAAGGGCAGGGCGTATTTTTCCGTAAAATTCTGGTGTTTGCGCGCGCTGTCGGCACTCACGCCCAGCACCGCAAAACCCTTATCCTGCAGGAGCTTGTAGTGGTCGCGAAAGCTGCAGGCTTCTGCCGTACAGCCCGGGGTATTGTCTTTCGGGTAGAAGTAGAGCACCACTTTTTGGCCTTGGTAGTCGGCCAGGTTAATGGGATTGCCGTGTTGGTCTTCCGCGCTAAAGGTGGGGGCGGGCTGGCCCGCTTCGAGATGGGTCATGGTACAATGTTTTTAGAAACAAAAGTAAAACAGCCCCGCGGGGAGAAGGTTGCCACCTGGCCGGGCCTTGTGCGCGGGAGCGATGAGTAGATATTAGGTTTTAGACCGCTGCGCTCACTCAGGTTAAATGGTTGAACTGGGTAACTGTTTAACTGGTGGGGGGCGTGAGGCAAGAAAGAAGTAGGCGCTATATATCGGATCGTTGCGTTTTTGGAATTAAGACGGTAAGGGCTGTTTCACAGAAGTTTGTGACATTGTACACAATTGAGAAACAATGTTACAGGCCCCCAACCCCCCCAAGGGGGCTTAACACCTGCTACCCCATCCAAAGCAAGCAATCCCGAAAACCAGGCTCCCAAGAAACATTACTCCGGCGGTCCAGACGCGGCCTAAAGTCCCCCTTGGGGGGATTTAGGGGGCTAAATACGGGAAGGGAGAAAGTTATGGAGGATATCATTCGTACCGACGGGGTCGGTTGCCATACTTTTTTGGGCTGCAGCAAAAAGTATGGAAATGCTTGAGAAGCTACCGGGATAGAACTAGAGGATAATTTCCTAGCGATAGAACGCCTGCGCCAGCTTAGGAATCGAAAAATCACTGACAGCCCCGTGTCACTTTGCGCCCTTTTACTGTCAAAATGAACCCCGCTAAGCCGCCGGTAACTGACAGCCTGGCACGCCCCGTCCCGCCAGCGCGCCTGGCACATTTTGTGCTTCTCCCGCTGCAGCCAAACGACTTAAGCGTTTAACTCAAATTTCAATACAAATCATGGCAAACATTAATTTAAAACCGCTGGCCGACCGGGTCCTGGTTGAGCCCAAAGAAGCCGAAACTAAAACAGCTTCCGGCATCATCATTCCCGATACCGCGCAGGAAAAGCCTCAGCAAGGCACCGTGGTCGCCGCAGGCAACGGTAAAAAAGACGAACCCCTTACCGTAAAAGAAGGTGATACCGTTCTGTACGGGAAGTACGGTGGTACCGAGATCACCTTTGAAGGCAAGGAGTACCTCATCATGCGCGAAAGCGATATTTACGCCGTCATCGGCTAAACCTTCGGCGGCCCCGCCGCCATCCCTTTTTAATTCCCTAAATCTAAATCCATAACAACCATGGCAAAAGACATAAAATTCAATCTCGACGCACGCGACGGTCTCAAAAAAGGTGTAGACCAGCTCGCCGACGCCGTTAAAGTAACCCTGGGCCCCAAAGGCCGCAACGTAGTGATCGAAAAGAGCTTCGGCGCGCCTTCCGTAACCAAAGACGGCGTATCCGTGGCCAAAGAAATTGAGCTGGAAGACAAGCTCGAAAACCTGGGCGCTCAAATGGTAAAAGAGGTGGCCAGCAAAACTGCTGACCTCGCCGGTGATGGTACCACCACTGCTACCGTGCTGGCCCAGAGCATTTACAACCAAGGTCTTAAAAACGTGGCCGCCGGTGCTTCTCCTATGGACGTAAAGCGCGGCATCGATAAAGCCGTAGAGCTCATCGTGGAAAACCTCCGCAAACAGTCCAAAGAAGTGGGCGACAGCTACGAAAAGATCGAGCAAATCGCCTCCATCTCGGCCAATAACGATGAAACCATCGGTAAGCTCATCGCCGAGGCCATGGAAAAAGTGACCAAAGAAGGCGTGATCACCGTAGAAGAGGCCAAAGGCACCGAAACCCACGTAGAAGTGGTGGAAGGAATGCAGTTTGACCGCGGTTACACTTCTCCCTACTTCGTTACCGATAGTGAGAAGATGACCACCGAGCTGGAAGATCCCTACATCCTCATTTACGATAAGAAAATCAGCAACATGAAGGAGCTCATGCCCGTACTGGAGCCCGTAGCCCAGAGCGGCAAGCCCCTGCTGATCATCTCCGAAGACCTGGAGGGCGAGGCCCTGGCTACCCTGGTGGTCAACAAGATGCGCGGCAGCCTCAAAGTAGCCGCCGTAAAAGCCCCCGGCTTTGGCGATCGCCGTAAAGCCATGCTGGAAGACATCGCCATCCTCACCGGCGGTACCGTCATCAGCGAAGAGCAAGGCTTCAAGCTGGAAAGCGCCACCATGGACATGCTGGGCACCGCCGAGCGGGTATCCATGGATAAGGACAATACCACCATCGTAAACGGCGCCGGTGACGGCAAAGACATCGAGAAGCGCGTCAACCAGATCAAAGCGCAGATCGAGGCCAGCACCTCCGACTACGACAAAGAAAAACTCCAGGAACGCCTGGCCAAGCTGGCCGGTGGCGTAGCCGTCCTTTACGTAGGCGCTGCCTCTGAAGTAGAAATGAAGGAGAAAAAAGACCGCGTAGACGACGCCCTGGCCGCCACCCGCGCCGCCGTAGAAGAAGGCGTAGTGCCCGGTGGGGGCGTAGCCCTCGTCCGCGCCGCTTCTGCCCTGGATAAGTTCAAAGGCATCAACGAAGATGAAACCACCGGTGGCAATATCGTGGCCCGCGCCATCGAAGAGCCCCTTCGCCAAATTGTGATCAACGCCGGCCAGGAAGGCTCCGTGATCATCAATAAGGTCAAGGAAGGCAAAGATGACTACGGCTACAACGCCAAGACCGAAGATTTCGGCCACATGCTCAAGCAAGGCATCATCGATCCCACCAAAGTAACCCGCGTAGCCCTGGAAAATGCCGGTTCGGTATCCGGTATGCTCCTCACTACCGAGGCCACCATCACCGAGATCCCTGAGGAAAACGGCGGTGGCGACGCTGGCGCAGCGGCCGCTGGCGGCATGGGCGGTGGCATGCCCGGCATGATGTAAGCACACATCACTTCACGCCATATCTTCATCCCGGGAGCGTCCCTCGCTTCCGGGATTTTTTTTGCCTTTTGCCTTTATTTCATTTGGCCTACGGCCAAATGTGATACCTCCCCGCCGGAAGCCCCTTCCCCCTAAAGCAGTCCCGGGCTACCGAGTGTGGCCAGCTGGCCTCTGGGAAAAAGTCCGTTATCTTTGGCCACCCACAAAAAAAGAGAACTATGAACCGCATCCTTTTTTCCCTTGGCTTTTTGCTGCTCCTGCTGGCGCCCTTCTCGGGCCAGGCCCAGCGCTATGACGGGCCGGGCGATTATTACCGGGAGTTTTTCTCCGCCAATCGTCGGATTCAGATGAAAAAGGTGCGCTACCTGGAAAATGCCCTGAGCAATGCCGATCCGCGCCGCACCCAGCGCTACCGCGAAATGGCCCTGGAACAGGTCGAGGAGAGCCTCAAAAGCGTACCCCGTATCTCCGATTACAAGGGCGATAGCGTAGTGCTCAAAGAATACCTAAAGGCCCTCAAGCTTTACAAAGAGGCCTTTGGCGGTCCCTTTGCCCAGGCGGAAAAACTGGGCGCCTCCCGCTACGCCAGTTACGATAGCCTCAAGCTTTACTACCAGCACTTTAATGAGGGGGAGCGCCTCATGCTGGACGCGGATTACATCATCCAAGAGGCCCATGATTACTTTTTTAATCAGTACACCTATAAGCCCCGCCTGACCAGCGATATCGGCGAGAAACTGGACCGCATAGACGAGCTCTCCCTTTATTTTCGGGATGTCAACCTGGCCTTTTACCGGGTAGATGCGGTGCTTAAGCAGTTTTTCCAGCAGGTGGAAAACGAGCAGCGCGACAGCCTGTCGGCCACGGTGGCTAAGTTGCGCCGCGCGGTAAAGACCAGCCAGGAAACCGCCCAAAGCCTGGAAGGTCTGCAGGGCAACAACGATCCGGTGGAAGACCTCCAGGATTACCTGGAAGAGGTCAATGACAATATCGATAAGGAAATCCGCCCCCTGGCGGAACAGCTGGCCAATGAATTTCTCCCGGCCGATGATTATGAGGACGCCATGGACGACCTGGAAGACCTCCAGGAGTGGCACGAAAAGCAGCGGAGCACCTTTTTAGAAGACCAGAACGAGGTGATCACCGAATACCTGGAGGAGGATTAAATCCGCCCCCCCAGCGCTCCATAGGCAAGGCCCCAGCGGGGCCTCATCTGCATCACCGCACGGGGGCTTTTCGTAAATAACCGCGGAACCAGCGCGGAAAAAAACGGTGCAGCCAGGCGCCCATGCGCTCCTTGCCGCCCAGAATCACTTCTTCCCGGCGCTGGCCAATAGCAGCGGCCGCCTTGCGGGCAAAAACATCTACGGGCATGCCCTGGGCAATGGCATCGTCCATTTTTTGCAGCGGCTCGCCACTGGCCGTTAGGGCGTTGCGGCTTACCTCCGTTTGGATGAAAGAAGGGCAGAGCAGGGTTACCCCAATGCCCTGCTGGTGGTACTCCGCCCGGAGGGCATCAAAGAAGCCGTGTAGGGCGTGCTTGGCGGCGCAGTACCCACTGCGCATGGGCGTGCCGAACTTTCCCGCCAGGCTGCTTAAAACGGCAATCTGACCGCTCCCGCGCCTTACCATGGCCGGGAGGAGCGCTTTGGTCAGGGCGATGGCGCCAAAGAAGTCCACCTCCATTATCCGGCGGTACACCTTCATTTCAGTTTCCTTTACGAAAGAGCGCTGGCTGATGCCCGCATTGTTGATAAGCAGCTCGGGAAGCCCCGCCTCTGCGGTAATTGCTTCCGCCCGTTTGAAAATAGCGGCTTCATCGCTCATATCCAAGGGGTAAACCCAGGTTTGTGGGGCCCCTGCCTGGCGGCATTTTTTCGCTACCTCCTCGAGGACCGCCTCCCGCCGGGCGGTAAGAATAAGGGAGGCCCCCTTACGGGCAAATTCCAGGGCCAGCGCTTCGCCGATGCCGCTACTGGCACCGGTGATCCAGATAAGAGAAGGGGTGTAAGTTTTCAAGTAGGGGCTTTTAAATTCAATGGGGCCAGGCTCGCTATTATTGAGGAACACTACGTTTAACGGGTATGTCCTAAGGCGAAAATACGGAGCTTTTAAGATACCCAATTCGATTGTGAGGGGGCCGTGTAGACTAAAAAAAGCTCGTGCTAGGATTCCTTTGCCACCTTTTTTTCGTTGTTTCTCTTAGTAGCGGGAGCGTTTCAATTTTTAAGTTACTTAATTAAAGACACCTTGGGGGTTCAACGAGGCTTTCTCCTTGGGAAAAGAGCCGCCTTTGTGGGCCGGCTCTGGTATTACCATTATAGTCTTTGTTTTTGCCCTAAAGGCAGAGGGCATTTGATCTGAACACACCACTCCCAGATTTAGCCTAGCAGCTCTTTCACCGTGGCAGAAATGGTCTTGCCATCTGCTCGGCCGGCCAGTTCCTTGCTGGCTTTGCCCATCACCTTTCCCATGTCTTTGGGGCTGCTGGCCCCTACTTCCGCAATGATTTCCTTCAGTTTGGCTTTTAATTCTTCGGCCGTGAGGGGTTGAGGCAGGAAGAGTTCAATCACTTCCAGCTGTTTCTGCTCCGTTTCGGCCAGCTCTTGGCGGTTTTGCTGCTGGAATACTTCCAGGGCGTCTTTGCGTTGCTTTTGCAGTTTTTGCAGGAGCTTCAGCTCTTGGTCTTCACTGAGCTCGTCTTGGGCCCCTTTTTCAGTTTTGGCAGAGAGGATGGCCGATTTAATGCTGCGCAGGGCCTCCAGTTTGTCTTTATCCTTGGCGCGCATGGCCGTTTTCATCTTTTCTACCACTTGCTTTTCTAATGCAGCCATAACTTGGAATTTTCTTTACAAAGATAGCCCGGGATGCCCATAAATGAATAGGTATCCCGGGCTTTTTGGTTTATGGCCCGTTTGAGGCCAGGGCGACCTAAAGCTTAATCTACGTTATCGTGCAGGAAACTATTGTTGCTGCGGATGTCGGGGCCTTCTTCAGAATCGTCTATCTCATAGCGGCTGTGGGCATTCTTTTGGCTGGGTCTACTCGCGTCCAGATCGATGCCCTGGCGTTTGTAAGCCGGCTCTTTTTCGTTTTCCGCCAGCTGGTCGCGGTGAGTTTGAAAGCGATGATTAAAGGACCGCAACCGGGAGCGCCGCTCTTCCGCCCGCTGCTGGCGGCTTTCGGAAATGGGGAGCTCCGTAGGATCCACGGCGGATCGCCGGCTGGGCTCGGCTTGTTCTTGGGCCTGGTTTTCCTTGCGGATTTCTAGCTGAGTAGAAGGGTCTTCTTTGCGCCCCACGGGCTCCTCGCCTTTCTTTTGAGCGGTGGGTGCTGATCCTTCCAGCTCTTCCCGGAGGTTTTCATAGTCCTCCAGGGAAAAGCGCTTCACAGTATCTTCTCGGGGCGTCTCCTGTTCCCCTTGATTTTGTCCTTGCGATGGCTGGGAGGTTGTGGCCTCCTCTTCATCGGGGGAGTAGGCGCTAGGTTCTTCCGCCACTTGGTCATCCATGGGCGTATCACTTACCGGAGCACCTACCTCAAAGATGGGGTGTTCTGCGGGCGTTTCGGGCTTTTGGTCTTCTTCCGGAGGGGCTTCTGAGGGGTTGTGGGGCTTATTGCTCTGGTTGGAAGGGGGCACGTCCTGATCTTCCCGGGGAAGAGGCGCATCCGTTTTGGAAGGGGCGGAAGCCTCCTTGTCCTGTTCTTGCTCCCAGTCAAAGAGTTGCGGTTGGGAGGCTTTTTCACGTTCCTTCTTGGCTTCCTCGGCCTCCGCTATGGCCTGGTCCACTACCTGATCATCTTCCTCTTCCTCTATTTGAAGGGGTTTATTGTAAACGGAAGCGCTCACCGCCTGGTCGTCTTCCAGGGTGTGGACTACCTTTTCGGGACTGCGGCCGATGGTTTGGCGCTGTTGCTCCGGGTTGAAGCCCGTGGCCACCACCGTTACGGCTACTTCATTGCCCAGGGAGGCATCTTCGCCTATGCCCATTATTATATTGGCGTCGCCCCCGGCTTCCCGTTGAATAAAATCGTTGATTTCGCCTATTTCATCAATGGTGATCTCCTCTTCCCCTGATACGATGAGGAGCAGCACATTCTGAGCGCCGCGGATATGGTTGTCGTTGAGGAGCGGCGAGTCCAGCGCTGCACTGATGGCTTCGGTAGAGCGATCTTCTCCCTGGGCCTGGGCAGCGCCCATGATGGCCGTTCCGGAATTGGCCAGAACGGTTTTGGCATCCCGTAGATCGATATTGGCAGTGTAATGGTGGGTGATAACTTCGGCTATCCCTCGGGCCGCCGTAGCCAGTACCTCATCTGCTTTCGCAAATCCGGCCTTGAAGCCCAGGTTGCCGTACACTTCGCGCAGCTTGTTGTTGTTGATAACCACCAGCGAGTCTACGTTTTCCCGCAGGGTATCTACTCCTTTTTCTGCTTGCTTACGGCGAGGGGTGCCTTCAAAAATAAAGGGAATGGTTACGATGCCTACGGTGAGGATACCCATGTCCTTGGCCGCCTTGGCAATGATAGGCGCGGCGCCCGTTCCGGTACCACCGCCCATGCCTGCGGTAATGAATACCATTTTGGTATTGGTGCGCAGTAGCTCGTGGATCTCATCCAGGCTTTCTTTGGCCGCTTGCTCTCCTACTTCGGGGTTGGCACCCGCGCCGAGCCCTTCCGTAAGGGTAACGCCCAATTGTACTTTTTTCGGTACTGGGCTATTTTCCAGGGCCTGGGAGTCGGTATTGCTCACCACAAAGTCCACGTGCTGAATGCCCTGCTGAAACATGTAGTTGACAGCGTTGCTGCCACCACCGCCTACCCCGATTACCTTAATCACGGAAGATTGGTTTTTCGGGAGGTCAAATTGCAGGTCGTCTTTCAGGTTGCTTTCGTCGGTCATAAGGGCTGTTTTAGAGATCTTCGTTCAAAAATTTGCGCAGTTTTTCCGTCCAATTGGAGAAAATGTTGGTCCGGGGTAAGCGTTCCGGTGCTTCCTCGTCTTTTTCTTCAAATCGCGGCTCTTCTTGCTCCGGCTGCGGTTTTTCCGGAGTGGTTTTCTGTTCTTCGGCGCCCAGGTTTTCCACCGTTTCTTCCGTTCCACGCGGGGTGGATTCCTGGTAGGCTTCTTTGGCAGGTTGCAGGCCTTTGAGAACCAAACCTACCGCGGTAGCGTAAGCCGGCGTGGTATACTCCTCATCGCTGTGGCTGGCCAGGTGCTCGTTGGGATAGCCTATGCGGGTATCCATGCCGGTGACGTACTCTACCAGTTGCTTAATGTGCTTGAGCTGGCTGCCGCCGCCGGTAAGTACGATGCCGGCGATGAGCTTGCGCTTGGTTTCCTCGTGGCCGTAGTTTTTAATTTCTTGATACACCTGCTCTATGATTTCCACCACGCGGGCGTGGATAATCTTGCTGAGCATTTTCATGGAAATTTCCTTGGGGTCGCGTCCGCGTAGTCCGGGAATGCTCACGATTTCATTTTCCTTGTTTTCTCCGGGCCAGGCAGAGCCAAATTTTATTTTAAGGAGTTCGGCCTGTTTTTCGATGATGGAGCAACCTTCTTTAATATCTTCGGTAATTACGTTGCCCCCAAAGGGGATGACGGCCGTATGCCGGATGATGCCGTCTTTAAAGATGGCTACGTCTGTGGTGCCGCCGCCGATGTCTACCAGCACTACCCCGGCTTCTTTTTCTTCTGTACTTAAAACCGCTTCGGCGCTGGCCAGGGGTTCCAGGGTGATCTCACTCAGTTTCAGACCGCTATTGGTCACGCAGCGTGCTATATTTTTGATAGAGCTTACCTGGCCCACTACGATGTGGAAGCTGGCCTCCAGCCGGCTGCCATACATGCCGCGGGGCTCCTTTATTTCCGTTTGCCCGTCTACCTTGAACTCTTGGGGCAAAACGTGGATGATCTTCTCGCCGGGGCGCATCACCAGGTTATTCACGTTATCGATAAGCTCCTTCAAGTCGCTATCCAGGATCACCTCGTCGGGGTTGCTCCGGTTGATGTAATCGCTGTGCTGGAGGCTTTTGATGTGCTGACCTGCTATGCCCACCACTACCTGGTCTATGCTGTGCCCACTTTGATTGGCGGCTTCATCTATGGCTTGCTTAATGGATTCTATGGTTTGGGTGATATTGCTTACCACCCCGCGGTGTACGCCCATGCTGCGTGCCTTGCCCATGCCCAGCACTTCCATCTTACTATGCTCGTTGAAGCGGCCTACCAGGGCTACGATTTTGGTAGTGCCTATGTCTAGTCCTACGGCTAGCGGCTGTTTGTTTTCTTCGTTTGCTTCCATGGGAGGGGTTTGTTTTTATTGGCACACCACCTGGTCATCGTAACGCAGGTCTATGCTTTCGATATCTTTTGGCGTGGAGGGGGGATATACCGTTTGGTAAAAGAGGTGCAACTTTTCCAGTTTTTCGGGATAGGCTTGTAGGCTGCCCAAGTAAATGCGGTGCGAAAAATCGCTGGGATAGAGCCGGATATCTTGAGGATTTTCCAGGTGTAGGCCGGTAAAAAAATCCTGGTAAAAGGAATCGTTTCGAAGGTGGGAAATAAGCTGCGCCATGGGCCGGTGCAGGCTGTCCGGCAAGGCGCCGGTTACCAGGGGCACTTGCGCGGCATAGTGCGGGCTGAGCGGCATGTGCTCGCCACCTTCCAGGAGGTAGTACCGCTGGTCTTGGCTGTGGACCCGCGCCAGGGGCTGATGTTGCCAAATGCGAATGCATAGTTTTCCTTCTAATTTCGAAAATACCTCTATGCGCTTTATACTGGGGTGATTTTCAAGTTTTTCTTCCAACAGGGCCATGTTAATTTCTTCCAGCAATTTTCCTTCAAGGCTAGGGTACATTTGGCCAACGGCCTCCCGAACCTGACGGCCGGTGAGAAAGGTCTGTTTAGGCGCGTTTTCCCAGTAGAGCTGGGTTTGCTGCCAGGGAATGCGGGCATAGCGGCGCTGCCCGAAGCTCATCAGCATCAGCATAAAAAGGGCAGCGGCCCCGGTCGCTAAAAGTAGCCAGCCTCTTTTCATCGCAATAGAGCCATTTTAATAGGTTGCACCAATTGATCGATATCGCCTGCGCCGATGGTAAGGAGCAGTTCGGGGGGCTTTTGCTGCAGGGTCTGCAAGAGTTCTTCGCGCTCCACCAGGGCCTTTTTTTCCATGGGTATGCGCGCCAGGAGAGCTTCGCTGGTGATGCCCGGGATGGGCCGCTCCCGGGCCGGGTAAATGTTTAGTAAATAAAGCTGGTCAAAATGCCGCAGTGCCTCGGCAAAACCATCCATAAAATCACGGGTGCGGCTGTACAGATGGGGTTGGAAAACAGCGGTAAGGCGGCGGTGGGGGTAGAGTTCCCGAACCGACTCGGCCAGAGCCCGAAGTTCCCGGGGATGATGAGCGTAGTCGTCTATGTACACGGTTTCCGGGCGGTCTACGTGGTATTCAAAACGCCGGCGCACGCCCTGGAAGCTGGCCAGGCCTGCTTTTACCGCTCCGGACGAAAGACCCGCCTGGAGCGCCAGAGCTGCGGCTGCTACGGCGTTTTCCACGTTGTATCGACCCGGTAAACCGCATCGTACTGCGGGCAGAATGCCCCCGGGGTAATGAAGGTCAAAATAGTAGGCGTGATTCTCAATCCGGATTCGGCGGGCATGATAGGGGCTGTCTGGGCGGAAGCCATACCGAATACCGCCTTTTAGGGGCAGTCCTTCTCGGATCAAAAGGGGGCCCTGCACGGTCTCTGCAAAAGCACCAAAGGCTTCCCGCAGCGCTTCCGCGCTGCCGTACACGTCCAGATGATCCGCGTCCACAGCGGTAATGGCCGCGCCCCAGGGTTGAAGGGTGTGGAAGCTACGGTCAAATTCATCTGCTTCCGCTACCAAAAAGCGGCTGTTTTCCTCGCTCCAAAAGTTGGTTTGATAATTCACGCTTATGCCGCCCAGAAATGCCGTACTGGATAGGCCGCCCTGGCGCAGCAGGTGGCCCAGCATGGCCGAGGTGGTGGTTTTGCCGTGGGTACCGGCTATGGCCAGGGTACGATGCGCCGCAGCGATGGCTCCCAGCACGGCCGATCGTTTTTCGATCCGAAAACCGTTTTCGGTTAGATGTTTTAATTCCGCCAGGTCTGCCGGGATGGCCGGGGTATAGATCACCAGGGTATCATCCGCTTTCCACTGGGCGGGAATAAGCCGGGGATCGTCTGCATAATGCAGCTTAAGGCCTTCTTTTTCCAGGGTTTGGCAGAGGGGGCTCCGCACGCGGTCATAACCGGCCACCCGCCGGCCCTGCGCTTTAAAGTAGCGCGCCAGGCCGCTCATGCCTATACCGCCTATACCCAGCAGATATATGTTTTTATAAGCCAGCATCCGCGCGAATTTTTTCGATTTCTGCTACGATGGCTTCCGTGGCCTGGGGCTTGGCTACCTGCTGCAGGCTGGCCTGCATGGCCGCCTGCCGGTCCTCGTCTTTTAGCAATTCGAGGCTTATCTTTTTCAGGGTCTCCGGGTCTTCGGTTTCGGGAAAGCATACGGCCCCACCGGCTTTTTCCAGGGCCCGGGCGTTATGGGTTTGGTGGTCTTCCGCTACGTTGGGCGAAGGGACAAGGATAGCCGGTTTGGCCACCACAGCAAGTTCAGAAAGGGTGCCGGCACCGGCCCGGCTTACCACCAGGTGGGCCGCAGCAAAGGCGGTAGGCATGTCCTCCAAAAATTCGCTCAGGTGGAGGCTTTGGTCACTAGTGTGCCGGCTCCGTAGGGCCGCTCCGTACAGCTTTCCGCATTGCCATATTACGTTAATCTTTTCTGCTTGCCAGGCGGGCAGGCAAGCCTCCACCAGTTCATTAATGCGGCGGGCGCCCAGGCTTCCGCCCAGGACCAGCAGGGTTTTGTTTTGCGGCCGTAGGCCAAATGTTTTTCGGGCGGTAGGTCCATCGGGGCCCGGATCACATAGATCCCGGCGGATAGGGTTGCCCGTGAGGCGAAGCCGCTCGGCGGGGAAGAAGCGCTCCATACCGCGGTAAGCCACGCAAATGCGGGCTGCCCGGCCGGCCAGCCAGCGATTGGTGATGCCCGGATAGGAGTTCTGTTCCTGTAGCAAACTGGGAATGCCCATCCGGCTGGCCATGAACACCAGCGGTCCGCTGGCGTAGCCGCCCGTGCCGATAACCACCTGCGGCCGGTGTCGGCGCAGGATTCGCCAGCTTTGATAAAGGCTGTGTACCAACTTGAAGGGAAAAAGAAGATTCCGCCGGCTTAGGGAGCGCTGGATCCCGCTTATCCACAGGCCATAGATGGGGTAGCCTGATTGGGGAACCCGCTGCATTTCCATCCGGCCGCGGGCGCCTACGAAGTGAATTTGGGCCTGGGGGTGCCGGGCGCGCAAGGCATCTGCTATGGCCAGGGCCGGGAATAAATGGCCGCCGGTGCCACCACCGCTTATAATGACCTTCCAATTATTCATGGGGTGGGGGCTTTTTCCGGTTGGGAAGGATTCATTTGGCCGAAGGCCTCCTCTGAAGGGGCTTCCGCTTCTTCAGAAATGGCTTCCGGGCTGGCAAGCTGCCGGCTTACGCTGAGGACTACGCCCAGGGCCAGGCAGGTGGTAAGGATGCTGGAGCCACCGGCACTGAGGAGTGGGAGGGTTTGCCCGGTGACGGGGACGAGGTTAACGGCTACAGCCAGGTTTACAAAGGCCTGAATGGCCAGCACAAAACCCATGGCAAAGGCGGCCAGGGTACCGAAGCGGGTGGGGGCATTACTGGCTATCACGGCGCAGCGGATCAGGAGCATGAGGTAGAGGCCTATGAGCACGAGGCCGCCCAGAAGAATGCCGTATTCTTCAATAATGACGGCGTAGATAAAGTCGCTTTGCGACTGCGGGAGGAAGTTTTTGTGGGCGCTTTTGCCGGGCCCCTTGCCCAGGAGGCCACCCTGGGCGATGGCCATTTTGGCCTTTTTGACCTGGTACTGTTCGGGGCCATCCCCAAAATGCTGGCTTATACGCGCCTCCCAGGTGGCCAGGCGGTTCTGAGTATCGGGCCTTGCCATGATGAGCAGCAAGTAGAGGCCAAATACACCAACCGCTATTCCCAGCAGAGCCAAGATGAATTTTAGCGGATAGCCTCCCATCACCAGTACCCCCATGCTCAGGACGGTGATCAGTAAGGCGGTACTTAAGTTGGAGGGCGCTATGAAGGCCGCCGTAGCCAAAATAGGCGCGATCAATTCCACAAAACTTCTCCGGAAAGAGCGGCGCTTTTCCGGTTTTATCCTAAGGACGTTCCGGGCTAGGAACAGGGGAAGTACCACGTAGGCCAGGGCGGAGGGTTGGAAGGTGAAGCCGGTATTGGGGATCCGTACCCAGCGGGCGGCATTGGAAATATTCACGCCAAACAAAAGCGTGTAAATGAGCAGGGCCAAAACAATAAAGAAGATGGGAACGGAGCCGTTGCCCAGCTGGGCGTAGGGAACCCGGTGCACAAAGTAGATGATGCCCAAGCCAGCCGCCAGGAATAT